>DATJIP010000124.1:0-12112 GCA_035493235.1 Steroidobacteraceae bacterium
AAGCTGTATCCGCAGAAGCGCGTCTACCGTGTGCAGAAGAACGCGATGACCGAGGCCGGCATCGACGGCGGCTGGAATCGCGACCTGTTCGTCGCGATGGGCGAGCCGCTGGGCGATGGTGCGTGGAGCCTGCGACTGCAAAACAAGCCGATGGTGCGATTCATCTGGTTGGGCGCGCTCGTGATGGCCATCGGCGGCTTCGTCGCTGTGTGCGATCGGCGTTATCGGCAGCGCGTGACCGCTGACGCGACGAATCCTGCGCAGGCCGGCACCAGCGCCGCATAAGCAGACATGTTGCGTTTCATCATTCCCATCGGCCTGTTCGTGACGCTTGTCGTGTTCCTCGCCATCGGTCTACGACGCGACAAGGAAACGCTGCCGTCGCCGCTGATCGGCAAGCCGGCGCCGCAGTTCGAGCTGCCGCGGGTCGACGATACCTCGCAGAAGTTTTCCAATCGCGAGCTCGCGGGCAAACCGTACGTGGTCAACATCTGGGGTAGCTGGTGCGTGGCGTGCCGCGAGGAACATGAGACCCTGATGAAAATCGCGCAGCGTGGCGAGATCCCGCTGGTCGGCTTGAATTGGAAGGACGAGCTGCCGCTCGCGCAACGCTGGCTGCAGGCACTCGGCAATCCGTATCTCGTTTCGGCGTTCGATCCCGAGGGCAACGTCGGCATCGACTGGGGCGCGTACGGCGCACCCGAAACGTTTCTCGTCGATGCGCGCGGCATCATCATCTACAAGTTCGTTTCGCCGATGACGATCGAAGTGTGGGAACGCGAGTTCCTGCCGCGCATCGAGAAGAGCGGCCAGAACGGAGCGAAGGGCGAATGAAAAAGATCTTCGCCATGATCGCGGCTCTGTTGTGGATGCAGCTCGCGCTCGCTATCGACACGGCTCCGGCGTTCGACGATCCGGCGCAACAAGCGCGCTACGAGCGTGTGATCCGTGAGCTGCGGTGCTTGCAGTGTCGCAGCGAGACGATCGCCGATTCGAATGCGACGCTCGCGGCCGACTTGCGTCGGCAGGTGCGCGAGATGATGGCCGCGGGCAAGAGCGATCAGGAGATCTTCCAGCACATGGTGGATCGCTACGGCGACTACGTCCTGTACAAGCCGCCGCTGGTGGCACGCACGCTGGTGTTGTGGGGCGCGCCGATCCTGCTGCTGCTCGGCGGTGGGGCGATCGCCGCGTTCGTGATTGCCCGCAAGTCGCACCTGCCGGACACGGATCCGGCCGATCCCGGCTTGGGTGCCTCGTGACCGGTTTCATCATCGCCTGCGCCGCCATGATCGCGGCGGCTCTGCTGTGGATCCTGCTGCCGCTGTTGCGGAGCCGAGAGCCGGATGCCGGCGTGTCGGTGAAAGAGCGGCGCATCTCCGCCATCGCAATCGCGCTGTTCGTACCGGCGCTGGCGGCCGGGCTGTACATGACGCTGAGCAAGTGGAACTGGAAGGCAGCGGAGGCCAGCGTCGCCCAAGAGCAGCAGATGGACGAGTTGCTCGACAAGCTCAAAGCGAAGCTCGCCGAAAATCCGAACGACGTGAACGGCTGGCTGCTGCTGGGCCGTTCGTACAGCTCGCTGCAAAAATATGCGCTCGCCGTCGACGCCTTCCAGAACGCATACGACAAGTCTGGCGGTGAGAACGTCGAAGCGATGATCGGTCTCGGCGAAGCGCTCGCGATGACCGACGAAGCATCGTTGGGCGGCAGAGCAGGCCAACTGTTCGATGCTGCGCTCGAACGCGCTCCCAATCATCCCAAGGCGCTCTGGTACGGCAGCATCGCAGCACTGCAGGCCGGCGACCTGCGCAAAGGTCGCGATCGGTTGCAGGTGCTACTTGCGCAAAATCCGCCGCCGGAGCTGCGTAGCATGCTCGAACGGCAGATCCAGGATCTCAATCAACAGCTCAACGAAGCGGGGCAGGGTACGCCCGCTGTCACGGCCGGCGCCGAGGGTGCTCCTGCAGCGCACCGCTCGATCCGTGTCGCCGTTACGATCGCGCCGAGCGTGCGTGATCAGCTCAAAGGCGGACCGTTGCCGCTGTTCGTTCTCGCCCGCGACCCGTCGGCCGGCGGACCGCCGCTGGCGGTGCAGCGCCATAGCTCTGCGGACCTGCCGCTCACCATCGAGTTGAGCGAGCGCGACGCGATGATCGCAACGCGTACAATTGCGACCGTGCCGAGGGTGCAAGTGGTCGCTCGTCTGTCGCGATCCGGCACACCGCAGGCGCAGAGCGGCGATTACTATGGCGAGGCCGAGTACGATTTTTCGAAGAACTCAGGTGCAGGCGGCAGTACCTTGAACATCACGATCGACCGCGCCGTGCCGTGACCGCGAAGATCTCCTTTGGCGGCCTGCCCTCGATGGTGCCGGCCTACGCGCGAGTGCTGCTCGGTAAGAAGCCGTACACAGCGCCGCCCGGAACCGTCATCGAACCCGTCGAGCTCGAAGCACGTCGCGTGACGCTGTCGGCTGCGCATCTGCAGCGCTATCGCGACGTGTGCTCGGTGCCGGCCGGCACGGAGATGCCGCCGGCTTATCTGCATCTCGTCGCGATGCCGATGCACATGCAGCTGTTCGTCGTCAAAAACTTTCCGGTCAAGGTGCTCGGCCTGATCCACCTGCGCAACACGATTCGCGTGCTGCATCCGGTCGAGCAGCGTGCGCCGCTGCGATTGACGGTGCACTTCGACACGATGCGGCTGACCGATTTCGGTCAGGAGTACGACTTCACTACGCGTTACGAACAGAACGGTATTGTCGTCTGGGAGGAAGTCAGCACGATGTTCGCGCGCGGTAACACAGCACCCAAAGAAGGCAGCAAGCGCCCGGCGATCGAGCGTGCGAATGCACCGGCGAGCGGCGTGTCGACTGAGACGCTCGATGTGCTCGACAACACTGGCTGGCGCTACGCACGCGTGTCGGGAGATTTCAATCCGATTCATCTCACGGCGAGAACCGCGCAGATGTTTGGGTTCAAGCAGGCGGTGGCGCACGGCATGTGGTCGCTCGGCCGCTGTCTCGCAGCGGCTACTCCGCACTTGCCGAGGGGCAGCATGCAGGTCGATACGCAGTTCAAGCTGCCGGTCTACATTCCGTCGCAGGCGCTGTCGCGCACGTGGAATTCGAGCAGCACGGTAGAAATCGCGATGTGCACGATGCGCGGCGATCGTTTGCACCTTGCGATGCAGGTGAAGCCGCTGTGAGCGCAACCCTGGTCGACTTGCTCAATGCCATCGACTCACGCGCCAGTGCGCTCAAGCTGATGGAGCCCGGACCGACGCAGCCGCATCTCGAACAGATCATGCGCGCCGCCGTGCGGGCGCCGGATCACGGCCGGCTGCGGCCGTGGCGATTCGTCGTGCTCGAAGGTGCGGCTCGCGACAAACTCGGCGCAGCAATGGCGCGGCTGTCGCTGGTGAAGTTCCCGCAGTCCACGGCGGAACAGCTCGAAGGCGAGCGCCGCAAGGTGCTGCGTGCGCCGACGATCATCGTGGTCGCAGCACACATCACACCTGGCAAGATTCCCGAAATCGAGCAGATCGCCGCGGTTGCCGCGGGCGTGGAAAACATGGTGCTGGTGGCACAGGCGCTGGGTTATGGCGCGATGTGGAAGACCGGTGCAGCGGCTTACGATGCCCAGGCCAAGACGGAACTCGGCCTGACGCCGCAGGATCACATCGTCGCGTTTCTCTATCTCGGTACGACGGCTCTGCCCGGAACCGCAGCGCCCGCGTCTCTCGACGGCATCGTCAACTGGTCGAAGTAACGCGAGCTCGATCGCGGCCGTTCGGCACGCAGTCGTGAAACGGCGTACTTGACGATTCCAGGCAGCTCGGCGGGATCGTAGGGTTTCGCCAGCACTGCAACAGCGAGATCGTGATTGCTCGTTGCCTGATCGAGCCGGCCGGTCGTGAAGACGATCGCAGTTCCGTACTGAGCGCGGAGCTGCTGCGCGACGCCGATTCCTGCGCTGTGAGCTTCGAGGTCGATATCTACGAGCGCGACATCCGGTCGCTGTCCTCGAGACAGCTCGAGCGCTTCGCCCGACGTGTGCGCCGGCCCGAGTACGGCAAATCCTGCGTCTTCGAGTATCGCCGCCGAACAGCAGGCGATGATTGCTTCATCTTCGACGATCAATACGACCATCACACAGTTCGCTTCTTCCTGACTCCTCTAAGGATCACAAGCGACCAGCGCCGCCGCGGGTTCCAACCGCGGCGGCGTGTCCGGAAATTACCGGCCCAGCTGCGCCTCCGTCGCGAACGCGCGCGCCAGAACCTGCTGGCGTACTTGCGGCGGCAACAGGACTCGTCGCGCAACGTTGCTCGCCTCACGCGAGTCGCCGGCTGCGGGCAACGCCCAGATCGGTACCGCATCCTCGGTGCCGGCCTTCAGTGAGAAGCCGGTAATCTGACCGAGGTTGTTGATGTCGTTCGCCGTGAAGACGTGATCGGCGTAGTCGCCCGCGACGAGATCGTTGACATCCATCATCACGCCACGCTCCCATAGGAATCCGCGGCAACTCGCGAAGCCGGCGGTGCAGGAGATGCCCACGACCTGGCGCTGCTCGTTGATGCCGAGCGCCTGACTGATCGAGTCGCCGGGCAACGTGCCGAGATCCTGGATGCCGCGACCGCGCGTCCAGAGGAAAGCGCGCGCGTTGAAGACCGCGCCGTCTTCCTGCGAAAAATTGGAGAAGCCGACGACGTCGCCGCGTTCGTTGAGCGCCATCGGTGTATTCCAGGCGATGCCGCCGAGATTGCCGAGATGGATGGGCTTGCCTTTCTCCCACATCACCGCGTGCCGCGCGGAGACGCCACCGACAGCGGTGCCGCACGCGCCGGAGATGCCGATCACCTGGCCTTTGTCGTTGATGCCAGTAGCAGCGCTCGTGCTATCGCCGGGCAGCGGCGGCAGCTCGCGAACCTGGTCGAGATCCGGCCCCCACAGCGTCGCGTGGAACTGCAGCTTCTGCGGTAGCACGCACGACGAATCCTCGACCGTGTTCTCGGCCCAGCCGACCACTTGTCGATGATTGTTGGCGCCGGTCGCGAAACCGTTGTCGCCACCGAGCGTGGGCAGCGCGCGGATCCTGCCTTCTTCCCATACGACACCGAGGCAGGTCGCTACTGCGCGAGTCGGGAACGCGAAGAAGCTGCGGCAGCTCCACGTCTCGCCGCGCGGCTGCGGCGTGGTCGTCTGCGCGATGCCAGCGATCAAGCCGCTGGTGTTCTTCACCGGCCAGGCGACGTTGCTGTTCGGTCCGCCGAGCGTGCCGAGATCGAAGCGGAATCCGTACAACCACAGCATCGCATGGCGGCTGTTGTTGTCCGCGAGGTTCGCGAATCCGGCGATGAGGCTCTGGTCGTTGATGCTGTTGCCCGCGTTCTCGCTGCCGCCGAGCGCAGCGAGATTGACGACGCGAAGCGCGGGACGCTGGTGACGGAAGTTGTCGCTGCCATCGCCGGCAGCCGTGCCCACAGTCAGCGTTGCGGCGGCAAGCAACGCGCACCGCGCGATCGAAATGTTCATAGCAGTTCTCCCCGGAAGAATGGTCCGGGAAAGACATGTACTGCCGCGACCCGAGCGCTACTCGCCACTTTCGGACGCAACAGGTTGCGTCAGCCGCATCGGCCGGGATGAATCCGATCGGGCAGACGCGATGTGCTCGCGGCGAGCAGGAATGGACTAGACGATGCCGAACATCCGCGCAAAATTTTCCGAGTAGAAGCGCGACTGCGCAGCTGCGTCGCAGCCCGCGAGCGAAGCGCCGAAGCGCTCGAGCGGCGCGCGCCCGCCTTCGGCATGCGGGTAGTCGCTCGAGAACAAGTACAGGCGGCTGTCGGACTGACGAATCAGATCGCCGACGTCCTCGTATACGTACGGCGTGAACGCCATGTGCTCGATGATCTGCTGCGACGGCTTGCGCGTCAGCGCCTTCAGGTTCGGATCGGACTTGCTCCAGATCTCCGCAATCCAGTCGAGACGCTTGACCATCTGCGGCACCCAGCCGGCACCCAGTTCGATCACGCCACCGCGCAGCGCGCGATGTCGGTCGAACACGCCGTCGAGCACCATCGCGCCGACGAAGGTCTCAGCAGGCTGATGCAGCGACGTCATGTCCTTGCCGCGCACGTTTTCGCCGGTACCGAGCCAATCGGTCGGCACGGGCCGACCGGTGTTCATCCAGGCCGCGTCGATCTGCAACGGCACGCCCGCGACGTGCAATACGAACGGCACGCCTGCCTCGGCGAGTCGTGCCCAGATCGGATCGAGATCGTTGTGACCTGGTGAGCGGCCGCCGCACGGACGATGCGGAATCCACACCGCCTTGAGGCCGAGCTGCAGGATGCCTTCGAGCTCCTTGACTGACGTCTGCGGATCATCGAGCGGCAGCAGCGCGACGCCCATCAGCCGCGGATCCTTGCCGCAGAAGTCCGCCATCGCACGGTTGTGGGCGCGCGCAGCCGCATAGCGTTCTTCGATCGCGCGTTCGAGCGAGAAGGCGAGGCTCTCGGAGAACGTAGCGAAGACGAGTTGGCGCGCGAAGCCAAGCAAGTCGAGTGCTTGTGCACGCTCGGCAGCGTTGAAGGCGCCGAGCGCCATGTAACCCTTCGGACCGCCGATCAGCTTGTCGCCGAGTGCGAGCAGCGCCGCGACTTCGGTTGCGCTGTGCTTGCGAGTGCGCTCCGCTTCTTCGACGAGCGTTGCGAGACGGCCGACGCGCGGCACCTTGATACGCGGGAGACGCTCGCGCATCTCCGCATCGGCGTACTCCGCGAGGAAATCCGGCAGCTCCATGATGTGGCTGTCGGCGTCGTAATAGGTGCGACCTCGTGCATACGTCATGGCGCAGTTCCCCCGAGCACTGCGTTCATCACGACGATGGCGCAGGACTCAGAAACTATACTGCGTCCGCAACCCGTAGATGTCGAGGTCCTGACCGATCTGCACACCGATCGGCGGCGTCGCCGGCGCAGGACCGAACGGCGTGAGATTGCCGACGCCTGCCGGGTTCAAGCGATCGACGTCGACGTGCAGCCAGTTGAGCATCGCCTTCACGTTGGCGTTGACGTACCAGTTGACGCCAAAGGTCAGGATGCTCTGCTCGCCGCCGCGGACTGCGTCGGCAGTCGCGGCAGTGCCGGCGAGACCGGAGTGAAAATCTAGGTTGAGGTGCGAGTAACGCAGCGCCAGCTCCCAGGCGCCGAAGCCGCCTGCAGAGGAGAACGGCACGAACGGGCGAGGTCCCTGGAACGCAGCGCTCGCCATGTCGTAGCGGCGAGTTTCGCCAGTCAAAATCCAGCTGCCCTGGACGTAGTAGCCATCGAAGGAGGGATCGGCCAACCCTGCAGTGGCGGCCGTGCGCTCGAATCCCCACTGGAAGGCTTCGCCCTGGAGATAGAAGTTCTGCCAGTTCGCTCCGGCTTCGAGGCCGTAGACATATGCCGAGTCGGTGTCGATCGAACCGGTGTCGACGAGCCGCGTGCTGTCGACGCGGATCTCCGGCCGGTCACGCAACCGCATGACGTGACGTTGACCGGCAGCGGCCGCCGATCCCTGGTCGGGCGGTTGGAACACGTAGGTGCCGTTCAGTCCGACGTGGACGTTGTAGTCGGGCGAGGTCGCGAGCAGCGTGCCGAAGCGGCCCACGGCAGCGAGCTGCGAATCGAACACTTCTGCGTCGTTCACGGTTCGCGTCGTCAGTGTCAACGCGCTCATCCAACGAGCGCCGCTGCCACGCACGCCGAGACCGATGCGTCCGTCTGCACCGCCGAACGTGCGGGACAACTCGGACGGCGATGCGCGTTCGATGAACAGCGAGCTTTCGACCCCGATGCTGTCGTCCATGTTGGCGGGCGGCGAGAAGGCGCCGACCTGAATGGTGAACGGCGCGAAGCCGGTGTAGCCCAGGTAGAAATCGTTGATGCGTGCCGGACCTTCCGTGCCTGAGCCGCCGAACTCCGCCACCAGACGGTAGGTGAAGTCTCGCGCCACGTTGCCCTCGAAGCCGACGCGTGCACGCCGAAAGTACGCGCCGTCGGAGAGGTCGCGTGCCGCAGCGGTCTCGCGATTGGGAGCTGCTCCGACCGAGCCGCGTCGAAAGTCGGCGGCAGTGCCGCGATCAGGATCCTGGTCGTGATGTGCAGCATCGAGCTGCACGACGCTGCGCACCGAGAGCGACGAACGCCCATCGGCGCTGGTGATCGTTGGTCGCGCATTGTTCATGCTCACACGCGGCGCATCTTGTGCCGCGAGCTTTGCCTGCTGCACGTCGTCGGCGATCTTCTCGACGGTCGCGCCGCCGGCGGGCGACGCTGCGAGTTGCTGCCGGAGGCGCTCGATCTCCTGTTGTTGCTGAGCGATCTGTTCCTGCTGCTTGGCCAGCGCCTGCTGCAAGGCATTCAGCTGCTGCTCGATGGCAGCGGGATCGCCAGCAGCGAAGGCGGGCGACGAGACAAACGCAGCGACGAGCGCCGCACAGGACATGCGGAAGTTGGCATCGGTCATGGCGCGCTCCTCAGCGTTTCCGAGGTTCCGAGAACCCGTATTTCTTGAAAGATTCTTGCGCTGTAGCGCTCTGCAGGAACTCGACGAACTGTCGGGCGGCCGGGCGCGCCTGGGCTGTTACCGCGACCGGGTAGACGATCGGCGGATGCGAATCGGCGGGGAAAAAGTCGACGACCCGCACGCGCTTTTCCACCTTGGCGTCCG
The DNA here is from genome assembly GCA_035493235.1 of Steroidobacteraceae bacterium. GTDB lineage: Bacteria > Pseudomonadota > Gammaproteobacteria > Steroidobacterales > Steroidobacteraceae > Steroidobacter. The sequence continues at coordinate 8,723 of DATJIP010000124.1, forward strand.
TCTCGTAGACGATACCTAGCGGCGTCTCGCCGCGTGCGATGAAGGCGAGCGCCGCGCGCACGTTGTCAGCACGCACGAGCCGATCAGCGATCTCGTTCCAAACGCCAAGCGAAGTCAGCGCCGAGCGCGCGTATTTACCGACAGGCACGGACTCGGGGTCGCCGGTCGCGAGCCGGCCATCTTTGCCAAGCGCCGCAGCCAACGAGAATCCCGGCGCGATCTTCAACTCGATCTTGCTATCGGCCGGTGCGACCAGGACCAATCGGTTGCCCAGCAGGTTGCGGCGCGTGCTCTTGTCGATGAGATTGCGCGCCTGCACGTAGTCCATCCATTCGAGGTCGGCCGAGAAGAACACGTCCGCGCGCGCGCCAGCTTCGAGCTGGCGGGCGAGCGCGGAGCTGGCCGCGTACGAGAACTTCACCGGCTGCTTGGTCTGCTGCGTGTACGCAGTGCCGATCTCGTCGAGCACATTGGTTAGAGACGCAGCCGCGAATACCAGCAGCTCCTGCTTCGGTTCATCGGCGGCGTGCGCCGGAATGGACAGCAGGCAGAAGAGAACGAGTGCGCCGAACAGCTTGCGAAGTGCGATGCCGAGCATGAAGTCCCTTCGTTCGTTATATCGGAGCGAACATAACGATACGGGGCACCGGACTGCGCTGCAAGCGATCGCGATGTTTTGCAGTACTATCGCGCCATGGCCAAACGGGAAACCCCCACGATCCGGCTGCGGATCGACTTGAGCCCGGAGAGTGCGCTCGGGCCCGGCAAGATCTCGTTGCTCGAGCACATCGAGTCCACCGGCTCGCTATCGAAGGCCGCGCGCGAGCTCGGTATGAGTTACCGGCGGGCCTGGCTGCTGCTCGACGACATCAATGGCATGTTCAGCGACCCGGCGACGACTGCCAGCGTCGGAGGCAGCGGGGGCGGCGGCGCACGGCTGACCGACCTGGGTCGCGAGATCGTAAAGGCCTATCGCGAGATCGAAGAGGCCGCGGAGAAAGCTGCGAGCAGTCGCATCGAGTGGCTTGCGAGCTGCCGTCGCAAAGCGACGCGGCGTCGTGCGGTGGGGCGGCGATCCATGACACCTTCGGCTCGTAAATCCGATGCTGCGCGCAAGTAGTTTCATCGCGCTGTTCGGGGCGATCTGCATCTCGGCACCTGCAAGCGGCGATCAGAGCGCCGCAAGCTATCGACCGCCGCGAACGTTGGACGGTCACCCAAGCTTCGAGGGCAACTGGACCAACGCCACCATCACTTCTTTGCAAAGGCCGCCGCGCTACACGGCGTTGGTCATTCCACCTGGCGAGGTCGAGGCACAGACGGCTGCGCACCCGCAGGTCGTGCGCCAGCGCACTGACGATGAGCAGGACGAAAGCAAGCCGTTGAACGGCTCGGATCTGCGATCCGGCCGCGGCTACAACGCGTTCTGGATCGATCCGGGCACGAAGTTCGCGCGAGTGAAAGGCGAGTACCGCACGTCCTGGATCGTCGATCCCGCCGACGGCCAGATCCCGTATCTCCCGGGCGTGCGCGAACGGCTGGATGAGAGTCGTGCCAACTTCGACGGTCCCGAGGCACGGCCGCTCGGCGAGCGCTGCATCGTGAACAGCAACAGCGCCGGTCCGCCGATGCTGAACTACCTGTACAACAACAATTACGAATTCATGCAGACCGGCGACGCGCTGGTGATGCGCGCCGAGATGAACAACTACGCGCGCATCGTACGCATCGGCGGCCATCATCCGTCGGCCGCGATTCGCCCGCTGCACGGCGACTCGATCGGCCACTGGGATGGCGACACGCTCGTCATCGAGACCGTTCACTTCCACCCGCTGCACGCCAGCGGCGTCGTGCCGCTGACCGAGCGCGGCAAAGTGACCGAACGGCTCACGCGTGTTTCGCCCAGCGAAATTCTCTACGAGTTCACGGTCGACGATCCTGGCGTTTACGCCCGTCCGTGGCGTGCCGAAATGACGTTCAACGCCACGCGCGATCGCGTCTTCGAGTACGCCTGCCACGAAGGCAACTACGCGCTGCCCGGAATCCTGGCCGGCGCACGCGAACAAGAGAAACGCCAGGCCGCGGGCACAGAACACTGATCTGCAATTCCGCGTTCGCCGGTGTCGGCCGGCGGCTCGCCGACCCAATCTTTCCCCTCGCGCGCATCCGCAGCAGTCTTCCGCGGCGTAGACTATCGTTCTGCAATTCAGTGGGGGAGATCATCGTGAAGAGAGCGTTTCTTGCGCTGGCGCTGCTCGGCGTCGCCAATACTTTCTATTGGGCCGCGAGTGCGGCCACCGATGCAAAACGTGTCGGCGACTTTTCCCTGCTGGACCAGCGGGGCTACTTCCACCAGATGAGCTACTACGACGACCACAAGGCGATCGCACTGCTGGTCCAGAGCAGCGCTCGCCCGGTCAGCGACAAAGACCTCGCGGCCTTCAACGAAGCGCGCACGAAGTACCAGGACAAGATCAAGTTCTTCATGCTCGATCCGGTCGCGGACGAAACGCGCGAGTCGGTGCAGAAGGAGCTCGACAAGCACAGCCTCGACATCCCGGTGCTGATGGACGAGACGCAACTCGTCGCGGAAGGCCTCGGCGTGAGCAAGGTCGGCGAAGTGTTCCTGATCAACCCGGGCACGACCGACGTGTTGTATCGCGGCCCCGCCAACAAGTACTTCGTGAACGCGATCGACGACGTGCTCGCCGGTCGTGAGGTCAAGAAGTCGAAGGCGTGGGCACGCGGCGCGTCGATCAAGTACGTCGCAGCCTCGGACACGAAGCATCGCAATTCCACGATCGTGTATTCGAAGGACGTCGCGCCGATCCTGGCGGAGAACTGCGCACGTTGTCACCGCGAAGGCGGCATCGCGCCGTTCGCGATGAACAGCCACGCGATCGTCAAAGGGTTCTCGCCGATGATTCGCGAGGTCGTGCTGACCAAGCGCATGCCGCCGGGCCAGATCGATCCGCACATCGGCCACTTCAAGGAAACGTTCACGCTGTCGCCGCGCGAGCAGCAGACGCTGATCCACTGGATCGAAGCGGGCGCCGTGAAGGACGACGCTGTGGATCCGCTGACTCAGCTGACCTGGCCGGCAACGAAGTGGGCGTACGGCGAGCCGGACCTGGTCATCAAGATTCCCGCGCAGGAAGTGCCGGCGACCGGCGTGCTCGACTATCGCTACATCAAAGTGCCGATCGAAGGCATGGATCGTGACCGCTGGGTGCGCGCGAGCCAGTACATCGCGGGCGATCGCACGGTGCTGCATCACACGTTGAATCAGCTGATCCCGCCGAATCCGCCGAAAGATCTGCGCGTGGATTTCGGACGCGTGGATCCGGATGCGGCACGCATCACCGCGTACATCCCGGGTGCACAGCCGCA
>DATJIP010000125.1:0-18719 GCA_035493235.1 Steroidobacteraceae bacterium
GAGCCCACGTGATAGTGGTACTCGAGGTCGGGCGTGACCATCGCCAGGATCGCGGCGCGGTCGCGCTTCTCGGCGAGGTCCTGCAGCTTCTTGACCAGTTCGATGTAGGCGGCCATTAGAACTTCCAGCTGAAATCGACGCCGTAGGTGGCGGGCGCCGCGAACTGCGACACTTCCTCGCCGAAGAACGAGATGATGTTCACGCGATACAGCTCATCGGTCACGTTCTTGCCCCACAAAGCGACGCTCCACGGCGAGCTCGGCGGCGACAGCGCGACGCGCACGTCGAGCAGGCCGTAGGCGTCTTCTTTCGCGATGTTGTCGGTCGCCCAGAACATGTCGCTCTGCCACGTGTAGTTCACGCGGAAGTTGAGCGCATCGCCGAGCTGGCCCAGCGGCAGAGAGAGATCGACGCCGCCGGTCAGCTGCGTCTCCGGCGTGCGCTGCAGGCGATTGCCGGAGCTGTCCAGGTTACGACCGGTGGTCGGGTCGATCGCGGACTCGATGAAGTCCTTGTACTTCGCATCCACGTACGAGCCGGCGAGCGTCAGCCGCAGCCGCTCGGTGGCCGCGAACGCGAACTCGGCCTCGACGCCCTTGATCTCGGCGCTCGCGGCGTTGTCCGTGATGTTGCACAAGCAGGCTGCGTTGGTCTGCGTGACCTGCAGATCCTTGTAGTCCATGTAGAACACGTCGGCGTTCAAGCGCATGCGGTTGTCGAGGAAGTCCGTCTTGATGCCGATCTCGTAGTTGGTCGCCGTTTCCGGATCGAACGGCGTCGTCGCCTGCGCCACGTTGGCCGGCGTGTCATCGAAGCCGCCGCCCTTGAAGCCCTTGGCGACCGTCGCGTACGTGAAGAACGTGTCGGTGACCTGCCAGTCGAGGGTCGCCTGCGGCGTCGTCTCGCTCCAGGTCTTCGAGTAGTCGGTGTCGAAGCCGGTGCCGGCGGAGAAGATCCACTGATTCGGCGCGACGCACGCTGCCGGCTGGCCGCCAGTGGCCGAGCGGATGATGGTGCCATCCGGCGCGCGGCACAGACCCTCGATCGTCACGTTCGGTCGCGGATCGTTCGGGCTGAAGCGGTCACCGGTCGCGACCACGAAGCCGCTGACGTTGCCTTCCTTCTTGTCGTGCGTGTAACGCGCACCGACGCTCAGCTTCAACGTGTCGGTGAACTTGAAGCCGAGTTGCGCGAAGCCGGCGTAGTTCTCGATCTTGCCGTCGTTGACCCAGCGGTTCTCGCCCGAGAGCGTCGAGAGCGGATTGTTGCCGCCCGGAATCACGCTGCCGAGGAAGTTCTCGCCGATGAAGCGGTCGGTCTTCTTGATGTCGTCTTTCTTCAAGTACACGCCGCCGATCCAGTCGAGCCGGCTGTCCGGATTGTTGGACGTGAGCCGGAACTCCTGGCTGAACTGCTCCACTTCCGCGTCTTCGCCGACGGGTTGTGCGAACAGGAACTGACCGTTGTTGGAGGTCGCCGCGCGCGTGCCATACGTCGTGTTGATGAATGCGATGTACTGCGCCCACTGCGCCGTATCCCAACCGAGCGCCTCCGGGCCTGCGCCAGTCTGGTCGTACACCTGCTGACCTTCGCCGTTTTTGTAACCAGTCAGCGAGTTGAACGTGAAGCCAGTGGCCTCGTACTGCAGATCGAGCACGGCGCCGAAGCCGTCGCGCTTCATGAACTGCTGGATGCGCGGCTGGCCCGCGTACTGAATGCTCTGTGCGACGTCTTTGCGCGGATCGTTGAGGCCGAGGTACAGACGCAGGTTGCTCCACGGACGCGTGCAGTTCGTCCGCAGGTAGGTGGTCTCGCACGACTTCGTGCCACCCGCCACCGCAACGGTGTTGAGACCGTTGGTCTCATCATGGTTGTAGTCGAGAGCGAGGCGGCCCGTGAACTTCGAGCCGTCCGGCCCGTACAGGAATTGCAAGCGGCCCTGATACGACTCCAGATCCTCGACGTCGCGATGATGCAGAACGTCTTCTGCATAGCCGTCGTGCTTGCGGCCCTGGAACGACAGACGGCTCGCCCACGAGTCGTTGAGTCCGCCGTTGACGAAGCCGCTCAGCAGCATCGAGTTGTAGTTGCCGTAGCTCGCCAGCACATTGCCGGAATTCTCGAACGTCGGCTTCGCGGTGATGACGCTCAATGCGCCGCCCACCACGTTCTTGCCGAGCAGCACGCCCTGCGGGCCACGAATGACTTCGATGCGCTCGAGGTCGTAGAAGTCGTAGTTCAGATCGCCGGTGCGGCCCATGTACACGCCGTCGACGAAAGTGCCGACCGAAGGATCGGCCGTCGGCGAGTCGAGACGCGTGTTGGTGATGCCGCGGATGTTCAGCTCTGCGTCGAGCGGCGTCAGCGCCGTGAGCGAGAAGGCCGGCACTTCGGCCGCGAGGTCGTTCACGGTGAAGATCTTGTTCTCGACCAGTTGCTCACCGCCGTACGCGCTGATCGCGACCGGCGTCGTCTGCAGATCTGTCTCGCGTCGCTGCGCCGTGACGGTCACTGTTTCCAGTGTCGGCTGCGTCTGCGCATATAGCGGGGGCGCCGAGGCGGCGAATGCAGCCGTGCCTAGCAGAGTGGAGATGACGACGCGCAGCGTACGCGCGCGATGGTTATCAAAGCTCATCATTGCCCCCTTGAGTCTCTTGGCGTGTTCAGCTTCGCGGTCTGAACTAACTTGCATAACGAGACGTGGTCAGTCTACCCGCCCCCGCCTCGCGGTTGCAAGACGCTGGCAACGGGAAAAAAGCCCGGTGGCGCCGCGCACACCGCCGGGATCGTATTTAGTGCTACCGCCACGGTGGCGTCGACCGCGGCACGCATGTGCGGTGCGGCAGGGTCCGGGTCTTCCAGTGCAATAGTCGCTTTCACATTCGGACGTCCACTGATCTCGATGCGCCAGGCAGCCGCTTCCCTGTGACTCGCGCCGTGCAAGGCCGGATCGGCAGTCCAGGTGACCGAGTGGAGCACCTCGACGCCGGATTCGAGCCGCGCGCGCCAGCGCCACTGTGTCGCAGCGACCCTGCCCTGCGCAATCGTGCCGGCGCGTATCTGTATCTCGCGCGGCGCAAGCGTCACAGCGTGCTCGGGAGTCAGCGAGGCGACACGCGATCCCAGCGCGTCCGCGACCGAGTGCAGCACCTCCATGAAAAGTTCTCCGTACATCGTCGCGATCGGCTCACGGGTCACATCGCGCTCTGCCGGGTCCGCGCCGAAGCCCATGAGCCCGAAGACGAATTCCGGCGCCGGCATGCTGGATGCGTCGGCAACTTCATAGCACGCAACAGATTGCAGCTGCGCGCACAGGCCGGTGAGCAGCGTCGCGACCTGCTCCGCGATGTAGCCGGGATTCAGACCCACGCCGGCGAGCGTGCTCTCGCCGCGCTTGCAGGCTTCGAGCAACGGGCCGGCATAGGCAAGTCCATGACACGCGGGATGGTGGAAACCCGCAGTCGAGATCACATTGATGCCGGCGGCGAGCAGCGTCGCGACGTCGGCGTTCTGCTTCTCATATGGCAACGTGATGCGCGACATGTGCAGCACGACATCCGGACGCAGAGCAATGATGTCCTCGAGGCGATTGGTAGCACGCACACCCGTGGGTGGGCGGCGCGCGATCTCGCCCGCATCGACGCCGACTTTGTGCGGGTCGTACACGTAGACGCCGACCAGTTCCAGATCCGGATGGTCAATCACCCGCCGCAGGGCGGTGCGGCCCATCGACCCAGTGGCCCACTGCACGACGCGATATTTACCCGACGCTCTCAAGAGCCGCGCGGAAACCACGGGAAAAACCCCGGCGTGCGGGCGACATAGGCGGCGTAATCCGGGCGCGCTCGCGTCATGCGCTTCTCGAGCAGCTTCTTGCCGGTGACGTTCAGCAGGAAGTGCGTCATCAGGATCGGCGAGAACACGGTGGCGATGCCGACGGGATTGTCGCAGGCGATGAGCCACAAGCCCCACCACAAACACGAGTTGCCGAAGTAGTTCGGATGGCGGCTGTAGCGCCACAAGCCATCATCGAGCACGCGGCCACTGTTCGCTGGATTGCCTTTGAAGCGTGCGAGCTGCCAGTCGGCAATCGCCTCGAACAGGAAACCGATGGTCCACAATCCGGCGCCGGCGATCGCGGCCGGTCCGAGCGTGCCAGGGAGCACGAGATATTGCGCGAACTGCACCGGGATCGAAATCAGCCACACGAGAGCCCCCTGCAGCAGGAAGACCTTGGTCAGCGTGTGCCAGTGCAGGTTGGTCGGAAAGCGCTTGCGATACGCGGCGGTGTAGCGCGGATCCTCGCCTTTACCGTGGTTGCGCCAGAAGAGATAGCCGCCGAGCCGCACCGCCCACAGAACAGTGAGTACCGTGATGAGCGTGCGGCGCACTTCGATGCCGTGCCCCTGGCCGAGCACGTAGCCCACCAGCGCCACGACGCCGAATGCCGGCCCCCAGAAAATGTCGATGATGCTGGCGTCGCGCAAACGAATGCTGAGCAGCCACAACGATACGACGCATGCGAGCAGTACCAGGGCCGTGACCCATAGGTTCTGCCCGAGACCCGGCGCGATTCCCCCCATCCGCCCCCCGCTTCGTGCCAACTGAAATCAGTTTTTTATCCCAGTCAGTCTTATAATGCCAGTGACCCGCAGCGTGCAACCCCGGAGCCCCCGATGACCGACCCTAGCCGTGCCGCCGCATTGGATCGCATGCTCGCCCGCGATGCCATCCGTGAAGTCCTCGCTCGCTATGCGCGGGCTATCGACCGTGCCGACAACGCGCTGCTGAAGTCCTGCTACTTCGAAGACGCCATCGAGGAGCACGGCAGCTCATTCACCGGGCGCGCGCACGACTACGTCGATGCCGCCATCCCCAAGGTCCGCAATATGGGTGTGATGCAGCACCTGCTCGGCAACACGCACATCGAGCTCGACGGCAACCGCGCGTACGTCGAGACATATATATGGACTTTCCTGCGGGTCGAACGCGACGGCCGCAGCTGGGACACGTTCACCGGCGGCCGGCTGAACGACAAGTTCGAATGCCGCAACGGCGAGTGGAAGATCGCCCACCGGCGCACAGTGTTCGACTGGAACCGCGACACGCCTGCGAACGAAGGCTGGTGCCTGGGCTACATCGATCCGAAAGCCGCCGGAGTTCTGCGCGGGCGGAAGGACAAGTCCGATCCGACGTACGAGCGGTTCTAGGTACCCACGATCAAACTGACGGTCGTCGTCGCGCTGCCGCCGATGTTCAAGGTCGCCAGCGTCTTCGCGCCCTCGATCTGATAGTCCCCGGCAGTTCCGGTGGTCTGCTTGAAGCAATCGAGCGCCATCCGGACGCCGGTCGCGCCGACAGGGTGACCTGCGCCGATCAGTCCACCGCTCGCGTTCACCGGAATGCGGCCGCCGATCTCGATCTCCCCTTCCTCGATCGCGCGCCAGCTCTGCCCAGGCTCGGTGATGCCGAAGTGATCGATCGCCATGTACTCCGTGCTGGTGAAGCAATCGTGCGTCTCGATTCCATCCAGCTGCTCGACACCCGCGATGCCAGCGCGCTTGAACGCGTCGGTCACAGCACCTCGGACGTGTGGAAACACATACGGCTCGCCGGCACTCGCGCGCACCTTTGCTGCGTACGTGATCGGCGCCGTGCGATGACCCCAGCCCTTGATATACGGCAGCACATCGAGATCGATGCCAAGCCGCTTGGCGTGCTCGCGAGCACGCGCTTCGCTCGCAAGGAACACGACCGCGGCGCCGTCGGTGATCTGGCCGCAATCCTGCTTGCGCATACGGCCTTCGATCGTCGGATTCGCGGCTTCGTCCTGCGTAAAGCTGCGATCGTTGAATTGCCAGCGACGCGTCTGCGCGTTGCGATTGCGCCGGCCGTTGGAGAAGTTGATCTCCGCGATGCGCGCGAGATGTTCTGACTTCAGACCGAAGCGACGGTCGTACTCATCAGCGACATCGCTGAACACGCGCGGCCAGGGATAGCGTGCTTCCTGGTACTCGTGACCTGCCCACATCGCGGGTCCACCGATGAATTGCGCGGCCTGCTCGCCGGGTACGTTGCGCATCTGCTCGATGCCGACTACTGCCGCAAGGCTGTAACGCCCTGCTTCGATATTCGACGCGGCCGCCAACATCGCGAGACTGCCCGACGCGCACGCGCCTTCGTGCCGCGACGCCGGTAGGCCTGCGAACGCTGGATCACTGGCCGCGAACAATCCGCCGAGGTGCCCTTGATTGCAGAACAGCTCCGCAGCGAAGTTACCGATGTGCGCGACCTCGATGTCCTGCGGCTCGAGCTTCGTCTCGGTCAGTCCGGTCATGACCGTGTGGCGCATCATGTCGGCGATCTCCATGCCGTTGCGCGCCCAGTTGTCGGCGAAGTCGGTTTGATAGCCGCCGAGCAGGTAGACTCGAGTCGTCATTTGGCTTCTCCCGCGAGCGCGCGAAAGCGCGCGCTCGCTTTTACGTATTCGTCTTCGAGACGCTGCACGATCGCCGCCACCGGCTCGATCGCGCGAATCACTTGCAGCCCCTGGCCGCAGGCCCACAAATCGCGCCAGCGTTTGTAAGCGTCGCCGCTGCCCGTGTCGTAGTTGCGCTTGGTGGCCCTGTCCAGCGCATGCGGATCCATGCCGCAGGCCTGCAGACTCGGGACGAGCCACGAAGCGGCCGTGCCCGTGATCGCTGCGCTGACGACCAGGTCGTCCGGCCCGCAATCGACCACCATCTGCTTGTACTGCTGCACGGCGCGACTTTCCAGCGAGGGCACGAACCGCGTGCCCATGTACACGAAGTCTGCGCCGGCCGCGATCGCGCCGGCAATGCCGGCACCGTCGGCGATGCCGCCACCGACCACGATCCAGCCGTCGAAGAACTCACGCACGGCAGAGATGAATGCGAAAGCGCTCAGATGACCCGTGTGTCCGCCGGCGCCCGCGGAAATGCATGCAAGGCCGTCGACGCCAGCGGCTGCAGCTTTGCGCGCGAGGTTCAAGTTGACGACGTCCGCAAAGACCAGCCCACCGTAATCGTGCACGACCTGCATTGCGGGCTTCGGCGAGCCGAGCGCCGTGATTACGACCGGCGGCTTGTAACGCCGCACGAGCTCGAGATCATCGGCGAAGCGTGTGTTCGTCGAATGAGTGATGAGGTTCGCCACCCACGGCCCGATCGGTCCCTGCGCCGTGGCGCGGGCACTGTCGAGCTGCTGCGTGATCGTGGCCATCCACTGATCGAGCTCCGCACTCGTGCGGCAGTTCGGCGTGGGAAATGCGCCGGCGATGCCCGCCTCACACGCAGCGATGACGAGCTCCGGCCCAGATACCAGAAACATCGGCGCTGCGAACACCGGCAAACGCATCGGAAACGGCCAGGGACGACGCGGCGAGTCGACAGGAGCAGCGCTCATCGCGAAATCCTAGCAGCGCTCGACCAACATTGCCGCACCGACGCCGCTGGCGCCGCTGGCAACCACGAGGCCCGTGGTTGCGTCGCGCGCTTCGAGCACGTCGAGCAGCGTCGACAGCAGAATTCCGCCGCTCGCGCCCATCGGATGACCCTTTGCAAGGTGACCGCCGGCGACATTCACACGCTCAGGATCGACGCCACGGTCGCGCAGGAACTTGGCGATCGTCACCGCGAAGGCTTCCATGAACTCGATGCAGTCGACATCGTGGAGCTGCATTCCAGCGTGTTGGAGCACGCGATCCATCGCGTCCATGCCGGCAAGCAGGGAGGCATAGGGATCGCCACCGCACTCAGCGTACGCGACGATGCGAGCGCGTGGACGACGTGAGCTGGTCTTGGCACCAACGAGCGCGAGCGATGCGCCATCGCAGATTGGCGGCGCATGCGCGATGGTGTGGCGGTGATCGATCGCGCGACCGAGCGCAGCCGCATAGGATTTCGCAAGCTCGGCAAAAGCCGGCTGCATCGCCGCCAGACTCGCTGCGCTGGTCTGCGGTCGGATGCATTCCTCCACTGCCATCGCAGTGCCATCCGGTCGAGTCATCGGAATGCGCGAACGCGTGAGTGTGGCGTTCGTTTCGGCAGCCGCGGCGCGTTGTTGCGAGCGCAGCGCCATGGCATCGAGCGCCGATCGGTCGATGCCCTCGTCCTCGGCCAAGCGATCGGCGGCGAGTACGACTGGGACATATCTGCTGCGCGCAGGCATCGTGGCGTCGGTGTAGTAGTCGGCGGCGTCTGCCATGAAAGGCACGCGCGACATCATCTCGACGCCGCCCGCCAGCGCATTGCGCACCTGCCCTGAATTGACCATCGAGGCCGCTTGGCCGATGGCAGTCAAAGCCGACACGCAATAGTTGTTCAACGTGTAAGCGGAAGCCGTATCGGGCAAGCCGCTGTGCAGTTTCGAGACCAGCGCGATGTTGCCGCCTTGCGCGCCGATCTGGCCGACGCAACCGAGCAGCAACGTCTCAGCGCGTGCGCAAGCCTCGTCGTCGAGGCGCGTATCGAGCGATGCGCAAAGCTGGCGGACGAGCTCTTGCGGCTTGAGCGGCGCGAGGCCGCCATCGGCGCGCGCCTTGCCGCGCGGCGAACGCACGACGTCGAACAGGTACGCGCCAGCGGAGCTCATGGGTGCGAACGAGCCTAGCATCAGCGAGTCTCGTAACGCAAGTTACACGGTCGAGGCCGGAGCGGAAGATTCTCGCGAGCCGCAACGTCCAACGATCCCCAGGATCCTTCGTCGCAGGAGGAAACATGCGTACCGTGAATTTCTTGCTGCCGGCGCTAGTGGCCGCGCCCCTCGCCTCTGCTGCCCCACCCTCCATCCACGAGCTCGTCGACCAAGGCAAATTCTGCTCGGCCACCGCGGAGGCGATATCTCGCGCATGCAGCAACCAGACACTCGATGACTACTGGATCGGCATCGGCATTTGCATCAACGAGCCCGAGAGCCGCGATCGGGCCGAATGCTACGTCGATCTGAAGGACAGTCACGCCGAAGCAATCGACGAGTGCCAGGCGCAGCACGCTGCGCGCATCGCGCTCTGCAAGAAGGTCGGCGAGGGTCGTTACGATCCGGAGTTCGAGCCGAAGGATTTCGACGCGGATTTCCGCAACCTCACGAACCCGAATCCCTACTTCCCGCTCGGCATCGGCAGTCGCTGGGAATTCCGCAGCGGCGACGAAACCGACGTGGTGCAGGTGACCAATCGCACCAAGCTGATCGACGACGTGCGCTGCATCGTCGTGCGCGACGAGGTGTCCGTGGACGGCGTGATCACCGAAGGCACGAACGACTGGTTCGCGCAGGCGAAGGACGGCAACGTCTGGTATTGCGGCGAGGAGACCGCGGAGTTCGAGACGTTCAAAGGCGACATGCCGAAGAAGCCGGAGCTGGTCAACATCGACGGCTCCTTCAAGGCGGATCGCGACGGCGACAAGCCCGGCATCATCTTCCTCGCCAACCCGAGGCCCGGTCAGTTCTATATAGAGGAGTCGTCGCTCGGCAATGCGGAAGATGCAACGCAGATCCTCTCGATCGACTATTCGTACGGCACGAATCCCACGCTGGATCTGCTGGTGCCGGCGAAGCTCGCGCAGTTGCTCTGCAAGAAGAACTGCGTCGTCACGAAGAACATTTCGCCCATCGAGCCCGACGTGATCGAGCGCAAGTACTACGCGCCCGGGATCGGCGTCTTCCTCGAGACAGCGCCGGCAACGGGCGAAGTCACACGCCTGGTGAAGTGCAACGTCGATCCGAGGTGCGCGCAGCTACCGCAGTGATGCTGCCCGCTTCAGCGGGGCGCTCTCGTCGATGCGCTTGCCGCCGACCAGATACGTGTGCAGGTCGGCGGCGAAGCGCTTCATCTTCTCGTGCAGTTGCTTGTTCCGTCGCAGCAGCCAGTTGTAGCCGATGACGGCCGGCACTGCGACGAACAGGCCGATGGCAGTCATGATGAGCGCCTCGCCGATCGGGCCGGCGATCTGCTCGATGCTCGTCTTCCCCGAGACCGCGATCCGCTGCAGCGCGTTGTAGATACCCCAGACCGTGCCGAGCAGGCCGACGAACGGCGAGACCGAACCGGTGGTCGCCAGGATCGAGAGCCCGGCGACCAGGCGATTGGTCACGCTCTCGATCGAACGATACAGCGACACGGTGATCCAATCGTTCAACGAGACCTGCTCGGCGAGTTGACCCTCGTGATGTTGAGCCGCGCGTATGCCGTCCTCGACCAGCATCCTGAACACGTTGTCGCGACCCGACAGAGCGGCCATCCCGTCCCACGGATTGCCGGAGGCCCAGAACTTCTTCCGCGCCTCCTCATACGACTTGGCGATCAGACGCTGGTCCCAGAACCGCGTCAGGATCACGAACCAGGAAGCCAGCGACATCACCGACAGGACGATCAGCACCGCGATCGAGAGGCTGTCGGCCTGCTCCAGCAGCTCCAGCAAGCCGCTCGGACCGGTAGCGGCGCTCTGCGCGATCATTGACTCAGCCATGACTGCCTCCACAAGCTCAGGACCACACGAGTCGTAATAACTATGACACTTGTAGTAGATGCTACGCAAGCGCTTGCGGTCCTATGACACGGGGCGTAGGCTCGCAGTCATGCCCTCTGCCAAGCTCAGCAAGCTCGAATTGAACATCATGGAGGCGCTGTGGACGCGCGGCGCCTGCTCCATCCGCGAGATCCATGATGCCTTCCCGAAGCGCGGCCGCCCCGCCTACACCACGGTGCAGACCATGGTGTACCGGCTGGAAGCCAAGCAGATGGTTCGGCGCGCCAAGAAGATCAGCAACGCGCACATTTTCGAGGCAGTCATCAGCCGCGACGCGGCGCATCGCCGCCTGGTCGACGACCTGCTCGGCTTGTTCGGCGGCCAGGCGCAGCCAGTGATGGCGCACCTGATCGAGGCCGGCAAGCTGACGCTGGACGACATCAAGGCCGCCGAGAAGATCCTGAAAGACACGACGCGCAAGGATCGCAGCTGATGCTCGCATTTCTCCTCACCCACCTCTGGCAGTCGACGCTCGTACTGCTTGCGGCGTGGGTGCTGGCGCGTGCGTGCAGGCGCGAGGCGGCGAGCGTTCGTTATTGGATCTGGTTCGTCGCTTCGGTCAAGTTCCTCGTACCGCTCGCACTGCTGCAGCAGTTCGGCGCACACCTTGGTCGTTCCTTGCCCGAGCCATTGCCTGTCGACCCCACGCTGGTCGAGAGCGCGAGCGCCGTGTTCGTCCCGGCAATGCCGCGGGGTCTTGCGACTGCCGCTGCCCTGCTATCACAGATCCTGGTGATCGCGGCAGCAATCTGGGTGCTGGGCGCGGCGCTGCTGTGCCTGCGATGGTTCTTGCAATGGTGCTCCGTCCGCACGCGCGTCGCCTTCGCGCCTGAAGTGTGTCTGGATCTACCCGCGCCGGTCCGCCTCACTTCCAGCGACCTCCCAACGAGCGTGTTCGGGATCATTCGCCCGGTCGTGATCCTGCCTCGCGAGGTGATGCACTCGCTGACGCCGGCGCAGCTGCGAGCGGTTCTTGCACACGAGGCTTGCCACATTCGCCGTCACGACAATCTGACCGCGGCAATTCATCACTGCGTGCAGATTCTCTTCTGGTTCTATCCGCCGGTGTGGTGGATCGGCGCGAACCTGCTGCGCGAGCGTGAAGCCGCGTGCGACGAGGAAGTCGTCGACGAAGGGCACGAGCAGGAGGTCTACGCGGAGTCGATCCTCAATGCGTGTCGACTGGGCGTCATGGCACGACTGTCGACTGTCGCGGCCTCGACCGGCGGCGACCTGAAGCAGCGTCTGTCGTCGATCATGAGCGAGCAGCGCGCCCGGCCGATCACGCATGAACGTTTCACCGTATTGTTCGCGGCAGCGACGCTGGTTGGCTTTGCGCCGCTCGCTGCTGGCATTGCCGATGGCGCCAATCGCGAGGCCACGGATAGCAGCCCGGTGTCTTTCGAATTGGTCACCTTGACGCCTTCGCAGTCCGGCTGGTGGCCCACCGCAAGCTTCGAGCCCGCAAACGGCAGGCTGCAGCTGAAGAACTATTCGCTCCGGCAACTCATCATTGCGGCCTATCCGTGCTCGATCGTGAACGACGAGACGGCCGGCCTCGATCGCATTCGCTACGACATGGACGTGCGGTGGCGTGCGGACGGCGGCACGAGCGAGCGGCATCTGTATCGCGCGCTGCTCAAGCAGATCCTGCAGAACAATACCAATCTGGAAGTTCAGGTCAGAGACCTGTATTAGCCGACTCCGGCGCGCCGCAGCCCCTCGACGTACTGCTCGATGTGCGCCGACTCCTTTATATAGAACAGTCGCTCGCGCGCGAACGCGCACGTGAACCCCGGCTTGCGTCGCATCAGCGCAGCAACTGCCGCGGCCAACTCCGCAGGCCGCTGCAAATATCCCAACGCCGCAACCCGATGAGCGAACGGCCAGTAGTGACAGTTCGGCACGCGAGTCGCCTTCGTTCCCCACTCCGCCGCCGACTCGAACTCGCCCGCCAACAAATGCGCGAGCGCACGATACGAATAACACGCCCACCGCTGCGGATCGTGCGGACTGAGTTGAATCGCGCGCTCGAAGCAAGGCATCGCTTCGCGAAAGCGGCCGTCGTACGCCAGCGAATCGCCGAGCCCGCAGTACACGACGGCCAGATTGGGATTGAGCTCGACGGCGGACTGCAGCTCCGCAATGGCGTCCTGATACACCTTGCTTGCCAACAGCGCGCGGCCGCAAGCGAAATGCGTCATTGCGTCGCGCTCATCGAGCTGCACGGCTTTGCGCGCAGTGGCGATCGCATTCGCCAAGCGCTTGGCGCTCGGCTCGGCGTCGAAGTAAACCATCTCGAGCACTTCCGCGTAGGCGAGCCACGCATACGCCTGCGCCAGACCTGCGTCCAACTCGATTGCACGCCGCAAGAATCGCTGCGCCTGGAGATTGTCCGCGGCCGTGCATTGATAGAAATGCTTCATGCCGAGATGAAAGCAATCCCACGCGCGCAACGCCGACTGCGATCTCCGCGTGACCCGTTGCCGCTCCGCGCTGCCAACCTCCGGCTCGATGCTGGCCGCGATGGTCGCGACGATCTGGTCCTGCACATCGAAGAGAGAGTCGAGCTCGCGATCGTACTGCTCGGCCCAGACGTACGCTCCGCTCTCGGTTTCGACGAGACGTGCTCTGATGCGCACGCGAGTCCCTGCTCTGCCGACGCTGCCTTCGACTACATAGTCCGCGCGCAGATCCGCACCGACCCGCTGCACATCAGCGCTGTGTCCGCGAAATGCAAAGCTCGGCGAGCGTGCGACGACGAGCAACGAGCGGTGTTTCGACAGCGCAGTGATGATGTCCTGCGTGATGGCGTCCGAAAAATACTCCTGCGCTGAATCAGCGCTCGCGTTCTCGAACGGCAACACCGCGACCGTCGGCCGGCTGCTGCACTCCGCTCCTTGCACGACCTGCTTCACCTGCGGCAGGAAGCGATACCCGCGTCGATGCCGCGTCTCGATGAAGCGCGGCTGACGCGAATCGTCAGCCAACGCTCTGCGCAGCTCCTGAACACAGGCGACCAGCGCGTCGTCGCTCACGACCGTGTCCGCCCACACGGACGCGAACAGATCCCGTTTCGGCACCAGCTCGCCGTGACGGTCGATCAGCGCGCCGAGCACCGCGGCGGCCTTCGGCGTCAGATTCACTTCCTGCGGCCCGCGCCACAACCGGCCGGTCGCCGGCTGGAAGCGGAAGGGATCGAAGCTCAGGGTGCCTTGCATCGTCGGATCCTGCGCTGGGGACGGCCGGCAAAATCTCGGCAGTTGGCTGGCATTCGCTCGGGACTTCGCGGCCGGGGTTTTCTACCCTCGCGCGCATGAACAGCAAAGTCGACCCGCGCGAGCTGGAGAGCAAGGTCAAAGAGATGTATCGCGACGTCGCGACGAACCCGCGCGGCGAATTCCACTTCGAGATGGGACGCGCGCTGGCTGAACGGCTCGGCTACTCGCCCGCCGATCTCGACCGCGTCCCCGCCGCAGCCATCGAATCCTTTGCCGGCGTCGGTCATTTCTTCCACCTCGCAGCGCTGCGGCCCGGCGAAGCCGTCGTCGATCTGGGCAGCGGCTCCGGCATGGACACCTTCGTCTCCGCACTCAAGGTCGGCCCGACCGGCCGTGTGCTCGGCGTCGACATGACGCTGGAGCAGCTCGCCAAGGCCGAGGTCCTGCGGCGGCAACAAGATTTCCGCAACGTCACCTATCTCGATGGTCATATCGAGAAAACCGGCCTCCAACCGGACACGGCGGATTGCGTGATCTCCAACGGCGTCATCAATCTGGTACCGGACAAAGCCCGAGTCTTCGCGGAGGCCGCGCGGCTGCTCCGCCCTGGCGGGCGGCTTGCGATCGCGGACATCGTGGCAGACGTGCAGCTACCGGACAGCGTCGTGTGCGACGCCGACCTCTGGGCCGCCTGCATCGGCGGCGCTGCGCAACGCGACAGCTACCGCGAACTGATCGAGCGGGCAGGATTCAAAGTGAGAACTGTCCAGGACAACCCGGACTATCGCTTCATCTCCGATCGAGCGATGGGCGCGACGCGGAAGTTCGGCGTGAAGAGCGTCTCGATCCTGGCCGTCAAGTCAGGCTGACAAGGCGTCCCGCAACGCCCGCAGCAACTGCGCTCCATTGCCGCGCCAGGCACTGCCGTGCATGACGGCCATCGTCATCGGCTCGTGGCGCGCCAGAACATCCAACACTTCGCGGGTCTGCGGTGCGTGCGCAAAGTAATCGAGCGGCTTGCGGAACGCTTCGCTCGGGCCAAGGATGTCCGACTCCGTGAGCGCGACCGCGCCATCGCCGCCCTGCGTGAACAAGTCGCCGCAGAAGAACGTGCGCGTCGTCATGTCCATCGCGAGCCCGCACTCCCAGGCGTGCGGCACGTGCGGCGTATCGAACCAGCGAATGCGATGGTGACCGAGATCCAGCTCCTCGTTGTCGGCCAACACCTTCGGCAAACGGTCGGCAAAGTCATTCACCGACGTCATCGCCGCCACACGGCCGCAAACCGGGACCGCATTCGGCGCGACAGCGAGAAATTCATTGATAGCGCCGCACTCGTCGGCCTCGAAGTGCGAGAGCGCGACGTACTTGAGCCGCGGGACGGGCACGACTGCGGTAATCGCCTCGCTCACCACGGGAAACAGCCGACGCAATCCCGTGTGAAACAGGAACGGCTCATCGTCGACGACCAGGTATTGGTTGAAACTGAAGCCCGCAGTACCGGGAATCGCGACGGGAGTATTGATCCGGTAGATGTCGGCCGCGATCTCGTGGATGTTCGTGCCGGAAGCGCGGTTGGTAATCATGGTGCGATACTACCGCTGGCGCGCCGTGCCGCAAGGGCATAAGGTACCCGCTGAACTTCCATACAGGGGCGATGGATGTCCGAGGCACAGGGCGGCGGCACGAGTGACCACGCGGGCATCCGCACTGTGCACCCGCCAATGGTCGTGATCGGTGCTTCGGCAGGTGGAATCAAGGCGCTGCAGGCCTTCTTCGAAGACGCTCCGCCGAACGGCGGTGCCGCATTCATCGTCGTCGTGCACCTCGATCCCGAGCATCGCAGCGAGCTGCCGCGCATCCTCGCCGCGCGCACCCGCATGCCCGTCATGCAGGTGCGGGAACGAGAGAAGCTGGTCGCCAATCACGTTTACGTCATTCCGCCCGACCGCCGCCTGCAGATCGTCGATCACGAGGTCTCCGCGACGCCGTTCGACGAGCCGCGCGGCAAGCGCGCGCCAATCGACCTGCTGTTCCGTTCGGTCGCCGAGCGGCTGGGAGACGGAGTCGCGATCATCCTGAGCGGCGCCGGCTCCGATGGTGCACTCGGCGTGCGCGCCGTGAAAGAGTCGGGCGGAATCATCTTCGTGCAGGATCCTGCCGAAGCTGAATACGGCTCCATGCCGCGCAGCGCGATTGCGACTGGCGTCGTGGACGTAGTAGCACCCGTCCGCGAGCTCGCGACACGCCTGGCGAACGTGCTGCGCCTCAAGCAGAAGTCGGGCAAGCTTGTAGAGGAGGAGCCGGAGCTCGACGAGGATTTGCTGCGCAGGATCCTGACTCTCCTGCGCGCACGTACTGGACACGACTTCTCCAAGTACAAGCGCGCGACCGTGCTGCGCCGGATCGTCCGGCGCATGCAGGTGACACACAGCGAAGAGCTCGACAGCTACTACCAGGTGCTCCGCGACAACGTCGACGAAGCGCGCGCCCTGATGAGCGATCTGCTGATCTCGGTGACCACGTTCTTCCGCGACGGCGAGTCGTTCGCGCAGCTCCAGCGCTCAGTCATTCCGCGACGGTTCAGGAACGGGGTCGAATCGAGTCGCGTGTGGGTTGCAGGCTGCGCGCCCGGTGAGGAGGCCTACAGCATTGCGATGCTACTGCTGGAAGAGGCTGCGAAGCACGAGGTGCGACCGAACATTCAGGTGTTCGGCTCGGACCTGGACGCGCGCGCGCTGACGTCAGCGCGCGAAGGCCGCTATCCGGCTGCTATCGAAACCGACGTGAGCGAGGAACGGCTGCGCCGCTTTTTCACGCACGACAACGACACCTACCGCGTGCGACAGGAGCTGCGCGACCTCGTGCTGTTTGCAACGCATGACATGGTGAAGGATCCGCCCTTCTCGCACGTCGGCCTCGTCACCTGCCGCAACGTGTTGATCTATCTCGATCGCGAGCTGCAGGAACAGGCCTGCGCCACGTTCCACTATGCGCTCGACCCCGGTGGCTACCTGATGCTGGGTTCCTCGGAAAACGCGGATCAGCCGCTCGGCCTGTTCCGCCTGGTCGACCGCTCCGCGAGGGTCTATCAATCTACGGCTGCGACCTCCGATCGGCGCCTCCTGCCGAACTTGTTCACGCCAGTGCGCATGCGCGAGCAGATCGTGCAGAGCAGTCGTGCGCTCAGCCCCTCGGCTGTGCTGACCGAGGCGACCACCCATCGTCGCATCCTGGAAAAGCTGGCGCCGCCCAGCATTCTGGTCGACGAGCATCATCGGGTGCTGCACATGTCGGAGACTGCGGGTCGCTATCTGCAGCCCTCCGGCGGGCCTTTGAGTAGCGACATCGTCGAACTGGTGCGCCACGAGCTGCGCTTCGAGCTGCGCTCCGCGCTGCATCGCGCGTTCGAACAGAAGCTGTCGACGGTCAGCCTGCCACTGCTGGTGCGCTTCAACGGCCATCGCCATCGCGTACACGTACACGTGAAGGCCCCTGTCGAGGGCGAGGAACTACGGAACGCCGTCGTGATGTTCATCGAAGGCGAAGCGGTCGCGGACGACTTCGGCGTAGCAGGTCAGGAGGCGAACAATGAGATCGTGCACCGCCTGACGCAGGAGCTCGAGCTGACTCAGGCACGTCTGCGCACGGTCCGCGAGGAGTCGGATACAGCCAACGAGGAGCTGCGCGCCACCAACGAAGAGCTGCAATCCATCAACGAGGAATACCGTTCCACGTCGGAGGAGCTGGAAACGAGCCGGGAGGAGCTGCAGTCCATCAACGAAGAGCTGCAGACCGTCAACACCGAGCTGAAACTGAAGCTGGAGACCGTCTCGCGAGCGCACAGCGACCTGCAGAACCTGATGGCGGCCACCGATTTCGGCACGTTGTTCCTCGACTCCGGACTGAACATCAAGCGCTTCACCGATCGGGTCACCGAGCTGTTCAGCCTCACGCCCGCCGACGAAGGCCGGCCAATCACCGATTTCACGCATCAGTTGGAGTACGACACCTTCACCAAGGATATTCAGAGCGTGCTCGGCGATCTGACACCGATCCGGCGCGAGATTCGCAGTCGCCGCGATCGTTGGTTCGACATCCGCATGCGGCCCTACCGCACGGTCGACGACCGCATCGACGGCGTCGTCATCACGTTCGTCGACATCACCGACCGGCGCGCGGTCGAGGAAGCGCTGCGCACCGGTGAGCGACAGCTGCGGCAGCAGAAGCGGCTGGTGGAGCTGTCGCGCGAGCCGATATTCGTCTGGGATTTCGACGGCGGCATCATCGAGTGGAATCGCGGTTGCGAGGAGCTGTATGGCTACTCGCGCCAGGAGGCGCTGGGCCGATCTCCGGAGCAGCTGCTGAATACAGCTGTGCCGGGCTCATCTCTGCCGGAGATGAAGCAGCGACTGCTTGCGGCAAGACATTGGGATGGCGAGCTGCACCACCGGGCGAGGGATGGCCGCACGCTGACGGTCGAGACACGGCTCGACTTCGAAGACGTGGATGGGCAGCGACTCGTGCTGGAAACCACTCGGGACGTCACGCAACGCAAAGCACTGGAGGAGCGCCAACAGTTACTGCTCGGGGAGCTGACGCACCGGGTGAAGAACACGCTTGCAGTGGTACAGTCGATCGCACGTCAGACAGAGATCGCCAGCCGCTCACCCGCCGACTTCGTCGAGAGCTTCACTGGCCGCCTGGCGGCGCTCGCGAATGCTCACGGATTGCTGGTGCAGTCCGAATGGCAGGGCGCCGACCTGCGCGCTCTCACGCGAGTGCAGCTTCGTCCCTATGCTTCCGGCAACGCCAAGCGTCTGCAGATCGAAGGCCCGCCAATCTCACTGCCGTCCGAGCTGGCGACACCTTTCGCGCTGGTGCTGCACGAGCTGGCGACCAACGCCGCCAAATATGGTGCGCTTGCCCAGCAGTCGGGAACGGTCAGCGT
>DATJIP010000126.1:0-43701 GCA_035493235.1 Steroidobacteraceae bacterium
GGACCTGCATACGGTCGGGATGATTGCGCCGCCACTGCTTGCGCACGTGGCGCAGGCTGTCCTCGGCGCCGCGCTTCTCGAACTTGTTGAGCACGACCATGTCGGCGAAGTCGAGCATGTCGATCTTCTCGAGCTGGCTCGCCGCCCCGTACTCGCTGGTCATGACGTACAAGGAAAGATCCACCAGGTCGACGATCTCGGTGTCCGATTGCCCGATGCCGGCCGTCTCGACGATGATCAGGTCGAAGCCGGCGAGCTGATACAGCTCGAGCACGTCCTTGAGCACCACCGCGGTCGCCATGTGCTGGCGACGAGACGCGAGCGAGCGCATGAAGATCTGCTCGTTGGCGAGCGAGTTCATGCGAATGCGATCGCCGAGCAGGGCGCCGCCGGAGCGACGTCGCGTCGGATCGATTGCGACCACGGCGATCTGTCGCTCCGGGAAATGGCGAACAAAGCGTGCGAGCAGCTCGTCGCTGAGGCTCGACTTGCCGGCGCCGCCGGTACCCGTGATGCCGACCACGGGGGCCTGGTGTTTGGTGCGACCGAGCGCTCGACGGATCTGATTCGACTCCGCACCGCCTTCACCTTCGCTGTCCGCGCCTTCGAGCACGGTGATCGTCGTGGCGATGCGCCGGTGATCGCGAACGTGCAGCGGGCCGAATTCGTAACGCGGCTTCTGCGCGGCGCGGACGCGCTTGATCACGTCCTCGATCATCGGCAGCAGGCCCATGCGCCGGCCGTCCTCGGGCGTGTAGATCTTCTCGATGCCGTATTTCTCCAGCATCTCGATCTCGTCCGGGGAGATCGTGCCGCCGCCGCCGACCACCACGCGGATGTGCTCGCAGCCCTGCTCCTTGAGCATGTCGACCATGTACTTGAAGTACTCGTTGTGGCCGCCCTGGTACGAGCTGACCGCGATGCCGTCGGCATCTTCCTGGATGGCTGCGCGCACGATGTCGGACACGCTGCGGTTGTGGCCGAGGTGCACGACCTCAGCGCCGCTCGATTGCAGCAGTCTGCGGATCATGTTGATGGCTGCGTCGTGGCCATCGAACAGCGATGCCGCCGAAACGAAGCGCAGCACGCCGCGCCCTGCGGGGGCGGGCTGTTGACGCAAAGAGGAAGCCTGCTCAGCCATGGTCTGGGTCGTCCACTGTCACTAGCGGGGCGGTAGACTCGTCTTGCCTACCAGAACACGCATCTTCCTTACTTTGACGGCGGCACGCCAGCATCCAATGGGAGACATCGTAATGCGACGCACTTTTCTGGCATTTCTAGCTTTTGCCGGCCTCGCGGCCAGCGCTTTGGCGGCAGATCGCGCCGCGACGGTACCCCTGCGCAGCCAGCCGCTGCCCGACCTCAACAAGGTCGCCGACATGATCACGGTGGAGTACGCCCCCGGCCAATCGACGCCCGCCCATCGGCACAATGCGCACGTCTTTGTATACGTTCTGGAGGGCTCGCTGCTGATGGGGGTCAAAGGCAAGGAGCCGGTGACCGTGTCGGCGGGCCAGACCTTCTACGAATCGCCGACCGACGTGCACGAGATTTCTCGCAACGCCAGCGATTCGAAGCCCGCGAAATTCCTGGTGCTGCTACTCCACGATCCAGGAGCTTCGACGATGCTGCCCGCGGACAAGTAATATTGGGAGCCAATGGCTCCCCGTCCCAACAAGTCCGCCACCCACAAGTTCCACCGGCGGCGGGACACGATCGTCCGCGCCGCCGTCGAAGTCCTCAATGCGAAAGGCGTGCGCGGCATGACGCTCGCCGACGTCGCGGCGCGCATCGATCTGGTGCCGACGGCGGTGATGTACTACTTCCGCAAGAAGGAAGAGCTCGCCGCCGCCTGCTTCCACAAAGCGATCGAGCAGTACGAAGGCATGATCGCGCAGGCGCAACGCGGCCAATCGGCGCGCGAGGCGCTCGAGATCTTCGTCCGCGCTTACTTCGAGTTCCGCCGGCAGGTCGTGGCCGGTGAGGCGGATCAGATCGCCGTGTACAACGACGTGCGCGCCGTGCAGGACCCGGGTGTCGGCCTGGCGTACACGCAGATGTTCCGGAACGCGCGCAGTCTGCTGCTGAAGTCGCCGGAGATTGCCGCCCTGCCGCGCATGGACTGCAATGCGCGCACGCACCTGGTGCTCGCACAACTGTTCTGGTCCGACGTGTGGGTCCCACGCTATTACGTCGAGGACTATCCGCGGCTCGCCGATCACGTGCTCGACATCTTCGAGAACGGCCTGCTGCGTGGCGACGGTGCGTGGCAGCCGCGGCCGCTGAAAGATCTCGAACCGCCGCTCGCCGACGGATCGAACGAAGCGCGGGAAACCTTCCTGCAGGCAGCGACCAGCTTGATGAACGATCACGGGTATCGCGGCGCGTCCGTGCAGAAGATCTCCGAGCGGCTCAACGTCACCAAGGGCGCGTTTTATCACCATCTCGATACGAAGGATGATCTGATCCTCGCCTGCTTCGAACGCACGCTGGCGATCGTGCGACGCGCGCAGGACGAAGGTGCACGCGGCGCTGGCAATGGCGCGGAGACTTTGGTGTCCGTGGCTGCCGCGCTCGTGGAGCATCAGCTGTCCGGCAAGGCCCCGCTGCTGCGCACGTCGGCGCTGACTTCAGTGCCGCAGGAAATTCGCGCTGACCTGGTCAAGGAGTTCGATCGTGCATCCGGCCGCTTCGCGCTGGTGTTCAGCGAAGGGATTGCGGATGGCTCGCTACGACCGGTCGATGCTGCGATTGCCGCGCAGATGATCACGGCGTTGATCAACGCGGCGGCGGAAGTGCACAACTTCGCGCAAGGCATCTCGCAGGAGAACATCGCGCGCACACACGCGCGACCGTTGTTTTTGGGATTGTTGAGTAGCTAGCAAAGGGAGTCTATGGCCGCGCCCGCACCGCATCTGCCACTCGCCGCGTTACTCGGCATCGGCGCGCTCGTCGCCTGGCGTCTCTATCGTCGAGCCCACAAGCTCATCATGCGCCAGCACTTCAACCCCAAGCGCTCCCGGATGTCGATGATCTTCTTTCCGCTGTTGCTGCTGCTGTTTCTGTACACCTCTTACACACATCCGCTGGCCGTCGCGGCTGAAGTGGGTGGAGTTCTGATCGGCGTCGTGTTGGCTGTTTACGGCCTGCGTCATACGAAATATGAGAGCACGCCCGAGGGCCTGTTCTACACGCCGAACGCTCACATCGGCATCGCGCTGTCGATCCTGCTGGCCGCTCGCGTCGCGTATCGATTTTTTCAGATGTACGTCTCGACCGCCGCGTTCGCAGCACCTCCGCAGGACTTCGCACGCAGTCCGCTGACACTGCTGATTTTCGGCACGACGGCCGGATACTACGCGTGGTATGCGTTAGGGCTCATCCGCTGGCAGCGCTCCGTCGCGTCATCACCAAGCGTCAATAGCTGATCGCCGCTTCCCTTCTCCTCGCGGTCTCGGTTGCAGCGAGCGCAGGAGATTCGCCAGCCATGGTCGCGTATCCGCCGGGTCGATCGTGTCGTCGACACCGAAGATCGTCGAGATGCTGAGTGCTTTGCCGCGCTCGTACATCTGCGCGACCATTTCTTCGTACTTGCGACGCCGCTCGGCGGCATCCTCGATCTTCGCAAGCTCGTTGCGATAGGCGAGCTTGACCGCGCCTTCCAGTCCCATGCCGCCGAACTCGCCTGTCGGCCATGCGACAGTGGCAACCGAGCGCTTGAACGAACCGGCGCTCATCGCGATCGCGCCGAGGCCGTAAGCCTTGCGCAGAATGACCGTAAAGAAGGGGACGGTGAGGTTCGCGCCGATCACGAACATACGGCTGGAGTGCCGAACGAGCGCGGTCTTCTCGATCTCCGGCCCGACCATGATACCCGGCGTGTCGCACAGGAATAGCAGCGGGACGTCGTACGCGTCGCAGAGCTGCATGAAGCGCGCTGCTTTGTCGGCGCCGTCGGAATCGATCGCACCACCGAGGAAGCGCGGGTCGTTGGCGATGACGCCGACCGTGCGACCTTCGACGCGAATCAGCGACGTCACCATTCCGCGCGCGAACTCGCGTCGCAGCTCCAGGACCCAGCCGGTGTCCGACAGGGTCTCGATGACGGCGCGCACGTCGTACACGCGCAGGCGATTTTCCGGAATTATCTGCCGCATGCGTCGTTGATCGGCCGTTTCGTAGCGCGTGAGCGAACCTTGGAAGTACGAGAGGTACTTCTTTGCAACTCGCACGGCTTGCGCTTCATCGGTCACGCCGATGTCGACCACGCCGTTCGCGAGCTGCACGGGCAGCGGGCCGATTTCTTCCGGCGCGAAGACGCCGAGGCCGCCGCCTTCGACCATCGCCGGCCCGCCCATGCCGATGTTGGAGTTCGCCGTCGCGATGACAACATCGCAACACCCAAGCAACGACGCGTTGCCAGCGAAGCAGCGGCCTGACGTGATCCCGACTGTCGGCACGAGTCCACTCAACTCCGCGAAGCGGCCGAATGTCGGCACGCCGCCGGAATCGCCGCTGCTCTCGGTGTCACCCGGTCGCCCACCGCCGCCCTCCGCGAACAACACCACTGGCATCCGCGCGGACTGCGCGACGCCGATCATGCGATCGGTCTTCGCGTGATTCCTCGTGCCTTGTGTGCCGGCCAGGACCGTGTAGTCGTACGCCATCACGACGGTCGACGACTGCGGTTCGGGGAAGAGATCACCGTTGATGCGGCCGACACCCGTGACCATGCCGTCGCCCGGCGTCTTCTCGATCAACTCTTCCAGACTGCGTCGGGCGCGCTGCGCGGCGAGTGCGAGCGCACCGTATTCGACAAACGTCCCCGGATCGCACAGATCTTCGACGTTCTCTCGCGCTGTGCGTTGCTGTGTGGCCCGTCGACGCGCAACCGCTTCCGGTCGCTCGGCATCGAGCGTGCGCCGCTTGCGCGCCTTCACTTCGGCGAGGTCGCGACGAACGTGATCCAGATCGACGCTCTGCATAACTTCGGCGTCGTCGTGCTCGACATCCGCCGCGCGCACGGCCAGCAGCGGCGCGCCTTCGAGCACGGCGTCGCCTTCCGTCACCATGATGTCGATGACATGCCCGCCTTGTGATGCTTCGATGACGTGCTCCATCTTCATCGATTCCATCACGATGACTTGCCGCCCGCGGCGCACGAGCTCGCCCGAGCTCACGTCGACACTCACGATCGTTCCCTGCATCGGCGCCCGGAGCACCGCAGCGTCCGTGCTCGAGCCGGTCGTCACGTCAGACCTGCGCGCCTGTTTGCCGTGATGCAAGACTGCAAGCGGATCGCTCGTATCGATGCGTGCGCCGGCCAACGCGGTCTTTTCAGCCGGGCTCGCGGCAGGCTGCGCATACAAGCGCGGATGTCCGCTGTCGCCGGCCGCAAGCTCGCTCGCATGCCGCTCGATGAACGTGGTATCGACCTCGTTCGATTCCACAGCCGGATGACACAGCAAGTTCTGCAGGAAGCCGACGTTGGTCGCGACGCCTTCAATCCGAAACTCGCACAACGCTCGATAGGCACGTTGCACGACGTCGGTGAAGTTGTCCGACGAGGAATGCGCAATCACCTTGGCCAGCAGCGAGTCGAAAGCCGGCGAAGTGCGATAGCCCGCGTAACCGAAGCTGTCGATGCGCACGCCCGGACCCGCCGGCGGCTCGAACGCGCTCAGCGTGCCGCTGGTCGGACGCGTGCTGCCGTCACGCTGCATGGTCTCCATGTTCACGCGCAGTTGCATCGCGTAGCCACGCGGGCGTAGTAACGCGTTCTCCTGCAAACCAATCTCGGCCAGCGTCGCGCCGGTGGCAATGCGCAACTGCGCTTTGACGAGATCGATGCCGAGAACTTCTTCCGTCACCGTGTGCTCGACCTGCAGCCGGGCGTTCGCTTCGATGAATGCGAAGCGCTCGCCGCCGCGCGCATCGACGAGGAACTCGAACGTGCCCGCGTTCTCGTAGCCGACTTCCTGAGCCATTTTCAGCGCGGCCGCGATGAGTTGTTGCCGCGTCGCGTCCGGCAACGTCGGGCTCGGCGCGATCTCGACGATCTTCTGATGACGACGCTGCAGGCTGCACTCGCGGTCCCACAGGTGAGTGACGGTGCGGCCGTCGCCGATCACCTGGATCTCGATGTGCCGCGCGCGCGGGAAGAATTCCTCGACGTAAACGTCGCCGCGACCGAACGCGGTTGTCGCTTCCGACTGGCAGCGCGCGAAGGCGTCCGCCAGGTCGGCGTCGTCCGCGACGAATCGCATGCCGCGTCCGCCGCCGCCCGCGCTCGCCTTGATGAGCATCTGGCCGCGCGCGCCGAGCGAAGTCAGAAAGAATCGCGCGTCCTCGAGTGTCGTCGCACTGAACGTGCCGCGCAGGAGCGGCACATCGAGGCGTTGCGCGAGCGAGCGCGCCTTGCCTTTGTCGCCGAACAATTCGAGCTGCTCGACGCTGGGGCCGACGAAGCGCAGGCCCGCTTCCGCGCAATCGCGAGCGAACGTCGCGCTCTCGCTCAGAAAACCGTAGCCCGGATGAATCGTGTCGCAGTCGGCCTCGAGCGCGGCCTCGATGATCGCTGCGCCGTCGAGATAGGCGCGCGGCCCGCTCCCAGCCAGTTCCACGGCGTGTTCCGCCTTGCGAATGTGCAGCGACTCCGCGTCGTCCTTCGAGTAGACCGCTACGGTTCGGGCACCGAGCTCGGCGGCGGCCCGCGCGATGCGCACGGCGATTTCGCCGCGATTGGCGATCAACAGATTCATCCCTGCACCTCTTGCGCGCGCAGCGTGCGCGTGGCGATGAAATAGTGTGCCGCAGACCAGAGGTTGGCCGCGACGACGATTCGCAGGGACCAACGCAGCCCTTCGCCGAGCGCCTCGGCCTCGGACAAACCCCGCTCCAGGAACATCTGTCGCAGCTGATCGCTCGCCAGGCCGGCGAACAGCGGACCGAGCCCAAGCCCGATCAGATTGATGATGAACAGCAGTACCGCGCTGGCCAGCGCGCGCTCGCGGATTCCCACCAGGCCGTAAGTGGCTGTGATGCTCGGGGCGAGGTAAGCGGCGCTGCACATGACGACAGGCGTCAGCAGCGCGATGACGATGCTCGTGTCTTCGAACAAGAGCACGCCCTGACTGAGTGGGAAACCGATGATCAGCGACAAAGCGGGCACCCACAGGTAGTAACGGCTGTCGTGGCGGCGCGCTGCGAGTCGATCGCTCAGCATCCCGCCGAAGTACGTGCCGGCGGCGCCGCCGATCACGGTGCAGATCGCGAGGATCGTGCCGGCCTTGGCGACATTCATGCCGTGCGAGCGCATGAGGAATGCGGCGTACCAGTTGCCGACGCCGTAGACCGCGAAGTTGTGCAGGGCTGCCGCGAACGCCAGGTGGCGGAACGACGTCTTCGCCAACAGCGCGCGCACCACCTGCCCGACCGGAGGCGGCTCGGCCACGACGCGGACCGGATCGGAAAATCCGCGCGGCAGTTCGCGCAGCGTCAGCTTCATCAGCAACGCCACGCCGATGCCTGGCAGTCCGACGAGCAGAAACGCCGCGCGCCAGCCGTAGGTGTGTCCGATCCAGCCACCGAGCAGCAGGCCCAGGAACGACCCGATATAGCCGCCCATGTGGAAGATCGAAAGCGCCGTGGCGCGACGGCGCGCTTCGAAGTAATCGCCGATGAGCGAGTACGCCGCCGGATTACAACCGGCTTCGCCGATCGCAACGCCGACGCGCGCGATCAGCAGATGCACGAACGTCCTGGCGAGGCCGGTCAGTCCGGTGAAAGCGCTCCACACCAGCAGCGAGACGCCAATGATCGTCACGCGGTTGTTCCGATCTGCGAGCCGCGCCAGCGGCACGCCGAGCACCGTGTAGAAGATTGCGAACGCGAAGCCGCTGAGCAGCCCCATGTGCCAGTCCTGGAGCGCGAATTCCTTGCGGATCGGCTCGACCAGGATGGCCACGAGCTGCCGATCCATGATGCTGAGGGTGTAGACGCCGCACAGGAGCCATGCGACGTAGTAGCGATAGGCGTCCGTGACGCGGATGGCCTGCAAGATTCGCCCGCCCCACCGTTTTCGTTGTGGCGGGGAGCGTATGCCAATAGCGCTGGTGTTTACTAGCTGGGAAGCGCAGCGGCCGGCAGCGTGAAGCGGAACGTCGTGCCTTTGCCTTCGGCGCTCTCGACCGTGATCTTGCCGGCGTAACGCTGCACGATGCGCGCGACCGTTGCCAGGCCGATACCTATGCCCGGAAAGTCGCTGGCGGTGTGCAGCCGGTGGAACGGCTCGAAGATGTGCTCGGCGCCGGCCATGTCGAAGCCCGCGCCGTTGTCGCGCACCGAGAACACGGCGGCGTCGCGGGCCTGTGCCTGACCCAGCTCGACGCGCGGATGCTCGGTGCGTGAGGTGTACTTCCACGCATTCCCCAGCAGGTTGTAGAGCAGACTCTTCATCAGTCGCGGATCGGCATTGACGGTAAGCCGCGGCTCGATGCGGCAATCGACACGATGACGCGGGTACTGCTGGTTGAGATCCTCGACGATCGCCTGCGCCAGTGCCGTCAGATCGACGCGCTCGTTGAGCAACTCCTGTCGCGAAATTCTCGCGAGCGATAACAGGCCGTCGATGATGTCGGACGAGCGCCGCACGCAGGACTGGATGCGATCGATCCGGCCGCGGATGGTGTCGTTCATCGCCTGCTGCAGCTCGTCGCGCAGCAGGCCCGCCTGACCGGCGATTGCACCGAGCGGCGAGCGCAGATCGTGCGAAGCGGAAGCAGTGAACGCCTCGAGCTCCTGGTTGGTGAGCGCGAGCTGCTGATTCGCACTCTGCAGCTCGGCGGTTCGAATTTCTACGCGGCTCTCAAGCTCGCTGTTCAATTGCGCGAGGTTCGTGTTCGCGCGCTCGACGCGCAGCATGAAGTTCTTGAGGAGCGCAGTCAGCGCCAGGAACAGCACAGAAACACCCGCCAGCACGTACACGAGACTGCGCGTGCGGTCGCGCCACGGTTGCATGATCGCGTGTTTGTCGCGCGCCGCCGCGACCACGAGCCCAAAGCCGTTGAGATTGCGATACGCGTACAGCCACGTGCTATCGACGATCGGGCTCGTTCCTTCGACGAAGCCGCCCTCGCGCGACAGATCGCCGGCCTTGCGGAACAGCTGCGTCTTGCCGACGTTGATCGTGCGGTCGCCGCCAGGCGCACGCGGCACGCGCAGCAACAGATCGCCGCTCGTCGAGATCAGGCTCAATGAGCCATCGCGAATCGCCATGCTCTCGTACAGCTGATCGAGCGCTTCGACGCCGAGTAACGCGCCGGCCCACACGGTCTCGCCGCTCGGGTGCGCGATGCGCACGGCAATCGGAATAGCGTGCTGCGAGCTCTCGGTCGGGTCGGTGATGCGCGGCCCGATGTAGACGTTACGCTGGCGCTGCGCAGTGAGATCGAACCATTGCGGCCAATTGTCCTGCGACTGCACCTGGTCGTCGCGGGCCACACTGAGATAACGCCCCTCGCTGGCGACGAACAGCGCGCGCACGTAATCGCCGCTGCTCAGCTCGCGTGACAGCAGCTCGGCGGCTTGGGCGGATGTGATCGTATCGAGGCCACCGCGGTTGTCGATGGAAGTGGCGGCGGCGCGGGCGGCACCGAGACTGTCGTTGAGAACCGCCTGCATGTGAACGTACATGCCTGCGGCGACGGCGCCGAGTTCGTGGCGCGCGTTGTCGAGGACTTCGGCTTCATCGCTGCGGATGCGCCAGGTCGCGTAACCCCAGACCAGCACGATGATGACAATAGCCTGGGCGACCACCGCTCGCTTGACGAACGACGGCAGAGTCGTATCCGGATGCTTGTCTCCGTCGTGCATCGCTCAACTCGCGAAAGTCCCGATTCGCGGGCATGAGTCTCGCGCGACGTCGCGGGCGGCGAGCTAGAGGTCCGTCACAAAATCGCGTTCAATTCCTGGAATACCGCACCCGCGGACGGACCGAGTACAAAGTGCAGACTGTCGGCGGCGGGCCTGGCGATGCCGCGCACGCGCAGCTCGGCCAGGCGCGAGTCGACGACCGCGTCTGCGTTCTTCACTGCGATGCAAAGTCGGCTGGCAGCCAGCTTGACGTCGCGCACGTTGGCGCGCCCGCCCAGCGCTTCGAGCAGCGTGCTCACGGAAAGCGATGGTGCAGATTCGGACGTCGGTGCTTTCAGCTCGCTGCGAATGTCGGATGCCAGCTGGTCGGCGATCGGTCCGACCACGACCTGCAATGACTCGGCAGAGGGCCGCACTACGCCGCGCGCACCGAGCTTCTTCAACGTGGCTTCGTCGACAGGCGATTGGCTCGCAATGACGAGGCGCAGCCGGGTCGTGCAGGCGTCGACTGACACGAGGTTGCGCGCTCCGCCCAACGCCCGGACCCAAGCCGCTGCGCCCGACCCAACCGGTGCCGAGGCAGTGCCCGCAGTCGCCTCCTCCAACTCCCGGCCCGGCGTCTTGAGATCGAACCGAACGATGAAGAAGCGGAACAGGCCGTAGTACAGCGCGAAGTAAACCAGGCCGATCGGCAACAGCAGCAACGGCCGCGTCGCCTTGCTGAAGCTCAGCACGTAGTCGAACAGTCCGGCGGAGAAACCGAAGCCGAGGTGCACGCCGATCGCATCCATCAACGCCATCGCTGCGCCGGTCAGC
Source organism: Steroidobacteraceae bacterium (assembly GCA_035493235.1). Taxonomy (GTDB): domain Bacteria; phylum Pseudomonadota; class Gammaproteobacteria; order Steroidobacterales; family Steroidobacteraceae; genus Steroidobacter. The sequence continues at coordinate 10,690 of DATJIP010000126.1, forward strand.
ACGGCGTGAATCGCGTACAGCACCGGCGCGAGGAACATGAAAGAGAACTCGATCGGCTCGGTCACGCCGGTGAGGAACGACGTGAGTGCCATAGAGAACAACATGCCGCCGACGAGGGCGCGCTTCTCGACCGGCGCCGAGCGGTACATCGCGAGACAGGCTGCCGGCAGGCCGAACATCATCACGGGGAAGAAGCCCGACATGAACTTGCCGGCCGTCGGATCGCCGGCGACGAAGCGATTCAGATCGCCCGTGACGCCGTTGTAGTCGCCGAGCAGGAACCAGACGAAGTTGTTGATGATGTGATGCAGCCCGGTGACGATCAGCACGCGATTGAGCACGCCGTAGAGAAACAGCGCGAACCCGCCCGAGGCCAGCACGGCCTGGCTCGCTGCATCCATGCCGCTCTCCACGATCGGAAATCCGTAGCCGAAGCAGAAGGCGAGCACGATGCCGGCGAGGCCGCTGACGATCGGCACGAAGCGGCGGCCGGCGAAGAACGCGAGGTACGCCGGCAGGCGGACGTTGCTGTAGCGGTTGTAGAGCCAGCCGGCCAGCAGGCCGTTGATCAAGCCAGCGGGCACACTCAGCTTCGCCAGCTCCTTCGCGCGATACGCGTCGGTCGCGAGAGCGATGGCGCGGCCGGTCAAGTCTGCAGTTGCTTGCGGCGGCACGCCGATGAGTACCTCAGCGCCCTTGGTGGTCACGAGATAGCCGACCACGGCAGCGAGACCCGCAGCGCCGTGATTCTCGCGCGCGAGGCCCACGGCTACGCCGATCGCGAATAGCAGGCCGAGGTTGGAGAAGATCGCATTGCCGGCCGCTGCCATCGCGGCGATGTTCAGCAGATCGGGTTGTCCCAAACGCAGCAGCAGCGCGGCGGCGGGCAGCACTGCGATCGGCAGCATCAGCGCCCGGCCGATCGGCTGCAGACTTGCGACGATGTTCTTCATGACGCCACCTGGGATTCCGAGGCGGAGAAATCGTTGACGAGGGCTCGCACGGCTTCGGCGGTGTCGAGTGCGACAGCGCGTTGCGCTAGCGAGCGACACGAATCGAGCGTGAGCGTGCGGATCAGGCTCTTGAGCTGCGGCACCAGCGTCGGCACGACCGACAACTCGTGCACGCCCAACCCGAGGAGCACCGGCACGGCTGCAGGCTCAGACGCGAGTCCACCGCAGACGGCAACGAAACGCGAGTGCTTTTCAGCCGCTGCGACGGTCGTTGCGATGAGACGCAAGACTGCCGGGTGCAGGCCGTCGATGCGATGTGCCAGCTCGGAGTGGCCGCGATCCATTGCCAAGGTGTACTGCGTGAGATCGTTGGTGCCGATCGAGAGGAACTCGACTTCGTTTGCCACGCGCTCGGCTAGCAGCGCGGCAGCAGGCGTTTCGATCATCGCGCCGACTGAAATTGATCCCGTGTGCCGCAGCTCGCGCCGCACTTCGTCGATCATGCGACGCACGGCGCGGATCTCCGCTGTGTCCGTAATCATCGGCAACAGCACGCGACATTGTCCGGCCGGCTGCACTCGCAGAATCGCGCGCAGCTGCACGCGCAGCAGATCAGGCCGCCACAGACTCGTGCGCACGCCGCGCAGGCCGAGCGCGGGATTCGGCTCGGCCGGCATCGGTAGATAAGGAATGGGCTTGTCGCCGCCGATGTCGAGGGTACGCACGACGAGCGGCCGGCCGGCGAGCGTCGTCGCGATGCCTTGATATTGCTGGAGCTGCTCCTCCTCGTCAGGCGGCGCCTCGCGATCGAGGAACAAGAACTCGGTGCGCAGCAGCCCGCAGCCCTCGGCGCCGTGCGCCATCGCAACCTGCGCTTCGGCGAGCGAGCCGAGATTCGCGAACACTTCGATGCGAATGCCGTCGGCGGTCCTGCAATCAGCGTGCGCAGCGGCTCGCTCTGCTTGCTTGCGTTGCTGACGCGCGGCGAGCATCTGCTCGGCTGCGGCCAGGGCAGTCTGGTCCGGCGCGGTCGCGAGATTGCCCTGCTCGGCGTCGAGAATGATCCATGTGCCTTCCGCGACTTCGAGCACCGAGGGACCAAGCGCCACGAGCGCTGGAATGCCCATCGCAGCGGCGAGGATCGCGACGTGCGAAGTCGGCCCGCCGGCAGCAAGACAGATGCCAGCAAGTCGCGTCGCATCCAGCGAAACGAGCTGCGAGGGTTTCAGATCTTCGGCGATGAGAATGGCGCGCTCGGGCAGATTGCGCACGACGATCGGCGCCTCTCCGTTCAGGGTCAGCAGCACCTGAGATTCGAGGTCGAGCAAGTCGTCGACGCGCTCGCTCATGCGCGGATCGCCGAGCGCGCGGAGTGTGTCGGCACTGTCGCGAACGGCGCGACGCCACGCGAAACCGGCGCTCTTGCCGCGCGCGATCGCGCGACGCGCGGACGCGACGAGCTCCCAGTCGTCCAGAAATTCCAGATGCGCCGAGATCACTTCGCGTGCGGTTCCTTGCGCGGACGCCGCGATCTGCTCCAGGCGCGCACGCACTGCGGCGCGCGCGCGTTCGAATTCTTCGGTTTCGTGCGCGACGCCTTTGCCGGCCTCGGCGACCTGGACTTCGGCGCCTTTGAGAGGAACTGCGCGACCGACGGCGAGGCCGCGACTGGCAATGACGCCACGCAGGCGGTTGGGCTGGCTTTGCTGCTTGATGGGAGGTGCAACGGCCGGAGCAGCCTTCGGCGCACTCCCGGTCTTCCCATCCAGAGACAGAATCAACTTCTTGATCTCGGAGATCGCCTTCGCTGCGTCGTCACCCGACGCGACCAGCGTCAACTCATCTCCACCCTGCGCTCCTAGCGACATCAGCGCCACCGCGCTCTTCGCGTTCGCGCTGCGACCGCGCGCGGAAATCGTGATCTCGGCAGCGGCCGACTTGGCGGAGTTCGCGATCAGCGCGGCCGGACGCGCGTGAATGCCGTGAGCGTGCGCAATGATCACGCGCTCGGACATTTCCTGAGCCGCTGACTCGTCCCGTCGCGCGTGCGTCTCGGCACTCGCCGACTGAAGATCGAACAAGGGATCGCCGACGCTGACCGCCTGCCCGCAGCGCGCGTTGACGATCGTGAAGCGCTCACCGTTCGTGATGACGATCGGCGTGATCAGGCTCTTCGCCCGGCGCGCGAGGACATCGAGATCGAAGTTGAGGAGCGGCTGACCGCTACGTACGCGCGCACCGGCGGACACCAGCACTTTGAAACCCTCGCCGCCGAGAGCAACGGTATCGATGCCCACATGCAGGAGAATCTCAGCGCCGTTCGCGGCGCGCAGCGCGACCGCGTGCCCCGCCGCCGCGACTGAAATCACTTCGCCCTCGCAGGGCGCGTACAGGACGCCTGCAGTCGGATCGATGGCAACGCCATCGCCGAGCAGCCGCTGCGCAAATACGGCATCGGGCGTCTCGTCGAGCGGCGCACACCAGCCACGCAGCGGAGAAACCAGCGTCAGATTCGCCATGCACGCTCCTGCCAATGTCTAGCGGTTGCCTGCGACGGTCGCAGGATGAGCGCCGCCTGCAGTGTCTGCAAGGTCGACGAGCTGCACGGCATCGAGAACCCAGAGCGGATCGAGGGCGGCCTGTGTGAACATGAAGCAGAGATCGTGCGGGCCGGCCCGCTTCGCGATCGTCGCCGCAGGCAACTCAGTCACTGCGTAGTTCTTGACGGCCGGCGCGAGCGACAGCGTCGCGATCTTCTCCCCTTCGCAGCTGTCGATGCGCACTTCGAGCTCGCCGGCGGGCGTCTGCGGCCTTCGCAACGCAATCTTCTCGATGTCGTCGCCGATCTGGTAGTTGAACGGCACCTGGCCGACCGCGGCCGCAATCCCACCGATTCCCGAGAGATCGGCGGCGCGATAGATCCAGCACGGATTCATGATGTCCACGAGGAACACGGCGCGATCGCCCTGCACCGGCGCGTCGTCTTCGAGCGAGAGCAGAATTTTCTTGGTGCACGATTCGAGCTCGTAGCTGGTGCGATGACCGGGACGTTCCGCGACCGTCTCCGGCATGCGCGCGTAACCGATGCCGAGCGACTGATATCGATCGAGCTGAGCGGTCATGCGTGCCGAGAACGATTGCCAGTCGATCTGCGTCGCCGGCGACCAGCCGACCTCCGCGATTGCAGCAGCACGCGGGAAGAACATGTACTCGGCGCGATCCTCGGTGCGCACGTGCTCGGTCCACAGGTTCGCCTGCACGCCGAGAATGTGCGCGCGCTGCGCCTCCGTCAGCGCCGCTGGCGCGGGATCGAAGCGATACACGTCTTCGAGGCTCACGACCGGTCCGCGCCCGGGACGCGCCCAGTCCAGCGGACGATTGTCGAGATACAGCGTCGGCGCCGGCGACAGCACCGCATCGTGATTCGCGGCGGCCGCGGTAATCGCGCCTTCGATACCCCGCCACGACATCACGCTCGCATTCGGCGGCAGACCGCCTTCGAGAATTTCGTCCCAGCCGATGAGGCGGCGGCCGTGCGCGCTGAGGTACTTCTCCATCCGCTGCACGAAGTAGCTCTGCAGCGCATGCTCATCCTTGACGCCGAGCTCGCGCATCCGGCTCTGCACGCGCGGCGAATCGTGCCACTGGTTCTTCACGGCCTCGTCCCCGCCGGTGTGGATGTACTCGCTCGGAAACAGCGTCAGTACTTCGGCGAGCACGTCTTCGAGGAACGTGAAGGTGCTTTCGTCGACGTTGAACAGGTTCTGATAGATGCCCCAATCGGCCGGCACTGCCGCAGGCTTCCCGGTGACACCGAGTTGCGGATACGCCGCGATCGCCGCGCTCGCATGTCCGGGCACGTCGATCTCCGGAACGATCGTGACGTAGCGTGCGGCCGCGTACGCGACGATCTCGCGCACCTGCTCCTGCGTGTAGAACCCGCCATAGAGCCGCTGCCGTTTGGTCGTCGGATCGATGTCCGCTGCCGGAGCCTGGCCCGCTGGCACACGCCACGCGCCAACTTCGGTCAGCTTCGGATACTTCTTGATCTCCAGCCGCCAGGCCTGGTCATCGGTCAGATGCCACTGCAGCACGTTGAGCTTGTGCAGGGCCATCGCATCGATCAGCCGCTTGATGAATTGCGGCGACTGATAGTGGCGCGCCGAATCGAGCAGCAGCCCGCGCCAGCGAAAGCGCGGGGCGTCTTCGATTTCCACAGCGGGAATCTGCGCGCCCGCTGCGAGTTGCCACAACGTCACTGCACCATAGAAAAGGCCGCGAGGGCTGTGCGAGGAAACGAGGACCCGCTTGGGGGACACAACTAGCGAATACCCTTCCTCGACCTGGGAGCCCTCGCGGGCCTGAAGCTCGAAAGAGATGGTCTGCTCGGCGCCGGTTGGGCCGGCGGACGCAGCGAGCGCAACGCCGCGCGTCCGCTGCATCAGAGCCACGAAATAAGTGGCGACCTGCTCGCCGGGCGAGCCGGCGGCATAGCGCACCGGCGTGGCCGCGCGCAACTCGAAAGCGCCGCGATTCATCACGACCTTCGCCGGCGCCGGAATGACGGAGATCGATTGCGTCGTCTCGGCCGGCGGCTCCTCTTTCTTCGAGCAAGCAGCCAGCAGGCAACACACGGCCAACGTCATATACTTCTTCAATGTCCACTCCTGCTCATCCGCTGCAAGCGCGCTACTTCGAACAACGACGTCGAGGCGAGCTGGCCGCAGCGACCGAGACGCTCAAGACGGTGCTGAAGGGCGATCCGCGAGCCGACTGGGCCTACAACGAGCTGATCGAGCTGCTCTATGCGAGCGGGCGCCACGCGGATGCGTTGACGCTGGCGCGCACCGCGCTGCGCGTCAATCCGCTGAATGCGCAAGGCCACAACCTGTTCGGCACGATCCTCTCGCAGCTGAACGATCTGCCCGCCGGCGAATGGCATTTTCGACGCGCGCTGCAGCTGGGCGGCGAACAGGCGCCATTCCTCGCGAACCTGGCGCTCAATCTCATGCAACAGGGTCACACCGAGGAAGCGGAGACCTGTTACGCGCGCGCGCACGCACTCGCGCCCGGCGAGTTCCGCACGCTCGCGCACTGGTCGAAACTGCGCGAGGTTCGCGGCGACCACGCTGGAGCCTGGGATCTGCTGGAACGCTCGCAGCGCGTTGCCGGAAACAACGATGTCGGCTTGCTGCGCGCCAACCATCTTGCGAGAACGGGTAAGACGCGCGAAGCGCTCGCGATCCTGGACACCACGCCGATATTGAGCGGCGATGCGCGGCTGGAACGCGGTCGATTGCTCGATCGACTCGGTCGCTACGACGAAGCGTGGCGCGACCTGGTCGAAGGCAAGCGGCTGCTGGCGGCCGAAGCCGGGGGCTTGACCTACAACGCTCAGGCGGTCGAGACGTTCTTCGCGCGCCTGCAGCGCTTCTTCGTGCGCACGAATATTTCGATGCTGCCGCAGGCGGCGCTGCGCACGGACGTGCCGCAGCCGATTTTCATCATGGGCTTCCCGCGCTCGGGCACCACGATGATCGAACAGGTGCTGACCAGTCACTCGGCAGTGCGCGCCGGCGGGGAGCTGTCGTTCATTGCCGAGCTGCGGCAGTTCTCGCTGCAGCAGTTCACTGGACCCGAGCCATTTCCGGAAAACCTGGCGCGCACCTGGACAGCGGACAACCGCTGGGCCGCGACGCTGTTTCGCGATTACTACCTTGCGCGCGCCGAGCAGTACGGGCTGCTCGCACCTGGCAAGCGCTACTTCACCGACAAGATGCCTTTTAACGAGATCTGGCTGCCGCTGGTGCGCATGGCATTCCCGCACGCGCAGATCGTGCGCGTGCTGCGCCATCCGCTCGACGTCTGCGTGTCCATGCTCGCCAACAACATGACGCACGGCTTCAACTGCGGCTATCGGATCGAGGACATCGTGCATCATCTGTTGGCGGTATCCGATCTGGACGAGCACTACGCGCGCGAGCTCGCTGCCGACCAGCTCCAGCTGCATTACGAGCAGTTCGTCGCGGAGCAACGCGGCGAGACGACACGGCTGCTCGATCACCTGGGACTCGAGCTCGAGCCGGCGTGCCTGAGCTTCCACGAGAATCCCCGTTATGCGCCGACGCCGAGCTACGCGCAGGTGACCCAGCAGCTCAACGACCGCTCCATCGGTCGCCATCGGCACTATGCCGAACAGCTCGCGCCATTTCTGGCGCAGCTGCAGCCGCTGATCACGGCGCGGGGGTATTGAAACCCCCGCGCCGCTCCCTCCCTATCAGAACTTCAGCCGGACGCCCGCGTAGTACACACGACCGTTGTCGTAGATCGCGCGCGGCCGCAGCTCGGTGCCCGCGAACTGCTTGGTCTTCTCGTTGGTGATATTCAACGCGTCGAACGTCACCGCGACGTTGTCAAGCACGTTGACCACGAACGAGGCATCCACCGACTCCAGCGCTTCCTGGTTCAACGGCGTGGTGCGGTCGAAGGTCACGAACCAGTCGGAGCGATAGGTGTACGAGAGGCGTGCGCTGAGCAGCTGGTTTTCGAAGTAGCCCGTCAGGTTGTACGTGTCCTTCGAGTTGCCGGGCAGCGGATCGCCGCTGTCGGTGTCCGCGTCCGAGTACGTGTAATTGCCAGTGAAGCCGAAGCCGAGCGCGATCGGCTGCGTCAGCGTGAACTCGAAGCCCTTCACGGTGCCGCCGCCGCCGTTGGAACGGCGGTTGATGCTGAACGGACAGTTGAACAGGTTCGTGCCCGCCGCCGTGCACTGCAGAGACGGCGAAGTTGCCGATTGAATCGTGAAGAACTCCGTGCCCGGCTTGTCAGCGATGAACGACTTGATGTCCTTGTAGTAGACCGCAAGTGCAACCACCGCGTCCTGGCTGTTGTACCACTCGAGCGACACATCCGCCTGATTCGCGCGGTACGGATCGACGTGCGGGTTGCCGCCCGTGCCGGTCAGCGCGCCCGGATTCAAACTCACGCGTGGTGCGACGTCCGTATAGTCGGGACGTGCCATCACCTTCGCGGCTGCGACGCGCAACACGAGATCATTGCCGACATCGAACGCGAAGTTGGCCTGCGGCAGAATGTCGTCGTACTTCACGTCGACGCTGACCGGCGTATAGCAGCCGAACGGATTCGGTGTGCAGCCTGCGGCGCCGATCTCGTTGCCCTTCGAGTTCTGGTCGGTGCTCACATAGCGCACGCCGACGTTGCCACGCCACTTGTCGCCGCTCAGGTTGCCCATGACGTAACCGCCCGCTGTCTTCTCCGTGACGGAGAAGCTCTGCTGCGGGTAGTACACGCGGGGATTGGTCAGATTGTTGAACAGGATGTCGTTGACCGCATCCTTGTTGATCTGCCAGTACGCATCCAGCGTGCCTGGGGCCGAGATATCGCTGAGGAAATTGCCCGGGGTCGGGCCGCCGGCGAAGTCCGAGGCCGGCCTGCCATTGATCGGCACGTGGAAGCCGCCGTACGTGGTGCCGTTGAACCGCAGCTCGCGGTTGTGATCCGTGTACTTGGCGCCGAACTTGATCGAATCGAGCACGCCCCACTCCAGCTCGTGCGTGGCGTCCGCATACCCGTACGTCTCGTCGTCGTCGTTCAGGATCTGGTGCAACGACGAGAAGATGAACTGCATGTCGTTCGGATCGGTCGGATCGACGTTGTTGAAATGCACCTGCGGCGCCTTGCCGCGCAGGTCGTAGGTGAACTGCGCGGGCGCGCCGAACTCGACGAACGGCTGATTGTCGGTGTTGCCTTCGGCGTCGGTGTAGCCGACCTTGAAGTGCACGTCCCACTTGTCCGCCGGGCGCCAGGCGAAATCGGCATCGATCGAGCGCGATTCCGCCGAGGCGAAACGATTGATCGCGTCGTACACGACGCCGAAGTCGCCCGTGCCGTTGTTCAGCGAGGAGATCGTGCCGGCAACCGCGGTGCCGCCCTCGATCGTGGCGTTGGTGATCGTGCCGCCGTTGTTGATGGCGCGCGAGCCCCAGGCGAGGAAGTTCTCGTTGGTGTTGTCGGCGTCGAACTTGGAGTACAGGCCTTCGAGCGTGACGTCGAAGTTGTCGGCCGCCTGGAACTGCACGGCGAAGTTTACGCCCTTGCGCACACGCTCCTGCGTGAACAGCGCCGAGCCGATCAGGCCGGGCACCAGGATCCCCGACTGGCCGTTCACGGTGCGCGTGTCGTAGGTCAGCGTCTCGACGCCGTCGCGCCGGATGTTCCGCTCCTGGTAGATGGCAGCGATCATCGCGCCGAACGTGCCTTCGTTGTTCTTCCAGTTGAACAGGCCCGAGAACTGCGGATCGTAGCTGTCCGCAAGGTCGGTGTAGGCCATCTGGCCCGACAGGTACGTCTGCATCGAGTCCATCTCGAGCGGCTTGCGCGTGACGACGTCGATCGTGCCGCCGATGCCGCCCTCTTCGATGTCCGCCGACGGCGACTTGGTCACTTTCACCTGGCCGATGACATCGGACGGCAGCATCAGGTAGTTGAAGCTGCGCGTCGTGTTCAACTGGTCGAGGATGAACCAGTCCGCGGTCGCGAGCGTGTGACCGTTCAGCGTCGTGCGCGTCAGCGTTGACGACAGGCCGCGCAGGTTCACGCGCTCGCCTTCGCCGAAGTCGCGGCTGATGACGATGCCGGGCACGCGTTGCAGCGCCTCGGCGAGATTCTTGTCGGGGAACTTGCCGACGTCCTCGGCCGTGAGTGCGTCGACCACGCTGACCGACTCACGCTTGGTTTCGAGAGACTCGCGCAAGCTGCCGCGGATGCCGGTGACCACGACCTCTTCGATCTGCTGGTTGTTCGAGGTGGTCGTTTGCGCAGCCAGCACCGTGGCCGTCTGTCCGGACAATGCCAGCGCTACCGCTGCAGCGACCAGAGTGGATCGCTGGGTCGATCTCTGTGTGCTCATAAGCCCCATACCCCTTTGTGCTTTGTGTGATCCAGACCAATATGGGGCCAATATAGTACCAGTCGATTGGAAAAGCCAAGCCTCTTGCATACCAGTTCTTTGCGATTCGCATTTTCCCTGCGGAAATAATCGATTAAAGAGATCCGTGTTGTATTCATGGGCTGCATTGGTATTGCATTGGTAATACTACGGTGGCATCTTGAGCGCCAAAGACGCTCGCGCTGAAGCGACGGGCGATACGCATGGGAGAGCAGGTTTGGCAACTTTGTCCCAGTATTTGCGGCCACTCGACGAAGCGCACACCCTGCCGCTCTATCAACAACTGCAGCGCCGACTGCGCGAGGCGATCGAGAATCGCATCCTCGGACCGGACGACGCGCTGCCGCCCGAGCGCGATCTCGCAGAAGAGCTCTCGGTCTCGCGCATCACAGTGCGCAAGGCGATCGATGGATTGGTCGAAGAAGGTTTGCTCGTGCGCCGGCAGGGTTCCGGCACTTTCGTCAGCAATCGCGTCGAGAAAAATTTCTCGAAGCTGACTTCGTTCTCGGAAGACATGCGCGCGCGTGGCCGCAAGCCGCGCAGCGTCTGGCTGAATCGCGCAGCCGGCACTGTAACTCCGGAAGAATCGCTGCCGCTGCGATCCAGCCCGGGCACGCCGGTGTATCGCTTCAACCGTATTCGCTACGCAGACGAAGTGCCGATGGCGCTGGAGTACGCGACAGTGCTCGCATCGTGCCTGCCGTCGATCGATGCAGTGGAAGCTTCGTTGTATGAGGCACTGGAGCGCACGGGCAATCGGCCGGTGCGCGCGTTGCAACGACTGCGCGCAGTGCTGCTCACAGCGGAGCAGGCAAAGCTCCTCAAGGCGCAGGAAAACGATGCGGGGCTGCTCGTCGAGCGTCTCGGCTTTCTCAAGGACGGCCGCGCGGCGGAGTTCTCGCAATCCTACTATCGCGGCGATATCTACGATTTCGTCGCAGAGCTCAGCGCCACGTCATGACCCTGTCCAGCCGAATGTATCGCGAGGCGGAGCAGGCGCCGCACGTCGTGCGCGAGCAGCTCGACATGAATGCGCAGCGCATGACGCAGCTCGGGGCGTTGCTGCGGAAAATGAAGCCGCATGCAGTCGTCACTTGCGCGCGCGGCAGCTCGGACAATGCTGCTACGTTCGCGAAGTACCTGATCGAGTCGCGCGCCAAGATCCTCACCTCCTCTGCCGCGCCTTCGTTGAGCTCGCTGTACGAAGCGCAGCCGGATCTGCGCGGCGTCGTGTGCCTCGCGATCTCGCAATCGGGCAAGAGTCCGGATCTGCTCGCGTCGGTCGAAGCGGCGAAGCGCGGCGGCGCGCTGGTCATCGCAATCTGCAACTGGACGGATTCGCCGCTGGCGGCGCTCGCAGATCATCTCGTGCCGCTGTGCGCAGGCGTCGAGATGAGTGTTGCCGCGACCAAGTCCTACATCACGTCGCTGAGCGCAGTCCTGCATCTGGTCGCGAGCTGGACCGAGGATCAGTCACTGTTCAATGCGCTGCTGCGATCTCCAGAGCAGCTCGAGCAGGCATGGGGACTCGATTGGAGCGGCGCCGAGCCGGCGCTGCAGGACGCGACCAATCTGTACGTCGTCGGTCGCGGCTTCGGTCTCGGCATCGCGCAGGAAGTTGCGCTCAAGCTCAAGGAAACCTGCGGGCTGCACGCCGAAGCGTTCAGCGCCGCGGAAGTGAAGCATGGGCCGATGGCGCTGGTGCGGCTCGGCTTCCCGGTGCTGATGCTGTCGCAGAACGATGAGAGCCGTGCCGGCATCGCCCAGCTGGCCGAAGACTTCGTGTCGTGCGGCGCTGAAGTGCTCACGGCCGGGATCCAGGTCGATCGTGCGCTGGCATTGCCGACGATCGCAGCTCATCCCGCGCTCGAGCCGATGTTGATGATCCAGAGCTTCTATCGCATGGCCGCCACGCTGGCGCTCGCGCGTGGCTTCAATCCCGACAAGCCGCCGCATCTCAACAAGATAACCGAGACGCTGTGATGAGCCTGGCGCTGATCAATGGCCGCGTGCTGACCGATGCGGGCTTCGAAGACGGCCGCGTCGTCGTGCTCGCGGCCGGGCGCATCGAGGCAGTGATCAGCAGCGACCAGTGGCGGCGCGACAGCAAACAAAGCGTCTACGACCTGAAGGGACAACGCCTCGTTCCCGGTTTCGTCGACACGCAAGTCAACGGCGGCGGCGGCGTGCTGTTCAACGACGATCCGAGCGTCGACTCGATCGTCGAGATCGGGCGCGCACATCGCCGCTACGGCACGACCGGCTTTCTGCCGACACTCATCAGCGACGATCTCGATGTCGTCGTGAAAGCAGTGCACGCGGTGCAGACTGCGATGGAAATCGGCGTGCCGGGTGTGCTCGGCATTCACATCGAAGGGCCGTTTCTCAACGAAGAGCGCAAGGGCGTGCACGACGTCACCAAGCTGCGCTGGCTCGACGAAGATGCGCTGGGCTTGCTGACCGGGCTGAATGGCGGTCGCACGCTCGTCACGCTCGCACCGGAGCGCACCAGCCCGCAGGTGATCCGCAAGCTCGCCGATGCGGGCGTCATCATTTCGGCGGGTCACACCAACGGCACGTACGACGAGATCAAGGATGCGCTGTCGCAAGGACTCACGGGCTTTACGCACCTGTTCAACGCCATGTCGCAGCTCACGGGCCGCGAGCCCGGCGCAGTCGGCGCCGCGCTGGACGACCCGGACAGCTGGTGCGGCATCATCGTCGACGGTCATCACGTCGACCCGGTCGTGCTGCGCATCGCGTTGCGCAGCAAGCGGCCGGATCGCTTCATGCTGGTGACGGATGCGATGCCGAGCGTCGGTACGCCAAACAAGGCGTTCAAGATCCAGGGCCGGCCGATCTCGGTCTCCGACAACATGCTGCTCGACGAGCACGGCCGGCTCGCGGGCTCGGACATCGACATGGCGAGCGCCGTGCGCAACGCAGTGTCGATGCTCGGTGTGGAGCTGGAGCAGAGCCTGCGCATGGCGAGCCGATACCCGGCGGAGTTCCTGCGGCTCGGTCAGGAGCTGGGGAGAATCGCGCCGGGATATCGGGCGAACTTCGCGCTACTGGATGCGCAGCTCAATGTCGTCGAAACCTGGATCGACGGCCGGGGAGCGTCAGGCTAAAGCCTGACCCACAAGACCAGATCGAAGCTTGTGGGTCAGGCTTCAGCCTGACTCAGCCCTTGAGCGGCACCCAGATCTCGACCTCGCCATTGCCACTGCGCGGATCGAACCGCGCGTCATAGCGCTCGAAATCCGGCGCGTCCGCGATCTGATGCCCCGACTTCGGCAGCCACTTGCTCCAGATCGTCGACCACGTGCTGCGAATCGCGGAGATGTGTCCATAGTGCGTGAACACCGCATAGCGATTCGCCGGCACACGCACGCGGCTGAGCTCCGGCGGCAACTGCGAGAACTCGCCGACCTCGACGCCGCACAGATAATCCAGGCCGTTGTCGTCGCTGTTGTACCGCACGCCGTAGGCATCGCTGCCGACCTGTCCAGCAACGCTGCCGATGTAGGGCCCGAAGCGCTGCCACTGCGCCGGAATTCCACCGCCGCAGCTCTCATAGTCGTAACGCGCGCTGAGACCCGCAACTAGAAATGCCTTGCGCGTTTCGAAGCGCGGCTCTGCAAGTTCTTTGAGCACTGAATGATTCATGCTGACTGCCTCTACGAGTGCGATGTTGTCGACATGGCGTTGCGCGCGCACGCTCTCGGGCGTCAGCCCGAACTGCTCGCGGAACGCCCGCGTGAATGCCTCGTGAGAGCCGTAACCCACTGCCAACGCGACCGTCAGAATGTCGGTCGCGCCCGACGCGAGCGCCTTGGCCGCTTCGGTCAAGCGCCGCCCGCGCACGTAACCCGTGATCGGGCGACCGATCGCCTCGCCGAAGGCGCGCGACACGTGGTAGCGCGACACGCCCGCAACGTTCGCGATCTCGTCGAGCAGCAGCTCGCCGGCGAAGTTGTTCTCGATGTACCAGAGCGCTTTCGCTACTGGATTTGTGGGCGTGTTCAGTGGCGCATTCATACAGTTCTCATTTCAGCACAGCGTCACAGTGCCGCAAGCGTTACAGCCGGACTTGATCGTGTTTGCGGTCTGAGCTAAAGGTCGCTCCCATGAGTACTGGAATCAACTATGACCTGCTGGTCATCGGTGCCGGATCGGGTGGCGTGCGCGCCGCGCGCATCGCATCCGGCCTTGGCGCAAAGGTTGCGATCGTCGAGGAGCATCGCATCGGCGGCACGTGCGTCGTGCGCGGCTGCGTGCCGAAGAAACTGCTCGTCTACGGCGCGCATTTCGCGGAAGACCTGGAGGACGCGCGCCGCTTCGGCTGGCAACTCGCCGGCGCAGCGTTCGATTGGCCGACCTTGCGCGACAATGTGCTCGCGGAAGTCACGCGCCTCAGCGGGCTTTATCGTCAGACGCTCGAAACGCACAAGGTCGATATCTTCGAAGGCCATGCCGCGATCACCGGGCCGAACAGCGCGCAGATCGACGGACACAAGATCAATGCGAAGTTCATCCTGGTCGCCACTGGCGCGCGGCCGCAGATCGCGGCGGTTCCCGGCATCGAGCACGCGATCACCTCGAACGAGGTGTTCCATCTCGACAAGCTCCCGGAGCGCATCCTGATCGCCGGCGGCGGCTACATCGCGAACGAGTTCGCGGGCATCTTCAACGAGCTCGGCTCGAAGGTCACGGTCGTCAATCGCGGCGACCAGATCCTGCGCAGCTATGACGCGCAGATCCGCGACCGCCTGCTGCAGATCTCGATGAGCAAGGGCATCCAGTTCCTCTTCAATGCGCCGCTGAAGAGCATCGAGCGGCGCGCGAACGGCATGCTCGACGTGCGGCTCGGCGACACTAGTGTCGAGTGCGACGCCATGCTGTGCGCGGTCGGCCGCGTGCCGAATACGGAAGCACTCGGCCTCGACACCGCGGGTGTCGAGCTCGACGCCAACGGCGCGGTCAAGGTCGACGAGTACAGCCGCTCGACCTGCCCGTCGATCTACGCGGTTGGCGACGTGACCAATCGTGTGCAGCTCACTCCCGTCGCGATCCGCGAGGGCCAGGCTTTTGCGGAAACCGTGTTCGGCAACCAGCCGACCAAAGTCGACTACAACTGCATCCCGTCCGCTGTATTCAGCCATCCGCCGCTCGCCGGCGTCGGGCTCACCGAAGCGCAGGCCCGCTCGCGCCTGGGATCGGTGAAGGTCTACACCTCCGACTTTCGCCCGATGAAGAACGTGCTGGCGAACCGCAACGAGCGTGCGCTGTTCAAGCTGGTCGTCGATGACACCGACGACCGCATCGTCGGCGCGCACATGATCGGTCCCGATGCGCCGGAAATCCTGCAACCGCTGGCCGTCGCGGTGAAGGCTCGCCTGCGCAAAGCGCAGCTCGACGAATGCGTCGCGATCCATCCGACGATGGCGGAAGAACTGGTGCTGATGAAGTAGTCCGGAATCGGATCTTCGCAATCGCAGCCCAGTTCGATCGCAAGGAACGGGGTGTCCGACTGCACCGAACCCGTCAAGATCGCCGCCTATGCTCAAGTACTCTCTCAGTGCGCTTGCGCCCCTGATGTTTTCGCTAGCGAGCGTTGCTGCCGATTCTGACCGGCAGTCGCTCGACGACGCCTGGTGGACCGGCCCCATCGTCGCTGCCGGCGCCGCGACGCTGCCGCAAGGTCATGCGTTGATCGAACCGTACGTGTACGACGTGGTGACGCGCGGACGTTACGACAGCAACGGCAACTATCGCGATACCGACACCGTGCACAGCTACGGCTCGCTGACGTACATGCTTTACGGCGTGACCGACAGCTTCACCGCCGGCGTGATTCCGACGTTCGGCTTCAACGACGTCGAGAGCGGTCAAGACAGCTCCGGCATTGGCGTCGGCGATGTAACGCTGCAGGCGCAGTGGCGACTTTCGCAGTTCGACGAACGCCGGCACGTACCGACTTCGTCGCTAGTGCTGCAACAGACGTTGCCCACCGGCAAATACGATCAACTCGGCACGC
Source organism: Steroidobacteraceae bacterium (assembly GCA_035493235.1). GTDB lineage: Bacteria > Pseudomonadota > Gammaproteobacteria > Steroidobacterales > Steroidobacteraceae > Steroidobacter. The sequence goes on from DATJIP010000126.1 coordinate 26,651, forward strand.
GGCCCAGCGATGGTCTGGGCGCCGGCGCATACACGACTTCGCTCGCCGTCCATTCGCAGTACTACTTGTGGATGCCGAATGGACGTGTTCTGCGCACGCGCCTCAACGTCGGCTACGCGTTTGCGGGCAGCGTCGATGTCACCGACACGAGCGTGTATGGAACGCCGCAAGGCTTTCGCGGTCACGCAGATCCCGGCGACACGTTCAGTCTCTACTCCGCTTGGGAGTACAGCATCACGCGCAATTGGGTGCTCGCACTCGACGCGTTCTATCAACACGATTCGAGCACGCGCGTTCGCGGCGACACGCAAGGCGTTCCGTTCAGCGCGGACTCTGGATCGGCCTGGCGCTTCGGTCTCGCGCCTGCGATCGAGTACAACTTCACCAGCAACATCGGCGTGATCTTCGGCGCGCGCTGGTTCGCTGCCGGCAGCAACACCGGTGCGAGCGTCACGCCAGTCGCCGCAATCAACATGTTTTATTGAGGTGGCGGCTGCAACGCGGCCGTCACCAGCTCGGTATCGAAGTACTCCGTCAACTCGCGCATCTTGCCGTCCGCGAAGCGAATGACGTAGCAGTACTGATTGTTGTACGTCTTGCCCGACTTCGTCGTCACACGTCCGCGGCACTCGACCACCACGTAGTCGTCCTCCGCAATCATGCGAATCGCCGTGTTCGTGTACAGATCGGCGAACTGCGCGAACAGCGGTCGCAGCAACTCGTCCATCACCACCTGCTTGCCGCAAAACGGCCGCGACCACGCGGTCGTGCCGATGGCCTGCCAGCAAAAATCCTCGGCCATCGCAGCGACGAACGGCTTGCCGTTGCCCTGCGCGAGCTCCGCAAACACGCTCTGTAACAGCTGCTTGTTCTCGCGCGCGCCCATGAGTCCTACCTCCAGCGATCGATGGGCTCATTACACCGGCTAGAGCGCGCTCGAAGTCAAGAGCAGTGGCACAATGCGACAGTGAACAAGGCGCGCGGCTTCATTCTGCAGGCGAGCTATCGGGTCGCGAATCGACCGGATGGCGCGCGCGTCCCTGTCGTGCATATCTACGGCCGATTGGAAGACGGCGGCACGTTCCTGGTGAGAGACGATCGTCAGCTGCCGCACTTTTACGTGCGCGCCGCCGACGCGGAGCGTGTGCGCGTGTTGCGCGTTCCGCCGGCACGACCCATCGAGAGCCGTACCTTCGCGGGCGAGCCAGTCGCTCGCATCGAGATCGACGTGCCGTCGGACGTGCCGGCACTGCGCGATCGCCTGCACGCCGCGGGCATCGATACGTTCGAAGCGGACGTGCGCTTCGCTGTGCGCTACCTGATCGAACGCGGCATCAAAGGCGGGTGCGAGATCGACGGCAACGCGACCGCGGGTCACGGCGTCACGTGGATCTTCGACAACCCGGTGCTGCGCCCCGCTGACGTGACAGTGACCCCGCGCGTGCTGGCGTTCGACATCGAGACCGATTCGAAGGGCGAGCGCTTGCTCGCGATCTCGCTGTTCGCGCCCGCAATGGATGAAGTGCTGATCGTCGACGGCGGCCAGCGTCCGATGCCGGAAAAGGCGACACGCTGCGTCAACGAATACGCGGCGCTCGACGCGTTCTGCGCTCGTGTGCGCGAGCTGGACGTCGACGTGATCACAGGCTGGAACAGCATCGACTTCGATCTCACCGTGCTGCAGAAGATCGCGTGCCGCCTGCGCCATCCGCTGCAGCTCGGTCGCGACTCGTCACCGCTGCGGCTGCGCAAGCCCGAAGGCTATTTCGGCAGCGGCCAGGCATCGATTCCGGGACGCCTGGTGCTCGACGGCATCGATCTGCTGCGCGGTGCCTTCATCCGCATGGACGACTATTCGCTCGACGCCGTCGCGCGCGAAGTGCTCGGCGAAGGCAAAGCAGTCGCAGGCGACGTGCGCGACCGCATCGGCGAGATCGTGCACAACTATCGATACGATCTACCCGCCTTCGCACTGTACGCACGCACCGACGCGCGGCTCGCGTATCAGATCGTGGAGAAGTTGAACGTCGTGCCGCTGGCCTTCGCACGCAGCAAGCTCAGCGGCATGACACCCGACCGGGTTGCTGCGAGCATCGCGTCGTTCGACTTTCTGTACCTGAGCGAATTGGAACGGCTGAAGATCGTTGCACCAAGCGTGCGCTCCAGCGACGCGCGTGTGCATGCAGCCCAACAGGGCGGTCACGTACTCGAACCGCTCACCGGCATGCATCGCAACGTGTGGGTGTTCGATTTCAAGAGCCTGTACCCGAGCATCATCCGCACTTTCAACATCGACCCGCTGTCGTACGTCGCCGAGCCGCAGCCTGGCGAGGCGCTGATCGAAACGCCGGGCGGTGCCTTCCGTCGCGCGCCGGCAATCCTCCCGCGCATGCTCGACGAGTTGTTCCCGCGGCGCGAAGCGGCCAAGCGCGCCGGCGACAGCGTTGCCGGGCACGCCATCAAGATCCTGATGAATTCGTTTTACGGCGTGCTCGGCACGCCTGCCTGCCGCTTCTACAATCCCGCGCTCGCCAACTCGATCACCGGCATGGGCAAGGAAATGCTGCTGTGGTCGAAGAGCTGGTTCGAAGCCGCGGGCTTTGTGGTTCTCTACGGCGATACCGACAGCTTGTTCGTCCACTCGGGCATGGACGATCCGGAGCGCGCCGCTGCGCACGGGCCGGAGCTGTCTGCAGCGTTGAGTAAAGAGCTCGCGGCGTACATCAAGCAACGCTGGCAAGTTCCGAGCAAGCTGGAGCTGAAGTTTGAGAAGCTGTACCTCAAGCTGTTCCTGCCGCGGGCGCGACACAGCACGCGCGGCGCGAGCAAGCGCTACGCCGGACTACGTCACGGCGGCACGCTCGATACCGTCGAGTTCGTCGGCATGGAAGTCGTGCGTCGCGACTGGACGGCGTTGGCAAAGCAGGTGCAACGCGAGCTGTACCAGCGGTTGTTCACGGATCAAGCAGTCGATGTTTATCTCGCGGATATCGTGCGTCGCGTACGTGGCGGCGAGCTCGACGATCAGCTCGTGTATCGCAAGAACCTGCGCAAGGATGCGGAAGAATACACGGCGACGACCCCGCCGCACGTGGCCGCGGCGCGCAAGTCGACGCAATCGAACGGTCGTCTCGTCAGTTATGTGATCACGACTGCGGGGCCGGAGCCGGTGGACAACGTTGAGAATCCCCTCGATCGGGAGCACTACGTGGTGAAGCAAGTGCAGCCGGTGGCGGAGCCGGTGCTGGAGACGCTCGGGTTGGAGTTCGAGCAGGTGATCGGGGATATGAAGCAGTTCGATATGTTCGGGTAGACCCAACCTACAGCGGCCGCGACCAGACGATGCGAGAACTTCCGGCGGGAGCGCGCTCGAGCTGAAGATCGAGCGTTGCATGGAAGCGAGTGCCGAGTGCGGCTAACACGCGGTCCATGCCGTTGGCATTTGCGGGCGCTTGCAGCCCGAAGTCCTGTCCGTCGATATCGAAGGCAACGAACCAGCGCACGTCGCCGGACTCCGCGACCAGCTCGCGAATCGCGCGCAAGCGGCCCGCGGGAACGCTCCAGGTCGCGTTTTCCGGCCCGTACCACAGGAGCACGTGGCCGTCGAAGACGATGGACGATGCGTGGCAGGTCGACACGATGGTAGTGACGGTCGCTGACCGGCGTTAGTTCCGAGTCGGGTCGGATCAGTCAGGATTCGGCGGCGATGCTGTGCGTGACCGTGGCCATGCTGGTGAGCGGCGCGTTGAAGAACGTGGCACGCAGCCGGCCTTTGCGGTCGAGCAGGAAGATCTGCGAGTTGTGCTGCATCGAATACTCGCCCTTGTTCGCGCCGGGCACCTTGTAGAACGCAGCGGAGAACTGCTCGGCAATGTTGTGCACCGTGGCCGGCGCACCCGTCAGGCCGATGAAGCTCGGAGAGATCGGCTGCAACCAGGTTTTCATGGCAGCGGGGTTGTCGCGCTCGCCGTCCACACTGATGATCACTATGCGCGTTTTGCCAAGCTCGGCGCGATGCTCGCGCTCGAGCTGGCGCAGCTGATGCAGCGCCGCCGGACAGACATCCGCGCAGTGCGTGAAGCCGAAGAACATCAGCACCGGTGCGCCGCGCAAGTCGGCGAGCTTGACCGTCTTGCCGGCCTGATCGGTGAGCTGGAAGTCCGCGATTGCGCGCGGCGGCTCCGCGAGCAGCGTGCGCTCCGGCGCAGGCGCCGCTGCCGTAGCAGCGCCGCCTGCGAGAAGTGCGATCAGAACGATGACCGACCTGGTTGCCAAATCGCTAGTTACCGAACAGAGACGCCGCCGGAATCGTTACGTAACTGCTCGTGCCAGGCAAGCGCCATTGCAGCTTCGCGACTGCGCTGCCGGTCTGCTCGTAGAACTCCATCTTGATCGTGTAGCGCGTATTGGCCGCGAGCGTGATCGTGTTGCTCGTGTTCGTGGTCGCCCCATGCAGCGACCAGTTGTCGATCACCAATACGCCGTTCACCCACAGCCGCACGCCGTCGTCGGAGACCGTACGGAAGCGATAGCCGCCCGCCGCCGAAGTCTTCACATCACCGGTCCAGCGGACCGAGAAGTTGTCCTTGCCGATGCCCGTGCCGGGCGCATTCGTGCCCCAGTCGAAGTTCACGACTTCGGTACGCGTCAGTGCGGGCGTGCCGGTGAGGGTCTTGTTGTTGAAGTACCTGCCCACCAGGCCGGTGCCGTTGACCGGTGGCGGCACGGGCGCAGTCGCCTCCTCACTACCGATCTGCGCGAGATACGCGCCGACGGAGATCACCTCGGCAGACGTCAGCGTGACGTTCGTGTGTGCGCGAACCGCATCCTCCAGCGTCCGCGCAGAGCCGTCGTGCAGATACGGTGCAGTTGCCCACACGTCGCGCAGTGTCGGCGGATCGATGCCCGTCAAGGCCGCGCCGAGGCGCTGGCCGCTGGTCGGCTGCTTGATCGTGCCGATGTTGTCCAGAGTCGCGGCAGCGCTGTCCGTGAAATTCGTGCCCGCATGGCACGAGCCGCAGTTCTTGTCCTGGAACACAGTGCGACCCTGCACAGCCGCCGCAGTCAGCGAGCCGTCCGCATTGCGATACGGGCTTTGACTGAAGGTCGTGAGCGATGCGAGGTACGCCGCGAGTGCGTCGAGATCTGCGCTCGCCCCAGCCTTCGCCGCGCCAAGCGGCGTCGACCGCGTCGCGAACGCGGCGTCGGTCATCAGACCGGTACCGCCGGCGAGCGAGCGGATTTGACCTTCGAAGTCCTGCACTTCGTCGAAGTTCGCGCTCCAGTGCAGGAAGCCGTGCCCCATGCCGCCGCGCCCGTTGAGCGTGATCGTGTTGCGCAGGCCCTCGCCCATACCCGTGAGATCCCAGACGCGTCCGTCGCTGCCGCCGTCGTTGTGGCAGGTCGCACAGCTCATGTAGCGGTCGCGTGCGAGCCGCGTATCGCGCGCGTCGTAGAAGAACTGCTTGCCCTTCAGCACGGTCGCGGTGAGCTTCTCGGTCGTGACCGCATTCACATTCGCCAGCAGCGGTACGTTCACCGCGCCGTTCTGCAGCAGCGGACGCAGGTCGAATACACCGACGCTGCGATCCATGAAGTTGTTGACGAACAGCTTCGAGCCGTCCGGAGCCACCGCGAGGCCCTGCGGCGCGCGACCGACGTCGAAGCGGAAGACTTCCCAGCGGCCATGCGCATCGACTACCGCGACTTCGCGACTGGTCTCCAGCGCGACGAACAGGTAGACGCCGAGCGGATCGAACGCGACCGCGCTTGCGAGGCCGGCGTTGTCGTGGTCGATGCGCGCGGCCAAATCCTCGATCCCCCCTGCCATGTCGATTCGAGAGCTGATCGCGCGCACCGTATTCTGGAAGTCGATATTGCGTCCGTCGCGCAGCGTGCCGCGCGCAACGTTGTCCTGCTTCGAAGGCACCCACGCCTGCGTGCCATCCGGCGAGATCGTCGCCGCTCCGAGATAGTTCGGAATGCCGCGACCCTGAGTCTCGAAGTCCGGCAAGTCGCTGTGCGCGAGCGTAATGGTGCGCACGACTGCGAATGGGTTCGCCGAGAGCGCTACGACCTCTGCACCGCCCGCGCCGGTCTGCACGACTGCGGTGTTCTCGCCCGGCAACGGCGGTGTGATGAAGCGCGAAACGAAGATCGATTGTCCGTCACCGCTCATCGACAGCTGGCGTGCATTCGGCCCGATGTTGACGGAGCCGAGCGTGGCGCCCGTCGCCGGATCGAGCTTCAGTAACGCGCCGCTGGCCGCGCACGCGACGAAAGCTGCGCTGCCGGTTGGATCGAACACGATGCCGTACGGCTGCGAAGCGCGCGGCAGCGAGACCGTCTGCACGACAGTCAGCGACGTCGGATCGATCATGCTGATCGAAGCGCCCTGCTTGTTCGTCACCCAGATCCGGCCGTTCGGCGCGACCGCGACACTGCGCGGCGCGGCACCGACCGCGATCTCGGCGATCTTGGCATTGGTCGCGGCGTTGAAGACGCTCGCGGTGTCGTTGTCCTGGTTGACGACCCACACGCGATTGCCTGCTGCGCGCGGTTCCCAGGCGATGGTGCTCGAAGCAGCCGGGCGATTCGCCGTCAGCGGCAGATGCACGGCCTGCACGAAGGTCTGTGAAACCTGCACGCCACGATCGTCGGTCGCCGTGACCGTTACGTAGTAGACGCCTGGGCGCGTGAAGGTGTGAGTCACGGTCGTCTCGGTCGACCAGTCTGTAACCGGCGTGCCGTCGTCGAAGTCCCAGCGCACTCGCGCGTTCTCACCGTTCGTCACGCCGGCCGTGTAGGTCGCCTGTCCACCGAACAGCAGCGCTGCGGGCGGGGGCGGCGGTTGCACTTGCAGCGGCGCCGGATCGGCAATCGTCCACAGGAACGACTGCGTTGCCGTATTGATACCGTCGCTCGCAGCGACGACGACGTTGAAGTTGCCGACCGCGTTCGGCGTGCCACTGATGGCGCCGGTCTGCGCGTTGAGCGTCAGGCCGGGCGGCAGGCCGCTGGCGCCGTAGCCGAGCTCATCGCCATTCGGATCCGACGCTGCGAGCTGCAGGCCGGTCGAAATGCCGAACGTGCCGGCCTGATTGCCGGGATTCGTCAGCACCGGCGTGATCGCCGGATTCCAGTTTGCGGCAACGTTGATCTTGATGATGCGCGCCTGCGAGGGCACGCCCGATTCGTTCAAGGCGAACAGCATCCAGAATCCCGGCGGCGCATCGGCAGCGCGCGTCGGTGCCTGGACGCGCAGGCGCGAGCCGTCGCGCACGAACGTCAGCTCGACGAAGCGCTGCTCCATGTTCCAGCTGTGGGTCACGGAAGCCGCCTTGACCATGGTGACGCGGCTGATATCGGCAGCGTCGGTGAAGTCGGCGAAGAATGTTTCGCCGATGTCGATCTGCGCGGGCGCGCTGGTCAGGCGCGCTTGCAGCGCGCGCGCGCCGCTCGAGTCGTACAGATACGGCGGGAAATAGACTTCCATGTTCATGTTGGCGAGCGGGCCCGGCGCACCGCCGCCGCCGACCAGCACACGGCCGTCCGGCAGCAGCAGCGACATCGAGTGATACAAGCGCGCACGCTGGCCGTCGGGGCCGCGCGTCCAGATACCAGTCGTCGGATCCCAGATCTCGGCAGAGTTGTTGACGCCGGTGAGCTGATTGTTGACCTGGCTGCCGCCGGTCGCCAGCACCTTGCCGTTCGGCAGGACCGTGGCGTTCACGAGCCGGCGCTGCGAAGACATCGAGCCGGTCGGCGTCAAAACCGGCGTGCCGCCCGCGCTGATGTCGATCACCAGCGCGCCATTGGAATTGCCGCCGAACTGCAGGATGCGACCCGGCCGGAACATCGCCGCACTCGCGTCGCTGGCGCGATAGTTCGACGCGAACTGGCCGACGTTGGTGATCGCGCCGGTGCCCGTCGGGTTGACGTAGTACATCTTGCCGTTGCTGTCGTAGCCGAACACGCGGCCGTCGGGCGCGATGAAGTTGCGCGGATACATGAAGTCGAGCGTGCTGGTGTCGGTGCTGCTCAGCAGGCGGAACGTACCGTTGGCCTGGCGGACTTCGGGTCGATCAGTGCCGCTCGAGCCGCCCTGGATGTACACCTCGCCGTTCAGCAGGACCGTCGAGCCCGAGTACCAGCGGGCGCGGTTCATGTTGTTGCCGCGGCTCAGGATGTTGCTCGACAGGTCGAGCACATTGCTGTTGTTGTTGCCGGTGTTGGTCGTAGCAGTGCCGGTCCAGTTGTCGCCGCCGGCGAGAAATACCTGGCCGCCCTGCGGCAGCACGACCTGCGAGCCGCAGAAGATGTCGGTGTTGGTCACGTTGTCGAGCGTGAGGTGGCCGCCCTCCAGGCCCGCGTTGATGTCCCAGATGTCGTAGATGAAATAGCCGGTCTGGCGCGCGATGCCGTCGGTGCCGTAGGACATGATGCGCATGTCCGGCGTCAGCACCGAGTGCACTGGAATCAGCGGCCAGGTGTAGAGCTGGGGATCCCAGGCTCCGACCACGTTGTTCGCCTGAACGAAAGGACTGGCAAGCAAGGCGAGTGCAGCGCAGCTGAGTGCGCGCGTCGCGCGGCGAGAAGGAAGTGCCACTGAGAACCCCAACAGTTTGTTATGACCGGGTCCCGTTACCCGGGGACTGCAATTTGCAGTCCGCTGCTGGAGGCAGCAACGCATGTGCCAGCGGGGCAAATAGGTCAGGGGTTCAGCGACTTCGACCCGCCCGGGAGTGCCGGAACCGGGGCGAGTGGAAAGATTCCCGACGGCAGTCCAAGGGTTCTATGTTCGGGGGTGTCTGAGCGGCCGCAGCCTGGCCCATGCGAGCAGCAGGGCCAGGGCCAGCGCGAACCATCCGCCGAGCGCGCCGCCGCCATGCTCGCGCGAGGTCACTACCCCGCCTCCGCCGTTTGCGGGCGGCGTGCTGACGCGCGTGTCGCGGGCCCGGTCTTCGAGCGGGATGCGTGAGAGCTCGGGGCGCTCGCTGCCGGCGGACGCGACCAGCTTGCCGGTGTCCGCGTCGCGCAAATCGATCTGCACGTCATAGAAGGCGGTCGGATAGCCGCTGACCCAGTCGGCCGTGAGAGTGTAAGTATCGGCGGCACCGCTGGCGTCGACGAGGAAGTCGTCGGAGACGTGCTCCTGGATCCACTCCCCGCCCTGCGGCCGCACCCACACTTCCGCGTAGACGAACGTGCCGTCGAAATCGGCGTCCGGATCGAACGTGACGCGGAACTTCGAGTAGTGACCGTCGCCGTCGTCGTCGATGAGCAGCTGACTGCTCACGCCGCGAATGCTGTAGCCGGGCAGCTCGATCGGCTGATCGAGGCCGGTCTCTTCGAGCGGCAGCAGTGCGAGGCCGTCGCTGTCGAACGGGCCGATGGTCGCGACGATGCCGTCGAAGCCGGATTCGTACAGATCGACCAGCACGTCGTAGTCGCCGGTCGGCCAGCCGTCGTCGAGCGTCGCGGTCACGAAGTAATCGTCGTCGCCGTCGTCCTCGAAGATGTCGAAATCGTCCGTCTCGTGATACAGCAACCAGTCGCGATCGCCGACGCGCCGCAGATACAAACGCGCGAACACGCGCGCGCTGCCCGACACGACGTCGGCGTCGAAGCGGACGCGAAACTCGCGATGAAAGCCATCGCCGTCACGATCGTCGAGCAGCGTGCTGCTCGCATCGAAGAACGAGAAGTTGGAAATTTTCTGCATGGCCGTTGGCGACGACGGCCGCACGGATTTCAGCTCAGCAGTCTTGGTTGCGCCGCGCACGCTGTGCGACTTCGCCGATTTCTGCGGCGCCGCTAGTGTCGCGCCGCGCTCTTCCGTGTACTTCGACACACGCTGCGGATCGAGCGGCTGTGCCTGCAATTCCGAAACGCGACCCTCTGCCGCGTACGCGCCGGCCTGCGCCAGAACCGTTGTCGCCATTACGATGCAAGAAGCCAGAATGCATCTCATGATTTTGCCTGCGAGCTGTAAGACTCGCGGCCATCTCAACGCAGCGGCACTTAACGACTTCTGAATGTTTTCGTTCAGCAGCGAGTCAGCTTCTGTCGGTCGTTGACGCACTCGCATAAGTCCTTGGAACAAGGCGCGTGTCGGCGCGTCACTTACCGGTGAGGAAGTTCCTGGCCGCAGCTCTGTGCCTGTTTTTTGCCGCGCCGCTGCGTGCCGAGCGCGTTGCCGTCGTCGTCGAAGGCATCGAAGGCGAGATGGCGGAATCCGTGCGCGCCAGCATCGAGTTGACGAAATACGAAGATCGCGACGTCTCACCGATCGAGATTCGTCGACTGTTCGAGGGCGCGCAGGCACAGATCCGCACGGCGCTGGAGCCGTTCGGCTATTACGGCGCCGAGGCCACGGGCCGGCTGGAACGGCCGGAGCAAGGACACTATCGCGCGACGTTCAGCGTCAAACCGGGCGAGCCCGTCATCGTGCGCAAGGAGCGCGTCGTGATCGGCGGCAACGCGACGCAACTCGAACCGGTGAAGCTCGCGCTCGAGCACTTCGCTCCCAAACAGGGCGAGCGTCTCGATCACGCCGCGTACGAACGCAGCAAGCAGGAGATCGCCACTGCGCTCGCCAACGAAGGTTATGTTCGTGCGCAACTCGTGCAGCATCGCGTCGAAGTCGTGCGCGCCGCGAACAGTGCCGAGATCGATCTCGAGTGGAATCCTGGCGAGCGACATCGCTTCGGCCCGGTGCACTACAGCGAGGTGCAGTTCCCCGACAAGTTCCTGCAACGCTACACGCCGTGGCGTCCGGGCGAGTTTTATTCGATCGACAAGCTGCTCGAGTTGCAGCAGGCGCTGGTCGATGCGGATTACTTCGGCGCAGTTGCGGTCACGCCGGATCTGGAGCACGCCAAGGACGGGGTCGTGCCGATCGAAGTGGTGCTCGTGCCGGCGAAGCGCACCGTCTACACCGCGAGTGTTTACGTCAGCACGGATACCGGTCCCGGCGGCAAAGTCGGCTTCCAGCGGCGCTGGCTCAACGATCGCGGCCACAAGCTCAGCGCGGATGCGCAGTATTCGACGCGGCTGGAGGATTACCGCGTCCAGTATCAGATTCCGAAACCAGGTCAGCCGAATCGCAGCTATACCTTCGGCGTTGGCTACAAAGATGAGGAGACCGACACCAGCACGTCGCGCATGGCGCGCGCGGCGGCGAACGAAGTCACGGATCGCTGGAAGGGCTTCACGCGAACCATCGGCCTGCAATATCTCAACGGCGATTTCGAGATCGCCAGGGAACAACACTCGACCAGCCTGCTCTACGCCGAAGGCACGTTGACGCGCAAGAAAGCGGACGATCTGTATTTCCCGCTGAGCGGCTATTCCCTGCTCTATGGCGTGCGCTTCGGTGCCGAGCAGTTCCTCTCCGATACGAGCTTCGCGCAGGTGCGCGCCGAGGCGAAGTGGCTGCAGCGAGTCGGCACGGACAATCGCGTGATCCTGCGCGCGATGCTCGGCGGCATGATCGTCAAGGACTTCGATTCGCTGCCGCCGGAGCTGCGCTTCTTCGCGGGCGGCGATCGCTCGATCCGCGGCTTCGATTACCAGCAGATCGGCGATCTCGATGCCAAGGGCGAAGTGATCGGCGGCAAGTACCAGGTGGTCGCGAGCGCCGAGTACGAGCACTACTTTCTCGACAAGTGGGGCGCAGCCGCCTTCGTCGACGCCGGCGACGCATTCACCAACCAATACGACACCAATCTGGGCGCCGGCATCGGCCTGCGCTGGAAATCGCCGGTCGGGCTGGTGCGGCTGGATATCGCGCGGCCGCTGGTCTCGAATTTCGATCACGAGTGGCGCGTGCACCTGATCATCGGACCGGATCTGTGAAGCGAGCTCTCAAATGGACGGGACTGACGCTGGCAGTTCTGCTGCTGCTGGTAGTCGGCGCAGTTGCGTGGGTCGTGAACACGCAATCGGGCACGCGCTCGATCGCGCGCATTGCAGTCGACGCGCTCGGCGGGAAGCTCGCGCTCGACACCGTTGCAGGGACGATCGCCGGGCCGCTGACGGTTACCGGCCTGCGCTACAAGGATCCTGAAGCAGGCATCGATGCGCGACTGCAAAGCGTGCACGTCGACATCGTGCTCTCGGAAATCTTTCGCAAGCGCGTGCACGTTCACGAACTGCAGGCACGCGGCATCGATGTCGCGCTGAGCGAGCCGACCAAGCCGCCGCAGAAGTCGCAGCAGCCGTTCAGCCTGAAACCGCCGATCGATATCGAGATCGATTCGCTCGCGCTCGACTCGACACGTATTCGCCGCGACCAGACGCCGCTCGTGGAGCTGACGCGCGCCGCGTTCAGCGGTCACTGGACGTCGCGAGACCTGGCCGTGAAGAAACTCGACGTAACCTCGCCGCAGGGCGAAGTCGCGTTCGCGGGCGGCGTTCGTCAGCGCGGTATCTACACTGGCGGCGGTCACGGCAGCTTTCGCTGGAAAGTCGGCGAGCGGTCGTTCGCGGGAACGTTGGACACGCGCAGCGCAAATGCGGATGCCACGCTGCTGCTGAAACTGAGCGCGCCGCTCGACCTGCAGCTGCAGGTGGAGGTCACGCAGAAAAAGACCTGGCCCTGGCGCTTCACGCTCGAAGCGCCGCGCTTCGATCCGCGCGAGGAACTGCTGCCGACCTCGTCGTTCACGAGTCTCGCCGCGTCGCTGAGCGGTCACGGCTCGACAGGTGAAGGCGCGATCTCCGGCAAGCTGGTGATCAACGACGAGCCCTTGATGATCGAGCCGCTGCGCTTCATCCGCAACGGCGACGATATCGCCATCGATACTGTGCTGCGTATCAGCCACGGCAACAGCGGCGCAATTCACCTCGGCGGCGACGTCGATCTCGGGCGCGAGCCGGTCACGGCGAAAGTCAGCGCGACGTGGCACGACATCGTCGTGCCAGTGGCATGGGTGGGGCAGGAGTTGTACACGCACGGCAGGCTCGACGTGCAAGGCAGCGCGCACGCGTACACGGCACGCGGCGCGCTTGCACTCGGACCGCAGAATCGCGTTGCCGATATCGCGCTCGATCTGCACGGCACGCCGCAGCGCGTGGAGCTCGAGCAGTTCGACATTTCGCAGGAGGCCGGACGCCTGCAAGCGCGCGGCCGCATCGACCTGCAGCCGAAGCTTGCATGGGACGTGAGCGCCACCGCGAGAGATTTCGATCCAGGCGCGTTCGCTGCAGCCTGGCGCGGCAAGCTGGGCTTCGATCTCGCCAGTCAGGGCCAGATGCAAGAGCAAGGCCCGCAAGCCAAGCTGCAGCTCACTCAATTGCGCGGCGAGTTGCGCGGTCGTCCGCTCTCGGGCAATGCAGACGTATCGCTCGCTCCGCCGCTGATCGCGAGCGGCACCGCCGAGCTCAAGTCGGGGAAAAGCACGCTGCAATTCCGCGGCCGCAATGGCGATCGACTCGACGCGAACGTGTCGCTCAACGTCGCGTCACTGAACGACTGGGTGCCCGATTCCGGCGGCGAGTTGCAGGCGGCATTCGTCGTGCGCGGGAAGTGGCCCGATCTGTCGATCGAGGGCAACGCGCATGGCCTCGATCTGCACGCGGCGGGCGTGAGCATGGACTCGTTCCACGCTCAGGCCAACGTCGCCGACCCGCGCAACCCGGAGGGCTCGATTCGCCTCGATCTTGCGAAGCTCACGGCGCCGGGCTTCGAGTTCGAAACCGTACGTGCCGAAGCGAAAGGCGCGCCGCAGTCGCATCACCTCGCACTGCGTGTGAACGGCGAGCCACTGGCACTCGAGCTGGACTTGCAAGGCGAGCGCACCGACGAAGGTTGGGCAGGCTCGCTGCAGAATCTGGTGATCAACGTCAAAGATGCCACGCGACTGGCGCTGCGCGAGCCGGCCAACATCACGTTGGGCAAAGGCACGGCCGAGCTGTCGCAGGCGTGCCTGGTCGACGGTCGCATCGAGTTGTGCGCGGCCGGAGCATTGCAGCCCGATGGCGCGATCCGCGCGAGCTATTCGCTCGCGAATCTGCCGCTCGCTCTCGGCAATGCACTCGCGACTGCCGAGCTGCCGATCAAGCTCGAAGGCACGCTGCAAGGTCATGGCGAAATCCGCCGCACGCCGCAGGGCGAGTTGTTCGGCGACGTGCTGATCGAGTCGGATTCGGGCGCGGTCTTCCGGCAGCTCGCGGCAGTGCCGGGCGACCAGACGCAGGAGCCGCCGCAGAAACTGCTCGGCTATCGCGGCTTCAAGGCCGCTGCGACGCTGTCGGGTCCGGACGCACGCGCGAGCTTCGATACGCAGCTCGAACCGAACGCAACGCTGCACGGCGAAGCCAACGTTCACGACCTCGGCCGCGCGCAGACGCCGATCACCGGGCGCCTGCGCGGCCAGATTCCGGATCTCGCGCCGCTCGCAGTGTTCGCGCCGCAGCTGGCGAACGTGCACGGCAGGATCGATGCCGATATCGCGCTCGCCGGTACAGTGCAGACGCCGCAGGTATCCGGCCTCATCAGCGGCGCGGAGCTCGCTGCGGACATTCCTGCAGTCGGCCTGAAACTGAAGAACGGCCAACTGCAGGTCCGCCCTGCTCCGTCGGGCGACATCACTGTCGACGGCGCGATCGTCTCGGGCGACGGACGCCTGCAATTCTCCGGCAAGGCGGATCGCTCGGGTCGTGTCGACATGCACGTCGCCGGCGATCGCGTGCTGGCAGCAGACATTCCCGGCGCGCATGTCATCGTCACGCCGAATCTGAATCTCGTACGCACTGCAGAGCGCGTCACGCTCAACGGCGACGTCACGATTCCCGAGGCGGCGATCAATCTGCAGAAGTTGCCGCGTGGCGGCGAGCATGCGCAGGCAGCGTCGTCGGACGTGATCGTCGTCGACGAGCAAACGCGCGAAGAGGCGGAAACAGAAAAGGCGCCGGTGTTCGCCGAGATCACGGTCAACATCGGCAAGAAGGTCGAGCTCACGGGCTTCGGATTGCAGGCCAACGTCGAAGGCGCCCTGCAGGTGCGCGAGAGTCCGGGTCAGCCGACGCTCGGCTCGGGCGAAGTGCGTGTCGCAGGTAAATACAAAGCGTATGGCCAGGATCTGACGATTCAGCGCGGCCAGCTGCTGTACGCCTGGACGCCGCTCGACAATCCAAATCTCAACATCGAAGCGACGCGCACGGTGGAAACAGTGACCGCGGGCCTGCGCATCCGCGGCAGCGCGAAGACACCCGAGCTCACCGTGTACTCCGATCCGCCGATGAGCCAGGCCAATGCGCTGTCGTACCTGGTCGCGGGCAAACCGCTCGACCAGATCGGCGCCGGCGGCAGCGACGCCGACGCGATGCAAACCGCCGCGCGCTCGCTCGGCGTCGCCGGCGGCGGCCTGCTCGCGAAGAGCCTCGGCAAGCGACTCGGCGTAGACGAGCTGTCAGTGAAGGACGACGAGATGATCGGCGGCGCCGCGCTGACCGTCGGCCAGTACCTTTCGCCGCGCTTGTATCTGAGTTACGGCGTCGGCTTGTTCGAGCCGGGCGACGTCATCACGCTGCGCTACAAGCTGTCGAATGACCTGGCGCTGCAAACACAGCGTGGGCCGGAGGATACGAGGGCGGGGATTGAGTACCGAATCGAGAAATAAGAAGAACTCTCGCCAAGACGCCAAGATCGCCAAGCCCGAAAAGTGAGATTTCGGCAGTGAAATTCAGAATTCTGAACTTGCCGGCGTGGCGCCTTGGCGAGAAATCTTCTGGTCCTACGCCGGAATCAGTCTGATACGCGTAATTTCAGACGGCGCGCCGAAGCGCTTCGGCGGACCCCAATAGCCCGTGCCGCGGCTCGTGTACACCCACAGATTCTTCAACCGGTTGAGCCCCGCCGTGAACGGCTGCTGGAAGCGCACGAAGTGATTCCACGGCCAGAACTGGCCGCCGTGCGTGTGTCCCGAGAGCTGCAAATCGAAACCCGCTTCGGCCGCAGCTTCGGCCGAGCGCGGCTGATGCGCCAGCAGGATCCTCACTGCCGCGCTCGCCGGCGCACCTCGCAACGCGACCACAGGATCGCTGCGATGCTTGGGATCGAAATGGTGCGCGCTGTAGTCGGTGACTCCGGCGACGACGATCTGATGTTCCTGATGAGTGAGCACGACATGCTGGTTCGTCAGCACGTGCATGCCGAGGCGCTCGAACTCCTTCGTCCACGCCTGCGCACCGGAGTAGTACTCGTGATTGCCCGTGACGAAGTACGTGCCGTGCCGCGAGCGCAGACGCGACAGCGGCGCGACATGTGCCGCGAGCTGCGGCACGTTGCCATCGACCACATCGCCGGTGACCGCGATCACGTCTGCATCGAGCCCGTTCACTGCGTCGACGATTGCAGCGACGTACTCGTGCTTGATCGTCGGCCCGACGTG
This sequence comes from Steroidobacteraceae bacterium, assembly GCA_035493235.1. Taxonomy (GTDB): domain Bacteria; phylum Pseudomonadota; class Gammaproteobacteria; order Steroidobacterales; family Steroidobacteraceae; genus Steroidobacter. The sequence continues at coordinate 43,048 of DATJIP010000126.1, forward strand.
CACGTCGCTGATCTGCGCGATCGAGAAGCCGCGCAACTCTGCCGGCAGATTCGCGACCGGCACTTCGACGTCGACGACGGCCGCACGACGCCGCGCGTTGAACAAGCCGATCAGCGTCGCCAGCACGGCAATCGCGATGGTCGCCATCGCGGTCAGTCGCGTGAAGGCGAGCATCTGCGGCGCGGTCGCGAAGGCGCTCGCGATCAGCAACACCATGTCACGCAGCAGCGTGAACACGAACAGCGACGAGAAAAGTCCCATCGTGGTAAGACCAATCCACGCGAGCCGGTCCGACCATTCCTGGTCGCGGCCGCCGCGCGCGAACACCGCGAGCGGCATCATCAGAAACGAAGCGAGCACCGCCAGCCAACCGACGACGAGACCCGTCGTGCCGAGCGGCAACGGAGGCAACAGGCGCGAGCCGATATAGATATGAAGCAGCGCCAGCAACGCGAGTGCGGTGAGGAAACGGCGGCTGACGCGCATGCGGGGCAGTATGGGGCCTTGCACGGACAGTTCAATGCCAGCAAGCTGAACGCATGTCACAGAAGACGGCGAGCCGCACCGCGCTCGCGACCGCATACATGCGCGCGGCGCATCAGTTGCTGGATCCGCCGCCGCGAGTTCTCGACGATCCCACGGCTCTCGCCGTGC
>DATJIP010000127.1:0-6248 GCA_035493235.1 Steroidobacteraceae bacterium
AAGCGTCGCGAGGAAGCGGTTCTTGAGCTCGTCGCCGTGAGCCAGCGCATCGTTACGACTCTGCAGCGTGTCCTGCAGCTCTTTCAGATCGGTGCGATCGGCGACGATCTTGCCGTAGCCGAGCAGCGCGCCGTCGGATCCCCGCAGCGCCGTGACCGCTCCCATACCCCAGAAGCGCGAGCCGTCCTTGCGGACGTGCCAACGCTCGTCGGCCGCACGCCCCATGCGCCTCGCCGTCTCCAGCTCCAGCCGCGGAATGCCGGCGTCGCAATCCTCCTGCGTGAAGATGTCGGGCAGCTCGCGTCCGATCACGTCGTCCGCCGCGAAGCCCATGATGACCTCCGCACCTGCATTCCAGCGCACGATGCGACCTTGGCTGTCCATGGCAAAAATCGCGTGGTCCTGCACCGTGTGCACGAACTGGTGGAACAGCTCTTCGCCGTACGCAGGCGGCGGCTGACGGGGATCGGGCATTTTGCGGGCGCGACCTCCTGCGGCGGTCCCGGGGGCCGGGTCGTAGTCAGTAGTTGCCGAAAGAACGGTAGCGGTTGGCGACAGGTTCCTGCCGCGCCCTGTCGCCAGAATGCGCCACCGCGCCTTGCGCTATATTTTTCGACGCCGCGTCGCCCGCCTACTAAAATCGTCGCGGCCTCCTTCTCCTCCGGCCGATCCCGTACCGCCATGCCAACCGCCGACATCGATTTGCCTGCGTTCTCCTCGATCCGCATCGCGAACATCGAGCCCGTTCTGCGAGAGCTGCTCGATGCCCATCGCGCCCAGCTCGCGGCGCTGCTCGCGCGACCAGACGCGTCTTGGGATTCGCTGGTGGTGCCTCTGGAAGAAATGCATCACCGTCTGGCGCGCACATGGTCGCCGGTCGGGCACATGAACGGTGTCGTGAACAGCGACGAGCTGCGCGCCGCCTACAACGCTTGCTTGCCGCTGCTCACGGCGTGGCACACCGAGCTGGCGCAGAACGAGCGCTTGCATCGCGCTTACGAATCGATTCTCGCCAACGAAGGCGCCCGGCTCACCGCCGGACAACGCAAACTTTTGCAGAACGCGCTGCGCGACTTTCGACTCGCCGGCGTCGCGCTGCCGGCGCAGCAGAAGGCCGAGTTCAAAGCGCTGGTCGAACAGCTCGCCACGCTGCAATCCAAGTTCGACGAGAACGTGCTCGACGCGACCAACGCCTGGTCGCGGCATGTGACGCAAGAGAGTGAGATCGCCGGCCTGCCGCAACCGATCATCGAGCGCGCAGGCGCCGCCGCGCAGTCGCGTCAGCTCGAAGGCTGGTTCTTCACGCTCGACGCGCCGAACTACCAGGCCGTGATGATGCACGCCGAGAACGAAGGGCTGCGGCGCGAGTTCTATCAAGGCTGGGTGACGCGTGCTTCGGATCAGGGCGCGACGGAAGGCCGCTGGGACAACACCGAGCTGATGGCGCAGATTCTCGAGCTGCGACATCGCATCGGGCAGCTGGTCGGTTATCCGAACTACGCGGAGTACTCGCTCGCGACCAAGATGGCGTCGTCGGTCGACGAAGTGCGCGCGTTCCTCGATCAGCTGTCACGCCAGAGCCGTCCGGTCGCGCAGCGCGAGTACGAGGACCTCACGGGCTTCGCCGGCCGCAAGCTCAACGCGTGGGACGTGGCGTTCCACGCAGAGCGCTTGAAGCGCGAGCGCCTGCAGCTCTCGGAAGAAGAGTTGCGCCCGTATTTTCCGCTGCCGCGCGTGCTCGCCGGCATGTTCGCAGTCGCCGAGAAGCTCTACGGCGTACGCATCGCCGAGCGCAGCGGTGTCGACCTTTATCATCCCGACGTCCACTTCTACGACATTCTCAATGCTGACGGCTCGCACCGCGGCGGCTTCTACGTGGACCTGTACGCGCGACCGAAGAAGCGCGGCGGTGCGTGGATGGACGAATGCATCGGTCGCAAGCGACTCGCCGATACTTCCGCGCTGCCGGTTGCGTATCTGGTGTGCAACTTCATGCCGCCGGTCGGTGCGCAGCCTTCGCTGCTGACGCACGCCGAAGTCGTGACGATGTTCCACGAGTTCGGCCATGGCCTGCATCACATGCTGACGCGCGTCGATTATCCGAGCATCGCAGGCATCAACGGCGTCGCGTGGGACGCAGTCGAGCTGCCGAGTCAGTTCATGGAGAACTTCGCGTGGCGCGCCGAAGTGTTGCCGCTGATTTCCGGCCACGTCGAGACCGGCGAGCCGTTGCCGCAGATCGAGCTGCAGCGCCTGCTCGCAACGCGGACGTTCCAGGCGGGGATGCAGACGGTGCGACAGCTCGAGTTCGCGCTATTCGATCTGCGTATTCACAGCGAGAAGGCGCCGCAGTCGAGCGCAACGATCATGGACACGCTGGCCGACGTGCGCGCGCATGTCGCGGTAGTTCAGCCGCCGGCGTTCAACCGCTTCCCGCACAGCTTCCAGCACATTTTCTCGGGCGGTTACGCGGCGGGTTACTACAGCTACAAGTGGGCGGAAGTCCTGGCGGCGGATGCGTTCAGTGCCTTCGAAGAGCACGGCATTTTCAACGCGGAGATCGCGCGGCGCTTCCTCGGCTCGATCCTGGAGCAAGGTGGCAGCCGCGACGCGATGGAAGCGTTCGTGGAATTCCGCGGGCGCAAGCCGCAGATCGAGCCGCTGTTGAAGCAGTTGGGTCTGGCGGCCTGACTTACTTCGAGACGAGCACCTTCTTCACCCAGCCGGAGCCGTTGCCGGATTCCACTTTCAGGAAGCCGTTCTGCTCCTCGCCCATGAAGATCATCTCGTCGCCCTTGGAGAGCGTGGCGACTGCCTTGCCGCTCTCGGCCGGCGTGGCGAACAGCTTCACGTTGGCGATTTTCGGCACGATGGTGTCGCCTTCGTTGAACACGGCGCCGCCCTTCACCTTCTTGCCCGCTTCGTCGGAGAGCGTGCCGACGTCACGCTGCAAGCTGGGCTGATTGCGCACTGACTTCACGACGTTGTTGTAGTTGTCCATGAGGCTGGCGGCGATCACTTTGCCTTCGTTCGTGTTCCCATAACCGCCGAGTGCGCCGCCCCCAGTGCTGCCGAACAAAGCAGCGCTGAGCCGCAGATCGGCCTTCTTCGAGCTGCCTTCGGCAGAGGCGACCTGCACGCCGGAGCGCGAGTCAGTGACCAGCATGCTGGTCTGAGCCTCTTTGAATTTGAGACTGCCCGCAGCCGCGCCGATCAGGCTGCCGCTCTTGCCGCCGAGGAGACCACCAAGCGCGCCGCCGACACCGCCAGCGTTGTTCTCGGAGAACACCACGGCCGGGGTGAGCACGAAGTCGGCGCTGACCATCTGGCCGCCGCCCATGTTCGAGTTCTGGCGCAGCTCGCCGGACTCCTGCAGCGCGCGCTCCTGCATCATGTTCTGCATGCCGAGGCCGCGTTCGACGACGATGAAGCAGTTCGACTGCTGCACCATCATGCGGATCAATCCGGTCGGAGACTGCAGGCCGTAGTGCGACAGCGACTGCGCGACGTAATCCTGCGGTTCGACCACCGCCATGGCACCCATCGGCTTGTCGCAATGTTCGAGACCGTTGTCGCCCTGCGAGCCGCCCGGACCGGCGGAGCCCTGGATCTCGGAGCCGCCCTGCCCTTTCTTCATCGCCAGCGGACCTTCCGCGGCAACGGCTGACAAGCAGATCAGAGGCAGCGCCGCGACGATCGCGGTGCGCAGTGCGGTGACTTTCATGTTCACGGTTCTCCCCGGCAACGAAACGCGAGATAAATAGCCAGATCTGTTTGGATTTGTACGATAGGCGAGCCGGCCGGATCTGACCATGGCCTTCCGGGACGGTCAAGCAAGAGGTCCACGAAAATCATGCTCTGTGTCACACGCTTCCGCTCCCCCATTTCGTGGGTAGCGCTGGCCCTGTTGGCGGCCTGTTCCGACCCCGCCTCGCCCGAGCAGCAAGTGCGGGCTGTAATCGAATCGATGGAGGCCGCGGTCGAAGCCCGTGACGTCGGCGCGCTGGTGGAGCACATCTCACCCAACTACCGCGACGGCCAGGGTCAGGATCGCGCGGAAGCCTCGCGCTATGCCCGCGGTTACTTCGTCGCGAACCAGTCCGTCCACCTGCTCACACGCGTCGAGAGTCTCAAATTCCCTTCGCCGGACGAGGCGCGGGTCAAGTTGCAGGTCGGCATGGCCGGACGCAGCGGCGAGCCGGGTGCTGCCAGCCTCAACGCCAACCTGTACGACTTCGATCTGGCGCTGATCCGGGAGGGTGACGAGTGGAAGCTCAGCTATGCGGACTGGCGCGCGCATTGACGCAGGTGTCGACCTCTGTAAGATGCGATCGATCCTCCGGGTTGTATTCAACGGGTCGCCGTCGCAGCGTTCCATGCAACGCTCGCGCGGTGCGCGCCTTCGCGCCGCTGAGTCTCGCTGAATCAATGCCTTAACGCTCATCCAGGGAGCTGCGGCGGATCCTATGACCGCTCGATAATTGAATACAGGAACGGGGAAGAAGGTGAGCAGCAGCACTGAAGGGACTGGGTCCCGTTGGACCGGCCTACCGCCGAAGCAGGGTCTCTACGATCCGGCATTCGAGCACGACGCCTGCGGCGTCGGTTTCGTCGTGGACATCAAGGGCCGCAAGTCCCATCGCATCCTGCAACAGGGTCTGCAGGTCCTGGTGAATCTCGATCACCGCGGCGCCTGCGGCGCCGAGGAAGACAGCGGCGACGGCGCCGGCGTGCTGGTGCAGATGCCCCATCGATTCCTGCTCGAAGCGTGCAAGAAGGCGCGCATCGAACTGCCGGAGCCTGGGCAGTACGGCTGCGGCATCGTGTTCCTGCCGCGCAATCCGACGCTGCGTCGGCGCATCGAAGAGCGCTTCGAGCAGATCGTTCAGTCCGAAGGCCAGGCCGTGCTCGGCTGGCGCACTGTTCCGTGCAACAACTCGATGCTCGGCGACACCGCGAAGTCGTGCGAGCCGTTCATGCGGCAGGTGTTCGTACGGCGTAATCCTGCGATCGCGGACGAGCTCGCGTTCGAGCGCAAGCTGTACGTGATTCGCAAACGCGCCTACTCCGAGATCCGCACGTCGACGCTGGAAGGTGCAGCGAGCTGGTACATCTCCAGCCTGTCGCACAAGACGCTGGTCTACAAAGGCATGTTGACCACGATGCAGCTGGCGCCGTACTTCCCGGACCTCAGCGATCCGCTGATGGAAACGGCGCTGGCGCTGGTGCACTCGCGCTTCAGCACCAACACGTTCCCGAGCTGGGATCGCGCGCACCCGTATCGCTACATCGCGCACAACGGCGAGATCAACACGGTTCGCGGCAACGCGAACTGGATGCGTGCACGCGAAGCACTGTTCAACAGCGCAGCGTTCGGCGACGACATGCGCAAGATCCTGCCGATCATCAATCCGAACGGCTCGGACTCGGCGATGTTCGACAACACGCTGGAGCTGCTGGTGCTGGCCGGCCGCCCGCTGCCGCACGCGATGATGATGATGATTCCCGAGCCGTGGTCGAATCATCAGAGCATGGACGACGCCAAGCGCGCGTTCTACCAGTACCACTCATGCTTGATGGAGCCGTGGGACGGCCCGGCCTCGATCGCGTTTACCGACGGGCGGCGCATCGGCGCCGTGCTCGATCGCAATGGTTTGCGTCCCTCGCGTTACTACGTCACGAAGGACGGACTGGTCGTCATGGCGTCGGAAGCGGGCGTGCTCGACATTCCTGCCGCCGACGTGCTGCTCAAAGGCCGGCTGCAACCGGGCCGCATGTTCCTCGTCGACACCGAGGAAGGTCGCATCGTCGAAGACGACGAAATCAAGCGTGCGATTGCCAACGAGCGGCCGTACCGTCAGTGGATCAACGATCACCAGGTGCATCTCAACGATCTGCCCGACGCGCCGCAGGTGCCGCAGCCTGATCACGACACACTGCTGCAGCGGCAGATCGCGTTCGGCTACACGTTCGAGGACGAGCGCCTGATTCTCGCGCCGATGGCGCAGAACGGTGTTGAAGCCGTCGGCTCGATGGGAACCGATACTCCACTCGCGGTCCTTTCGAACAAACCGCAATTACTTTTCAACTATTTCAAACAGCTGTTTGCGCAGGTCACGAACCCGCCGATCGATTGCATCCGCGAGGAGATCATCACCTCCGCGGAGACGCGTCTCGGCTCCGAAGGCAACCTGCTCAATCCGCAACCCGCGGACTGCCGCCGCCTCGAAGTGAAGTGGCCGATCCTC
>DATJIP010000128.1:0-14164 GCA_035493235.1 Steroidobacteraceae bacterium
CAAATGCACGCCGGCTGAGTCGCCGCAAGGAACGTTCATGAAAGTCTTCATTTGCCTCTGGACGACGTTGATGCTGCTGGCCGCATGCGCAACGACTGAGACCAGCGACGCGCAGCTCACGGGCGCTCAGATGTACGAGCGCCTGTGCTCGAGCTGTCACGGTCCTGGTGGACACGGCGACGGCCCAGTCTCTTCCCTGATCAAGACCGGTGTACCCGATCTCACGCGCATGGCGCTGAGTGAGGGTGGCGAGTTTCCCACGGAAGATGTGCGCCGGACCATCGACGGACGTTGGGACCGTCGAGCGCACGGTGCGCGCGACATGCCCGTCTGGGGATGGCAGTTCTACGACAGTTCGAACCCAAACGACGCGCAGGAGCGGGCCATCGTCGATTCAATGATCGGCCGGCTGGTCGAGTACCTGCGCAGCATTCAGGTGGAGAAATAGCATGGGCCGCTCTTTGTTGATGCTGGCAGCGCTTGCTCTGTACGGCGGTACGGCATGGTCAGCGGACTATGTTGCGATGTCCGGCAAGGACCTCTATCAGCGCTTCTGCGCGTCCTGTCATGGCGCGGAGGGTCACGGCGATGGGTCCGTGGCAGCTTCGTTCAAGGTCGAAGTTCCTGACCTGACCTTGATCGCCCACCGTGCGGGCAATGTTTATCCGCGTGATCGCGTGATTCGCATCATCGACGGGCGGTACATCCTCGGCGCACACGGGTCGCGGACGATGCCCGTGTGGGGAGAGGATCTGAGTCGCCTCGAGATTGGCAATCCCGATGCGGAGCGTGCCACGCGCGTCGTCATCGACAGACTCGCGGACTATGTTGGGCAACTACAGAAGCAAACGCCGCCGTGACACGCGCGCATCGAGGACGACCGTGAGTGCAAGACGTTGGAAAGTGATCCTAGTCGTCGTGACGGACGTGTTCGCTCGCGAACAACTCGCGGCGACCAAAGCGGCGGCCGTTGCCAAGCGCAGCGGCGCTCGCGTCGTGCTGTTCAACACCTTCATGGTGCCGCAACCGGTCTCGGACGTACCGATGGACTCGCGCGAGCAGATCATCGAATCTGCCATACGTCAGCGCGAGCAGCGGCTTGCACAGATCGCGAAGCAATTGCGCCTGCCGCGGAGCGCGAAGTGCATCGTGCGTTGGGATTATCCGATCTACGAGGCTGTGGTCCGCCAGGTCTGGCAGACCAAGCCGGACCTGCTCATCACTGAGTCGCATCGACACGGCAGGCTCGCACGCATCGTGCTTGCAAATACCGACTGGGAGCTCATGCGCGATTGTCCGTGTCCCTTGTGGTTCGTGCGGTCGTCGGAGTTGCCCAAGCAGCCACGCCTGCTGGTCGCGGTCGACCCGCGCCATACGCATGCGAAGCCCACCAAGCTCGACGATCGCCTGTTGGCGGCGGCTCATGCCGTCACGGGGCAGCTCGGCGGTCGAGTAGCGATGGTCCACGCCTACGAGACGCCCGCGAGCGCACTTCCCGGCATGTTGATGGAACCTGTGCGGCTGCCAATCCCGCCGCAACGGACCCGCGACTTCATCAGCACGACGACCCAGTCGGTGGCGAGGCTCGCCGCCAAGCATGGAGTCTCCGGCGCCGATTGCATCGTGCGCGAAGGTGCCGCAAGCAAGGTGATTGCGTCCGAGGCCGACCGTCGCAAGTCCGACATCCTGGTCATGGGCGCCGTCTCGCGCAGCTTGCTGGCCCGGCCGATCATCGGCAGCACCGCCGAACGGGTGATCGACCATGTCGATTGCGACGTGCTGGTCATCAAACCCGCAGGCTTCAAGTCGCGCGTGAAACGATCATCAGTGAAGGTCTAGTTACGGCAGAGGCCCGTGTGCAGTTCGCCTCCCGTAGAGCTGAGCAAGAAGTGGACATCGTGCGTCCGCACGCGAAGCGATGTGGAGATCTGCATCCGACCGCTGCGACCGGATGACCGGCAGCGCGAGATCGCGTTCATCAATTCGCTTTCGGAGCAGTCGCGCTATTTCCGGCTGTTCACTCCCTTCAAATTCCTGCCGCCGCATCTGATCGACCAGCTGATGGATGTGGACTACGAGCGCCGCATGGCATTCGTCGCTACGGTGGAGCGTGACGGCGTGGAAGAGTTTGTTGGCATCGCGCGCTATGGAGAGACAGAGCAGCAGGGTGCGGCCGAACTCGGCGTAACCGTGGCCGATTCGTCCCAGCGCTGCGGCATCGCCCGTCTACTGGTCACGCAGCTCATGCGCTTCGCCCGCTGGCGCGGGCTGTCCCGCCTCACGGGCGTCGTCCTCGCCGAAAACCGGGCCATGCTCGCCCTGGCTGCCAGCCTCGGGTTCCACGCCAGCTATGACCCCGCACAGCACCTGGTCGTCATCTCCCGGGAGCTCGCTGATATTGCGGTGGAGACGGCTGGCAGCTGACCGATCGGTCGTAGGGTAAACGCGTGGCGCTTCCGGGGAACCCCGGGTTAGCGCAGATGTGCACCGCGACTACCATCCCAACAGAATCGGCAAATGCTTGGGTGCGCCATGTACGGAAAGATACTGGTTGCGGTCGACGGAAGCCCCGCTTCAACGCGCGGACTCGACGAAGCACTGCGCCTGGCGAAGCAGACGGGCGGCAGGCTTCTGTTGGTCCATGTCGTCGATGAGCTCATCGTCGTCGACGTGCCGGCACTCAACTATCAATTGATCACCGAGTCGCTGCGCGAATCGGCTGTGAAGGTGCTCGAGGAGGCAACGGCGCGAGTGAGACGCTCCGATGTTCCGTACGAACAGAAACTCATCGAGACTCTGGGCGTTCGCGCCGCAGATGAGATTGTCCGCGAGGCGAAGCAGTGGTCTGCTGACTTGATCGTCATGGGCACGCACGGACGGCGTGGACTGAAGCGGCTGGCGATGGGCAGCGATGCCGAGATGGTGCTGCGGCGCGCGCCGGTACCAGTCCTGGTGGTGCGAGACAAGCCTGAATCGCCGTGATGCTATGAGCGCATCACACGCGAACGCATCGGCGCCGGCGCTGCTCACCGATCTCTATGCGCTGACGATGCTTGATGCCTACTACACATTGGGCATGGAGAAGCCAGCAGTCTTCGAGTTCTTCGTCCGACGACTGCCTGCAGGCCGCAACTTCCTGGTCGCTGCCGGTCTGGAGCAGGTGCTCGACTATCTCGAAAACCTGCATTTCACCGCGGATGAGATCGAATGGCTCGCCTCGACGCAGCGGTACTCCGCGAGCTTTCTCGAAAGACTGAGCAAGTTCAGGTTCACCGGCCAGGTCTATGCGCTGCGCGAGGGAACGGTGTTCTTCGCCAGCGAGCCTGTCCTGCGCGTGGTCGCGCCGCTCCCTGAAGCGCAACTGGTGGAGAGCAGGATCGTCAATCTCCTGCACTATCAAACGCTCGTCGCATCGAAGGCGGCGAGATGCCGGCTGGCTGCGCCGCGCGCTGAGCTCATCGATTTCGGCATGCGGCGCGCGCATGGAGCCGAGGCCGCCGCGTTGTGCAGCCGAGCCAGCTACATAGCGGGCTTCGATTCGACCGCGACAGTCGAGGCCTCAAGGCGCTTCGGCATACCCGTCGCGGGCACGATGGCCCACTCATTTGTCCAGGCGCATGAGATGGAGCTCGAAGCCTTTCGGAATTTCGCGAAGTGCCGTCCCGATAACGTGGTGCTGCTGATCGACACTTATGACATCGCGCGCGGCGCGAGGCGGGCAGTCGAAGTGGCCACGGAGCTGCGCAGCAGCGGAGTCACGGTAAAGGGTGTGCGCATCGACAGCGGTGATCTGGCGGTTGAAGCGCGCCGCGTGAGAGGGATTCTCGACAGCCTCGGAGCGAAGGATATTCGCATTCTTGTCAGCGGCTCTGTCGACGAATACAGCATCGCCGCAATGGAGGCCGACCAGGTTCCTGTGGATGCCTATTGCCTTGGCACGCGACTGGCCGTATCACAAGACGCGCCATCGCTCGACTGCGCTTACAAGCTGCAGCAGTACGCTGGCCGACCGTGTCGCAAGCGTTCTCAACGGAAGGAGACGTGGCCGGGGCCGCGGCAGGTGTACCGCCAGTACGACCCGCAGGGCCTCATCTGTCGCGATGTCCTTTGCTGTGAGGACGAGACGTTCGAGGGCCGAGCACTGCTCTGGCATGTGATGGATGGCGGGCGCCGCATGGCGCACCCACCGCCGCTTACAGAAGTCCGTGACTTCTGCGCGGAAGAGCTCGCAACGCTGCCGATTGCGCTCAGCACGCTGGAGCACGTCAGGTACTCACCTGCCAAGGTCTCCGACAGACAGCATGCGCTGGTTGCTGAGCTCGACAGTATCGCGCGGTGATATGAGAGCGGAGCAACACCATGACCAAGCGACCCGCATTTCCCATCAACTATCTTCTAGCGCTCTTTGTGTTGGCGATTCCGCTGAGTTTGTACTTTGCCGGTGCGCAGCCCGTTGCCATTGATTACAGCGATTTCAAGCAGCTTCTCAGATCGGGTCATATCCATGATGTTCATATTGGCGCGACTTCGATCACGGGGCAGTCCGACGTAGCGGAGTTTCTGGAGACACTGCCGACCGCCGCGCGAGCGACCATCTCCAAGCGGGCGGACAAGGATCTCATCCGCTTCAGAACGTCGCGCGTCGAGGATGACAAGCTCATCGAGGAGCTCGAGCGCGTGAATGTGCACTATGCCGGCGATGTCGGCTCAAGTTGGCTGAGTACACTCGTTGCGTGGATCGTTCCCGCCGCGATCTTCGCTGTCGTCTGGCTGTTCATGCTTGGCAGGTTCGGTGGTCGCGATGTGATCGGAATCGGCAAGAGCAGTGCGAAGGTGTTCGTGCAAAAGAACATCGACGTCAGATTCTCCGACGTCGAGGGCATCGACGAAGCGAAAGCAGAGCTCATGGAGGTGGTTGAATTCCTGCGTAAGCCGGATCGCTATACGCGCCTCGGCGGCCACATTCCCAAGGGCATCTTGATCGTAGGTGCGCCCGGTACGGGCAAGACCCTGCTCGCCAAAGCAGTCGCGGGCGAGGCGAACGTGCCATTCCTGCTCATCAGCGGCTCGGAATTCGTGGAGATGTTCGTGGGTGTTGGCGCTGCTCGGGTGCGGGATCTGTTTCATCAGGCCGAAGAGCTGGCTCCTTGCATCATCTTCATCGACGAGTTGGACGCGCTCGGTCGGGCGCGCGGTGTCGGCGGGATGGCCAGTCACGAAGAGCGCGAGCAAACACTGAACCAGCTGCTCGTCGAAATGGACGGCTTCCAGACCAACAAGGGAGTCATCATCATGGCCGCCACCAATCGGCCGGAGATTCTCGATCCGGCCCTGCTGCGCCCGGGTCGCTTCGATCGGCACGTTGCAATCGATCGTCCCGACGTGCGCGGTCGAGAGCGCATTCTGCAGCTTCATGCGAAGCGCCTGACGCTCGCTGCGGACGTGGATCTGTCGTCCGTTGCAGCGAAGACGGCCGGCTTTGCCGGTGCGGATCTCGCCAACATCGTGAATGAAGCCGCGCTGCATGCAGCGCGTGAGAACAAGGCCGCAGTGAGCCTGGTCGACTTCGACGCGGCTATCGACCGGGCCGTGGTGGGCATGGAAAAGAAGAACAGAGTGATGAACCCCAAGGAGAAGGAGACGGTTGCCTACCATGAAGCCGGCCACGCACTGATCGCGGAGTTGCGCACGACGACAGACAAGGTCGCACGGGTCTCGATCATTCCGCGTGGCATCGGTGCGCTCGGCTTCACTCAACAGCTGCCGACCGAAGACCGATACCTGATGAAACGCGGCGAGCTGCTCGATCGGCTCGATGTCCTGCTGGGTGGCCGCATCGCCGAGAGGCTCGTCTATGGTGAGCCATCCACCGGTGCACAGGATGACTTGCAGCGTGCCACAGATCTGGTTCGCCACATGGTGACGCAGTATGGAATGAGCGACGTGCTGGGGCCCGCAGTGATGGATGTGCGCACGGGTCCCGCCTACTTGGGCGAACTCGCGTCGCCGTCTTGGCGGGAAGTCAGCGAGGAGACCTCACGCAAGATCGATGCTGAGATTCGGCGTCTGCTGACAGACGCGGAAGCCCGTGTCCAGGCGACGCTCGCCGAGCGCAGGAAGGAACTCGACGCGCTGGCGTCAATGTTGCTGCGCCGGGAAACGGTGGAGCGCGAGGTCCTTGTGCGACTGCTCGCCGCACGAACGGATGCGCGCGAGGCGTCCCCGCCTGCTGTAGCTCCGGTTGGTGGTGCCGCTCACGCGGCGTGACCGGCGCGTGCACCTCCAACTGCTCGCAGAGCTGCCGCTCAAGGCACAAAGTGCTTCAAATCGCACACACGCTTGCCTCCGATACTGAACAGCAGCAATCCCCTGCAGGCGGCAGCCATTGGTTCGCGTGGGCAGCGGGCGTTGCCTTGGTCCTTGCTGTCACCGTAGCGGCACTGCATTTCTCAGAAGCGGAGGAGATCGCCCGCGTTGCGGAGCGCGCGCAGCCCTGGTGGTTGCTGCTGGCGTGTGCCTTGCAGCTGGGCACGTATGTTGCTCAGGGCGCCATCTGGCGCGTCATCGGCAAGGCCGCGGGCTTTGCGCTATCCCGCTGGTCGGCCTTTCAACTGAGCATCGCGAAGCTATTCGTCGATCAGGCACTGCCCTCAGCGGGCATCAGCGGCACAGCCGCCGTCGCCAAGTACTTCGCAGAGCGCGGCATGAAGAAGCCCGCGGTCACGGCGGGCGTCGTCGTCAACCTCACTTCCTACTTCGCAACCTATGTCGTGCTCCTGCTGTGCGCTCTGCTGCTGCTGCCGCTGACAGGCGCGGCAGGCAAGGCAGTCGCGGTGGCAGCCGTGATTTTCATTGCCTGCAGCGCCGCTTTGGTCATTGCACTCTTGGTGCTGCCGGGACATGCAGGTCGAGTCTCGTCGTTCATCTCGCGAATTCGTCCATTGAAGAGACTCGTCGACTCCTTCGAAGGAGCAGATATCGCATTGGTGCGTGATCCGCGTCTCTTTCTAAAAGCGTGCGCCTGTCAGAGTCTGATCGTGCTGCTCGATGCTGGCACAGTGTGGGTGCTGATCCAGGCGCTCGGTGCGCATGCGCCTGCCGGTACGGTCTTTGGCAGCTTCATGATTTCGAATCTGTTCCGCACGCTCGGCATATTTCCCGGCGGCTTGGGTACGTTTGAGGCGAGCAGCGTTCTTACTCTCGGCCTCGTCGGCGTGTCGTTACCTGTTGCAGTGTCTGCAACCTTGCTGTTCCGAGGACTGAGCTTCTGGCTGCCGATGGTTCCGGGCTTGTGGCTGTCACGCCGCTTCTTTGCTGTTGGTCGACGCGATTTCGCCAACCAGCCCATCGACGAGTGTTGGGCACAAGCACCAACGCTGTTGCTGGAGCGGATCGGCAGTGCGCAGCAGGGACTCTCGTCCGAGCAGGCGGCCGCGCGCCTGCAGAACTTCGGTCCCAATCAGCTGCGCGAAGAACGACGACTGTCCCGCCTGCAGGTACTGATGCGTCAGCTGGCAAGTCCATTGCTGCTGCTGTTGGTGTTCGCTGCGGTGATCTCGGCAGTGGCGGGCGAGGTTACCGATGCCGCGATCGTGCTCGCAATCTTGTGCGCAAGCGTGTTCATTGGTTACCGACGGGAGTACAGCGCGCATGCCGCGGCGGCAGCGCTGCGAGAACGCATCAAGACGCGCACGAGGGTGCTACGTGACGGCCGGGAGCAGCAGGTGCCGGTGGAGGCAATCGTCCCCGGGGATGTGGTCCTGCTGTCGGCAGGCAGTCTCGTCCCCGCGGATGCGCTGATACTGGAGGGGACGGACTGCTATGTGAGCGAGTCCGTTCTCACGGGAGAGAGTTTTCCCGTCGAGAAGGCGCCGGGCGTCGTTGCCGCCGACGCAGCGCTGAGTAAGCGGTCCAACTGCGTTTATCTAGGCACTAACGTTCGCAGCGGCACGCTTCGTTGCGTGGTGTTTGCGACGGGCGGCAGCACGCAGTTCGGGGCGATCGCCCACCGACTGACACTTGATCGGCCGCAGACCGAGTTCGATCGGGGGATCCGCCGCTTCGGCTACCTGCTGACCAGCGCCATGCTCGTGATGGTGTTCCTGGTGTTCGTGGCGCACATGTTCGCCGGGCGGCCGATTGTAGAGACGCTGTTGTTCGCCATTGCTCTGGCCGTCGGCCTGAGTCCGGAACTGTTGCCAGCAATTCTGAGCGTGAGCCTGGCGCGTGGCGCGGAATTGATGGCGCAGCATGGCGTCCTGGTGCGCCACCTCGACGCAATCGAGAACCTGGGAAGCATGGACGTGCTGTGCACCGACAAGACCGGCACGCTCACCGAGGGTGTCGTCAAGCTGGAAGCTGGATACGACGCCGCGGGGGTCCCGGCGCCGACTGTCGTCGAACTCGGCGCCATCAATGCTGCGCTGGAAACCGGGCTCGCGAGCCCGCTCGACGATGCCATTCTTGCCCACTGCAAGCCGGACCTGACTCAGGTGCGCAAGCTTGCGGAAATACCCTTCGATTTCGTCCGCAAACGCGTCAGCGTCGTGGTCGAACGAGCGGGCCGCGTGGAGCTGGTCGCCAAGGGAGCATTTCATCAGGTGCTGGACGCTTGCACGACGCTCGCGAACGGCACAAAGCTCGATGACCTGGAGCGCGCGCGACTGGAGCAGCTCTTCACGGACTGGAGCAGTCAAGGCATTCGGGTCATAGCTGTTGCCACTCGTACTTTGGCCAGCAAGGAAAGTTATGGCCGCGTTGATGAGCAGGGCCTGGTCTTCAACGGCTTTCTGACTTTTCTGGACCAGCCCAAGGAGGGCGCGAGGCCTGCGCTGGCCGCGCTCGCCAAGCTCGGCGTGTCGGTCAAGCTCATCACCGGAGACACGCGGCTGGTCGCGCAGCATATTGCCGAACTGGTCGGCATGAGACACGAACGAGTGCTCACGGGACCGCAACTCGATGAGCTGCACGATGAAGCCTTGTGGCGCGAAGCCGAGCGCACGGACCTGTTCGTCGAGGTCGATCCGAATCAGAAGGAGCGGATCATCCTGTCGCTCAAAAAGATGGGACACGTCGTCGGCTTCCTGGGCGATGGTGTCAACGATGCGCCGGCGATGCATGCCGCGGATACGAGCCTGTCGGTCGAACAGGCCGTCGATGTTGCCCGCGAAGCAGCGGATTTCGTGCTGCTGCGACGAGACCTCGATGTGATACGGCGCGGCGTCGAGGAAGGACGCCGGACTTTTGCCAACACGATGAAATATGTGCTGACGACCACCAGCGCGAATCTCGGCAACATGGTCAGCATGGCGGTCGCTTCGGTGTTCCTGCCGTTCCTGCCGCTCACCGCCGGCCAGATCCTGCTCAACAACTTCCTGTCCGACATTCCGGCGGTGGGCATCGCCGACGACAGCGTGGATCGTGAGCTGGTCGAGCGTCCGCGGCGCTGGAACATCCGTTTCATCGGCCGCTTCATGATCGAGTTCGGATTGCTGAGCTCGATATTCGACCTGCTCACGTTTGGCATCTTGTTGAGGATCTTCCACTCGCCTGCAGAGGTATTCCGCACTGCCTGGTTTGTGGAGTCTCTGCTGACCGAGCTCGTCATTGCCCTCGTCGTGCGAACGCGGCGGCCGTTCTTCAGGAGTCGACCTGGTCGCGTATTGCTGGTGTCGACGCTGGCGTTACTTCTGCTGACACCGGCGATCCCCTATCTGCCGTTTGTCGGTGCGCTCGGCTTCGTGCCGATACCACTGTCACTTACAGCAGTGGTAGTCGCGATCACAGGTTGTTACGTGCTGGCCGCCGAGGCGACCAAGGTTTGGTTTTATCGTGCAGCCAGTAGCGCAGCGTAGGCGCAGAGACAGCTTTTATGATCGATGAATTCATCCATGAACCGCGCATCGCGTACTTCTCGATGGAGATCGCCCTGCGCAACGAAATCCCGACGTATGCCGGCGGACTGGGCGTACTCGCCGGCGACACGATGCGCTCCGCGGCGGACCTGGGATTGCCCCTCGTTGCAGTCAGTCTCGTGAGTCGGGCGGGCTACTTTCGTCAGGAAATCGATGAGCAGGGCCGCCAGCACGAGCAGCCTGACCCTTGGGAACCCGCGCGCTGGGCTCGGCTGCTCGAGGCGAAGGTCGCAGTACCGATCGATGCACGGCTGGTGTGGGTGAGCGCGTGGCTGTACGTGATCGAGAGTCATCTCGGCGGGCGGCAGCCGGTGCTGCTGCTCGATACGGACCTGCCGGAGAATGCGCCCGAGGATCGCCAGATCACGCATTACCTGTACGGCGGCGATGAGGCGTATCGCCTCAAGCAGGAGATCGTGCTGGGGATCGGCGGCGTGCGGCTGCTGCAGGCGCTCGGTTTCCAGATGCGCCAATATCACATGAACGAAGGGCACTCGGCGCTGCTCGGCATCGAGTTGCTGCGGCGTCATGCCTACGCGCCGGAGGACCTGCGGCCCGGCGAATCACGCTACGACATTCCACGCGTGCGCGAGCTATGCCGGTTCACGACGCACACTCCCGTCGACGCCGGTCACGATCGCTTCTCATACGAGCTCGTCGCACGGACACTGCGAAGCGCGGAGCCGGGTGCGGACTTCATCGACCTCGCCACGCTCAAGCATCTCGCAGGCGAGCGCGATCTCAACATGACGCAGCTCGGCCTCAACCTCAGCGAGTACGTGAACGGCGTCGCCGAGCGGCATGCAGAGCTTTCGAGAAAGATGTTTCCAGGCTACCGCGTACACGCGATTACCAATGGTGTGCATCCGTTCAACTGGGTGTGCGAGAGCCTGCGCCGCCTCTACGATCAGTACGTCCCCAGTTGGTGCCACGAACCGGAGCTGCTGGTACGTGTGGACGGATCCGTTCCCGATGCTCTGCTGTGGGAGGCGCACATGCACGCCAAGCGGGCGCTCATCGACAGCATTCGAACGTCGAGCACGATTGCGCTTGACGAGAGCCTGCCGATTCTCGGTTTCGCGCGGCGGATGACGGCTTATAAACGTCCGGACCTGCTCTTTACCGATCTGGAGCGACTGCGAGCAATTGCGCGCCGGAATCCCTTTCAGCTCGTGCTGGCGGGCAAGGCGCATCCACAGGACGAGGGCGGCAAGCGACTGATCGCTCAGGTGCACGAGCACGCGCGCAGCCTCGCGGATCTGATTCCGATCGTATACCTGCCGAACTACAACCTCGATCTGGCGCGCTTGCTCGTCGCGGGCACCGATATCTGGCTGAACACGCCGCTGCCACCGCTGGAAGCCTCGGGCACCAGCGGCATGAAAGCCGCGTTCAACGGCGTGCCGAATCTCTCGGTGCTCGACGGGTGGTGGCTCGAAGGCTGCATCGAAGGAGCGACGGGCTGGGGCATCGAGAGCAAGGGAGCATTGGATGGCGATGCGCGTGCGCTCTACGACAAGCTGCAGGCTGTTGTGCTGCCGCTCTACTACAACCAGGCCGACGGACGTAGCGGATGGTTGCGAGTCATGAAGGGTGCGATCAGCAGGAACGCATCGTACTTCAACAGTCATCGCATGATGCGTCGCTATGCCACGGAGGCGTACCTGCGCTGACCTGCATGGACACACATATATATATGTAGGCTGGGGCAGTCGTTTTACATAACTCAGGAGATCCTCTTTGCAGTTCCCTAACGACTCGAGCGCGCAAGTGCAATCGGCGGCCTATCGGTTGCCGGTGGAGGACACTGCGTTCCTTCTCAGGGACGAAATGCGCGCGACACGGTTCGCGATGGAGTATTCGAAGGCAGATCTGCTGCTGCGTGATTGGGGAATCCGCTCGACGATCATCGTGTTCGGCAGCGCGCGCGTCCCATCACCCGAACAGGCGGAATGCCTGATCGAGGCGGCTCGGAGCAGCGGCGATCGTGATCTGCTCACGCGCCTTTCGCGTCACGCAGCCTGGTACGAGGCGGCGCGCTCCTTCGGCCGCATCGCCTCACAGCGAGGCGGCGCGCTTGCACCTCAGCATCGCTGGCGCGACAACGTGATTGCGACGGGCGGCGGGCCGGGGCTGATGGAGGCCGCCAATCGCGGAGCGAGCGAGGCGGAAGCGCCGAGCATTGGTTTCAACATCACGTTGCCGATTGAGCAGAAGCCGAATCCGTACACCACGCCGGAGCTCACATTCCGCTTTCACTACTTCGCGATGCGCAAGATGCACCTCGCCATGCGTGCGAACGGATTGGCCATCTTTCCCGGCGGCTTCGGCACGATGGACGAGCTGTTCGAGATCCTCACGCTGCGACAGACGCAGAAGGCGCCACCGATTCCAATAGTGTTGTATGACAAGGCGTATTGGCAGCGTGTGATCAACTTCGAGGCGCTCGCGGCCGAGCAGATGATCGATCGTAGTAACCTGGAGCTGTTCGACTACGCCGAGTCGCCGGAAGAATTGTGGCAGGCACTGGTACGCCGCGGATTGCGCGCGCATACCCCCGATACGAACATCACTTGAGACTTCCCGCCGGTGCCGTGCAGCGCATGGCTAATCGGCACCGGAGGACCGTGTCGGTCCTAAACGTGAACTGACAAGCGATTCTTCACGTGCATGACACCTGGTGCAGACCAGGCAGCGGTCTCTGCATCTTCGCGCTCGCGCCAGGAGTCCACCACTCCGTCAAGGGTGACGGTGCCGTCCGTGACGGCGATTTGTACCTTGTCTGCGTCCACGTCAGCGTGCCGCTTGAAGGTTTGACGTATCTTGCCGCGGATGTCGCCGGCATAGACCTTCGACTTGATCTCGATGTGATTGCGTACGCTACGCACGCCCCACAGGTGGCGCACGGCATCTTCGGCAGCTTTCTTCTCGTACCACATCGCTACCTTGCCCTCGAGCGTCACACAGCCTTCGTTCACGATCACCTTGATGGCCTCGGCCGGTACCGCGACACTCGACTTGAGCGCGTTGAGGGCAGCTTCTGCGACTTCGCGGTCAGTGCGCTGCGACTCCGGCTTGAGGTGAACTTCGATGTCATTGGCGATCGCGCGCACGCCGGCAACACACTTGGCAGCGTTCTCTGCTGCCCACTTGTCCGCGTACGATCTTACGTAGCCTGCCAGCGTGACGACGCCGTCCTTGACTGCAACGACGATGCCGCGATCGTCGAAGCTGGGATCCCAGTCCAATTCGGTCTGTACGTCAGCAATGAGCTCGCTGTCTGCTTTCATGGCTCGGCTCCTGCGCTCCTGGCGCGGTAAGTGATTTCGCATCACTTATAGAGCTGGCGAACCCGAAGAAGAATCGGTTCAACCGCGTAGCGGCTCCGAGCCGGTACCTAGTGAGACATGCCTTCGGTGTTCATGGGCACGCGCCCGCGCGAGTATCGTCGAGACTTCGGTGTCGCTCGTCTGTTCGAATCGCTGATACCAATCGGCGACCGATTGAAAGACGGCCGGCGCGAGAATGCAGGTAACCTCGTCGGCTTCATGGCGCAGCATGAGCAAGGCGTCCGGCGCTGCGACCGGTAGGGCCACGACAACCCGTTTAGCCCCGAGCTTCCTTGCCGCGCGAACTGCGGCGCCCATGCTCGCACCCGTTGCTGCCCCGTCGTCGACGAGGATGACGGTGCGGCCGCGGATATCCAGAGGCAGACGATCGTTGCGGTAGAGCGATTCGCGGCGCCTGAGCTCGGCCCGCTCACGCACGACCACACTGGCAACGGCGGCTGCCGATAGATCGTCAAAGGCGGACAATACATTCTCGTTGATGAAGATCACGCCACCGGATGCCAGCGCTCCAAGAGCGAGCTCGGGTTGTCCAGGTGCACCTAGCTTACGGACAATCATCACATCGAGCGGCGCCCGGAGCGTCTCGGCGACTTCAGCGGCAACTGGCACCCCACCGCGCGGCAGTGCCAGAACCAGCATATCGTCGCGTCCACGATAAGCTACGAGCAGTGCTCCTAACGCTGTGCCGGCCGCCGCGCGATCCTGGAAGCGCGTCATGGCAGTCGTCTTCCGATCGACATGCCGACCGCGTACGGGTCGATCTCCAATGTGCCGAGGCGTGCGTCGTTCAAGTGCGCCGCCGTATCGATATCGAACCAGCGTGCATCGATGCTGAGGAACCAGGCACGGCCGAGGTCGAAGTCCAGCCCGACTTGCGCAGCGGGTCCGAGCGAAGCGTCG
>DATJIP010000129.1:0-14337 GCA_035493235.1 Steroidobacteraceae bacterium
GTTGCTCGAAAAAGTCGGCGTGCAGGAAGGCCCCACTGGTGGCGATCTGCTGACGCGCACGACGTTCATCCAGCGAGTGAACACGTATGGCGGGCTCGCACCCGCGACGGGCTGCTCGCAGCCGTCGGACGTCGGCAAGAAAGCGTTCGTCCCTTATACGGCCGACTACTTCTTCTTCACGGATGAGGACGAAGATGACGATCACCACCGCCGTTAGGATCTGACCACGAGGATGGCGGAAGGACCGGTCGGCACAACCGGCCGGTTCTCACTGATCCGCAGTCGCCGCCAGCAGCGCTTCCCACCGCGGATCCGCATGCAGCGGCTTGAGGTATGGCGAGATTTCCAGATTCTCGTGCATCGCCCATCCTGGCAGGACTCCAGGGTACGTCTGCGAGCGCAGACGCGCCGTCTCGAGCCATTTGAACGCGCGCTCTGCGTCGTTCCTGGATGCATACACTTCGGCGATGGCCACGGCGACTGTCGCGTCGGTATCCGGCTTCTCCGCCAGCGCGATCAGGCGCGCCAGCATCGCATCGCCTTCGCTCTCATCACCGCGTGCAAAGTAGGCCAGCGTGAATCGTTGATCGCGAGCATATCCCTCGGGCAGGCGCGCGATGGCTTTGAGCGCTTCGTCGGGTCGACCTTGCAGAATGAGCACGTCCGCGATGTTTGCTCTCGTGCTGGGCAGCGTCGGGCTCAGCTCGAGCGCTCGCTCCAGCTCCGCCTGAGCTTCCGGCAAGTGACCGGTCATCATGAGCAGTCCGCCCAGGTTGCCGCGATTGGTCGCCGAGAGTGGATCGATCGCGACGACACGCTTCTGGATCTCGACTGCTTCCTCCATACGCCCGGCGCTGACGGCATGCGTCATCGACATGCCGAGCACCAGCGGATCGTTTGGATCCAAAGCCTGAGCGCGTGCGAAATGCGTTTGCGCCAGGCTCGAATCTTTCCCATGCATGTAGTACTGAGCGGCACGAAGGTGCGCCTCCGCAAGGTCGGGCGCGAGAGTCACCGCCCGCTCCGCCGCATCACCCCAGTTCTGAATCGCGTTCGGCAACTCGACGTTCTCGTAGCGCGCGACGAAATAGGTGCCGGCCAACGCGGCCCAGGCGCGGGCATAGTTTGGATCGGCCTGCACGGCTTTTTCGAAATGCGACTTGGCCTGCAGCAGGTCTCCACTCGAGCGCCGGTCGAACAGATACCGTCCCTGCAAGTAGTGCTCGTAAGCCTCCGTGCTGGTGGTCTCTGCGCGTCGCGGTCTGGCGGGGCCGAGCGTGACGTGCAACGCATCCGCAACTGCAGTCGCGATTTCCCGTTGCACGCCGAAGATGTCGTGCACGTCGCGATCGTACGTGTCCGACCAGACGTGTGCGCTGGTCGAACCATCGATGAGCTGCGCCGTGATGCGCACACGGTCGCCAGATTTGCGAACACTGCCTTCGAGTACGTGCGAGACAGCGAGCCGCTGCGCAATCGTTCGAATATCCGCGTTCTGGTTCTTGAACGAGAACGATGACGTGCGCGCAATCACTCGCAAGGAATCGGCATGCGCGAGCAGATTCAGAATCTCCTCGGACAGTCCCTCTGCGAAATGCTGCTGGTCCTGCTCCGCGCTCATGTCTACGAACGCGAGCACGGCGATCGACGGCTGCGCCGGGACATCCGATTCATGCACCGGCTGACCGCGACCGCGCCAGGCGAGCAGCGCCACGACAGTCAGCAAGACAAGCGCGAGTGCAGCCCCCGCCAGAACTGTCTTCGGCGGGCGTGACGGAACCACCGCCGCTTCAGGCTTGGCCTGCTCCGCGCGGGTCCTGACCTCGGCGACGAACCGATAACCCCGTCCCGGAACGGTCACTATGTAACGATGCTCACCGGGCTTCTCTCCGAGCACGCGGCGCAAGGTATGGATCGTCTGAGTGAGGCTCCCCTCCTCCACGACCACATGCGGCCACAGTGCCTCGATCAGCACCTTCTTATCGACGAGTTGCCCCGGTCGTTCCACCAAGTAGACCAGTGCTTCGAGAACGCGCCCGGTGATGTCCACCTGCTGTCCATCGGCGCGCGATATCAGCACGCGCCGCTGGGCGTCGAGCTCGAAATCGCCGAATTCATAGATCATTTGAGGAGTTTTGAGATCGCTTGAGCGACGTTCGAATGCTTATTGAGACGCCGCTGCCGATTCTAACCCCGCAGTTCAACAACTCGGGGATTTCAACCATGAAAGTCAATGTATTACGAATTCAACACGGTGCCCGCACGGCGCTTGCCACGGCGGTCGTCACTGTGATCGCGACCGCTGCTGCCCAGGCGCACGGCGTGCCGGAGTTCTTTCGTTCGGAGTTCAGCGACGCGGTCCCGGTCACCGAAGTCAATTCGCCCGCCCCGGACGGGTGTCCGATCGAAACCGCCGACGGCCTGAGCCTGCTCTTCGCATCGGCGCGTCCGGGCACCGCCGGCGGCAATGACATCTGGGCCGCGGACCGCGCCAGCTTGACCGCGCCTTGGGGTGAGCCGCGCAACCTCGGTGCGCCGATCAATACGACCGCCAACGACTTCTGCCCGACGCCGGTCTACGGCCGCTCGCTGTTCTTCGTTTCGGAGCGCGCCGGCGACGGTACGGGTCCGACTCCTTGCGGTGGCGGCGATATCTACCTGTCGCGCCAGAGTCCTGCGGGCAACTGGAGTACGCCGACG
Source organism: Steroidobacteraceae bacterium (assembly GCA_035493235.1). GTDB lineage: Bacteria > Pseudomonadota > Gammaproteobacteria > Steroidobacterales > Steroidobacteraceae > Steroidobacter. The sequence continues at coordinate 2,701 of DATJIP010000129.1, forward strand.
ATGCTGAAGTGCGCGCCGGAAGGCCCGAACTTCCCCGGCGGCGAGCGCAGCCCGTCGCCCGTGGAAACCTGGTTCGGCACGTTCCTCTTCTATTCGAGCAACGGCGCCGGCGGCGATCAGGACATCTATGTGAGCCGCCTGGGCCGCGATGGCCAGTTCGGGCCAGGCAAAGTCGTCGCTGAGCTCAGCACCGACTTCGAAGACATCATGCCGAACGTACGCCAGCGGGATGACGGCAGCTTCGAGATCGTCTTCAGCTCCGACCGTCCGACCTGGGGCCGTGGACAAACCGCCTTCGGCAAGCAAGACGTCTACATCTCGCGCTCGTGGTGGCCGACCGGCGGCTGGTCAGCGCCGCGAAATCTCGGCGATGCCGTGAACACGCCAGGCGTCGAGCAGCGCTCGACGCTGTCGAACGATGGGAAGCGGCTGTACTTCGGAAGAGATGGGGACATTTATATGAGCACGAGAGCCGGACAGCAGTGATCGAGAGTCACTCGGCCGCGGGAGGACCGCGGTCGAGTGATTCATCCCGCGCATGTAGCCTTTGGTATAAGTTTTCGAATGCAAGCGTCGTCGCTAGGATCGGGCGCATGAACGCTGTCATCTCGCCGACGCGATCGATCGAAACCCTCTATCCGTTCCGTCGCTCACTGGAATTCCAGACGGGGATACCCGCAACGATCCGCGGCACGATCCCCGACTGGCTTCGCGGCGAGGTCGTCCGCACCTGTCCCGCCGTCTTCGAGACGAAGGGCTGGCGTGCGCAACACTGGTTCGACGGTCTCTGCATGATGTATGCCTTCCGCATCGGCGACGCGGGCGTCGACTTTCGTTCGCGCCTGCTCGACTCCGAAACGGCGCGCGACGCCTGGCGCGGCAAGGCGAACCACGGCTCCTTCGGCACTTCGATGTCGCGGCCGTTCTTGCAAAGAATCTTCGAGCCGGTCCCGCGCATTTCGGACAACACCAACGTCAACGTCGTGAAGATGGGGTCGGAGCTCGTCGCGATGACGGAAGGCGATCGCCAGCTCGTCATCGATGACGAGACGCTCGCTGCAGTCCGGCCCGTCGCCTACGTGAATGACAAGCTGAGCGGCGCGCTCATGACAGCGCACCCGCACTTCGACTTCGAGCGCGGCAAAGTGGTGAACGTCGCAACGGGGTTCGGTGCCAGCGGGGTGATTTCGATCTACGAACACGGGCCGACGGCGCGGCGGCGAGAGGTCGTCGGCTCGTGGCGCACGAAGCGCGTGCCGTACGTTCACACGTTCGGACTGACGCCGCAGCACGCGATTCTCGTTGCGCATCCGTTTGCCGTCTCGCCGGTGAAGATGCTCTGGTCCAGCAAGGGATACATCGATCACTTCGACTGGCAGCCGCAGGAAGGCACGCGGCTCGTCGTGATCGATCGCTCGAACGGTACGGCGCGTGAGCATGTCACGGACGCGTTCTTCATCTTTCATACCGTCAACGCATTCGAACGGGCCGAGGCGACTGTGCTCGATCTCCTCGCCTATCCCAACGCGGACATCGTGGCGGCGCTGCGTACGGATCGCATGGCCGCCGAGCTTCCCGACCTCAGACCATCGCTGTTGCGTGTCGTGATGCGGCCGGGCGTTGAGCGCGCGACCGTCGAGAAGCTGAGCGACGTCGGGTTCGAATTTCCGTCAACGAACTACAAGCGTGTCAGCGGGCGTCCGTATCGCTTCGCGTATGGGGCGTCGGATGGTTATCAAACCGGCAAAGCGTGGTCGTCGGCAATCGTCAGAGTCGATACAGAGACGGGAGCGTCGAAGTCGTTCAGCGATCACATCGACATCTTCGGTGAGCCGCTGTTCGTCGCGCGCCCGCAGGGAGATAGTGAAGATGACGGTGTACTGCTGAGTGTCGGGTCCGCGAAGGACTCCGAGACGTCGGTGCTCGCAGTGATTGATGCGAAGACGATGGCGTTCGTCGCGAGCGCGGAGGTGCCGAGCGCGATTCCGCTCGGGTTTCATGGATCGTTCGTGCGGCGTGGTCAGCACGCGAGCTAGCCGATATGCACTTCGTCGCCGTCCTGCAACCTGAAACTCAGGTCTTGTTTCGGGGAAATGCTGTCCGTCCCTCGCTTGATATGGATGTCCACCAGCCGAACGCTACCGTCCGGCTTCGTGTAGTAGAAGTATTTCGGCGGCTCTCCTGCCTGGAACGGGACCCTGGGATCAGAACCGTCATACGGGCGAAGCAGACCATCATAGCGGCGCGAATAGGCCTCGAGAGCCGAGAACAGCGTATCGGCGTCGACGATCAGCGGATCGGAGTTCAGCGTGCGGTTAGAGGGGCCGTGGATCGCAATCGTCATTGAAGTGTGTTCCTCTCGTCTGGCACGAGCACGATCTTACCGCTCACTCCGCCCTGCCCGAGCAGCTCGTGCGCCTGCCTTGCCGCGGAGAGTGGCATTCGCCGCGCAATCAGCGGTTTTATCTTCTGTTGCTTTGCGAGATCGAGGAGAGCTGTCAGATCCTCGCGAAACATCGCCGGCCTGCGGCGCTTGAGCATCTGGATGCTGTAGATGCTCACGCGTTTGCGTCCTGGCAGGACTGCGCCGGCGGCGACGTAGAAGCCGAAGATCGCGACGCGACCGAAGCGATTGCGTCGACCTCCGCGGCCCGACGAGAGTCGGCCGCCCTGTAGCGAGCCGGTCAGCCCGTAGGTCACTACCCTGCCGCCAGGACGCAGTGCTTTGCGTGACCGCCAGATGTGCGTGCCGCCGATGCTTTCAAACACAACGTCCACGCCGTTGCCGGTCAGGCGGCGAATCTCCTCGACGAAGTCGAGTTGCTGATAGTCGATCGGCACAGCACCCAGATCCTCAACGGTCTGCCGCCCTCGCGACGAGCATGTCCCGTACATCTCGAGCTTGGCGAGATGCCCGAGCTGCAACAGCGCCGTGCCGACGCCGCCGGCCGCGCCGTGAATCAACGCGCGCTGGCCCGGCTTGACCTCCGCAGATCGATGCATCATTTGATACGCCGTAACGTAGTTCAGCACGAGGCTGACGGCCTCGGCCGGATCCAATCTGGCTGGCACCGGTACAAGTTCGCGTTGCGGCAGGCAGACGAATTCGGCGTACGCGCCGCTGATCGGCATCGCGGCGACCACATCGCCGGGCTTGAGTCTCGAAAGGCCGGAGCCCAGCTGATCGACTACGCCGACGAGATCCCACCCCGGAGTGAAAGGCACCCGAGGCGTTTCAGGGTGAATGCCTTCGCGCGCCATCAGGTCGGGTAGCGAGACGCCTGCAGCGAGCACTCGCACGCGCGCTTCACCCTGCTTCGGCTCGGGGCGCTCTTCTTCGATCACCTGAAGCGCATCGGGGCCGCCGTAGCGAGTGACGATGATGCGCGTGTGTTTCACTTGGTTGCCGTTGACGGGTCAGAGCTCATGCTCCGGGATGTTGAACTCTCGACAGCAGGCTTGCCAGTGTGTGAAGTCCATGCTCAGAAGCGTTCCTTCGTCTCCACCAGGAACTGCACATCATCGATCGAAGCGTCGCCGTCGAGCGGGAACGCGAGATCGATGTGGATGATGTTGCCAAGACCCGAACGACTGTTGCCGAGCCGCAGGCCGATGCCGACGTCCTTCAGCACTCCCAGACTAGGCGTGCTGACCGCACTCTCGCCCCAGGTCCGACCGATATCGAAGAAGGCAGCGGCACCGACGCGAACCAGGCGAAACGGATACCAGTTCGTGAAGTAGCGCTGCTCCAAGGTCAGCAGCGCGCGAGCCTCGCCTCCCTGGTAGCGCAGCGGATAGCCGCGCAGTCCATTGTCGCCGCCGAGCAGAATCTGCGTATCCAGATCGAGCTCGCGGCCGACTGAAGCTTCTAGCGTCGTGAAGAACAGGCGCCGTTCGGATTGTCGAACGTAGTAGCGCGCAGCGGCGTCGAGAATCGCGTTACGTAGCTCGGCGCTTTCGAGCCGGCCTTGCAGTGCACTGCTGAGGACAAGCGCGGAACGATCGCCGCCGCCTGAGCCATGACTCGCTCGGGCCGCGAAGATCAGTGCGCTTCGATCCGCACCGAATGCGTGATCCGCATAGCCCAGCTGCATGCTCAGGCGTGCGCCCAGATGGAAATCCTCGGTGCGGCCGATCTGATCGTGATTCCTGAACTGGTCGAATTCGTTCTGGACGAGCTCGAAGGCCAGCCACGGGTAGACGAGCTTGCGATTCTCGGGCACGAGCGTCGGCGCAACCGCGCCTGGGAGCTCACTGAACTCGCTGTCGTCATAGGTTGCGCCGATGCGCCAGCGTCGCACCCAGCCATCGCGCAGGCCGTCAGACCATCCCCAGGTGGCGGCAGCGAACTTCCGATGCACACCGAATTCCTCAACGACCTTGCCCAGGTCGTACAAAGGCTGGATGTGTTCGTCGTCCTGCGCGAACGCGCCTGCTGCCCAGCGCGTGTCCAGTGAATAGAAAGGCCGTTCGACTTCCAGTGCCTTGAACGAGCCGTCGCTGTTGTCTGCGTAGGCGGCTCGCACTCTCACCCATGAGTCGAGAACGTGGCGATCCTTGTACTCGATCATGTTCGAGTCGCGATCGACGCCGGAGACGTGCGAGAGCTCCAGGTCGGTGCCGGTGCCGAAGAGATTGAGCTCTTCGAGCTCCACACCGACCGTGCTCTCCCCGCCCGTGCGTGTGAACGAGAGCCCCGGATTCAGAGTCCAGACATCGCGCGTAGTGACCACGATGTCGACGCGGCCGTCCTTGTACGCGACTGGCTTGATCGACGCGTCGTAAAGGTAGCGGGCCGATCGCAGGATGCGCGCCGACTCGTCGATCAGTCGCTGCGAATAGAGATCGCCGCTTTTGAACAGCAGTTGCTGTCGGATCACCTTCGGCTGCGTGCGAATGTGCAGCTTGTTCGCGAGTCGATAGAGCTGCTTGTTCTCCTCAGGATCTTCCAGGTCGAAGATGTTTTGATTGTCGATGAAGACTTCGCCGATGACTGCGCCGGTGCGTTCGAGTTCCTCGGGTGACGGGATGTCATCCGCTGCGCAGGACATCGCAGCGAAGGCGAGAGACGCGAGGACTGGAATTCGCGGGTGCATCGATTTACAGCAGTGAGTCGCTGACGATCACGAGTGCCCATGCAGAAAGTAGAAAGCTGAAGCACCCGATAAAGAACAGTGTTGGTCGCACCCGCTCGAGACAAGCGTCGGCACGCAACACGAGAGCCTGAGCCCAGGCAGCGTGCTGCGCTCGGATCGACACCACTCCAAGAGCTGCCCCGATGGCCAGCAACGAAGGAAGGGAGATTGCGTCCGGAGAATGGAGATTGACCACGGCACCGACCGCGGACCAGCACAGCACCATCGCGACCAGGAAAAGCGGCTGCATGTGAGCCAAGCGGTCAAGAAACATACGTCTACCAACTCCCAACGAGGAGCAGCATCGGCACGAGCGCCAACCGCGCAATGAAGACCGGGAGCAGCAGATTCTGCCAGGTGTCACCCGTGGTGAACTTCAGCGTGGCGAGAAGCGCCACCAGCGAGATCGGCCCAGTGGGGCTGCTGGGAATGAACACGCACAGCGCTGCGGCGAGACTTGCGAGCACGGGCTGCCACATTTTGAAGTCGACTTTGAACAGCTTCAGAGAGAGGCAAAGTACTGTCGACCCACCCAGGAAAAAGACGAGCGCTACCGTTGTCGTATCCACGCGAGCTCCAGAAACTGCCGTGTTTCGCAGGGCAGCTAACATGACACATGGACGTGTGACAAAAGTCCGCTTGCTTCACGTTTGACGTTAAAAACACACGCCTTCCGGATCACCGACGTAGAGCAGTCGAACCTCAGTACCGCTCGTTTCGAGTCGAACATTGAATGCAGACGAGCATCCAGTGCAGTAGACGTTTCCAAAACGCATCCTGTAGCTGCCATCTGGCAGCGCCGTGATGGAAACGACATCTGGACGCGATGCGCCGAACCACTCTGGCATCTCCCCCGCGACTCCGCCGGCCCTGTATGCCTCGACGATTGGTCTGGCTCGAGCGAACGTCAGGTTCTCCAGAGAGAAGGAACGCTCAGGAGACTCGAGGAAGTAATTCCTCATGCGCCGGACAGCACCGCAGCTCAGGCCCTTATCGACTGGGGTGCAACGCACGGACTTGATCGTGACCTCGTTGTTCCCGATGTCGGAAAGGAAGACGAGCTCCGTCGCACCGCTCATGATCGAGTTCGAGCATTCGGAGAGCTTCTTGCCGCCACGCAGTTCCGGCAACGCTGCGAAGATGTCGCTCTCGCGATAGCTGCGCAGCCCGCGCCCATCTTTCACTGGAGAACTTGGGATAAAGGTTCGCGGCTCGCTCTGAGAAAAAGCGCCGAGCCAAAGCAGAGACAATGTGAGCAGTGCGTAGCGACGCATGGCCGCGGCTTCACGAGCCCGGAGAGTACGCACTGATCGTGACGTAGTAACCATCCAGATCTCGCAGCGAAAACTCCAGCGCCTGAGTATTCGGATTCAGAGTGGGCTCTTCCGCGAGCTTCGGGACGAGAGTGCGTGCTCTCTGCAGCGCCAGGTCGAAATCATCGACGAGGAAGAACAACAGGAGGCCATTGCCTGGCGTGCCGTTATCGGGGCTCATCAATGGCGGATGATCTTCGACACCCCATCCGTGCAGGCAGAGCAGGACTGTGCCGTCGGTATCGACGATCTGACCGAAGTAGTCATGAGCGGGAGGCGACAGCGGCTGACCGAACAGCGTCTGGTACCACGTGACACTGGCCGGCACGTCGGCAACGCCGATGATGGTCCATGTGCGTTTCATGCGGCGATAGTAGCGCTGATCCGCTCGTCGATCACCGATAACGCCGTGCTCGTCACCGGAAGCGCTGGTCTCGTCGCATTCACCCTACGCGTTGCAGGTCGGTACCTAGAATGGACCCGAGACGAACAGATCCAGGAGGTAACACCATGAGAACGCGGATTGCATGCTTGTATGTCGCTGTCATCTTGTTCGCGGGCTGTGTGGCCAACCCTAAGACTCCAAACCTCGCTGGAGACTGGGTATTCGAAGCGCAGACGGGAGAGAACGTCGCGCACGGCGCAATGACGCTAGTCGCGGACGGTGCAAGCTACAAGGGCACGCTCACGACGGATCAAACCGACAACATCCTGCCGGTGCGCTCACTGATATTGCAGGGCTCGAACATGAGCATGCTCGTGGAGTCGCCCGAGGGAAATATCACGGTCAAGGGCACGTTGGCGGATGATGCGCAGACGTTTCAGGGCAAGGTGATCTACTTCAACGGGCAGACATTCGCGATGTCTGGTCGCCGGCGCTAGTGCAGCTGGCGCAAGATTTCGCGAATCGCCGCGCGCGATTGATCTATTTCGGTTGTGACACGCTCAACGCTGTCTTCGTTGTCCGCGAGACCTTCCCAGTTGGCCTGCCAGACCCGGTGCAATTCCTCGGCGCGCCGAGGCGCTCGATCTGGCAGCAACTGCGATAGATCCGTGATCATTGCGACCCGGCCCCAGCCGGTCATTGGGTCCATGCGGTTGCTGCCCTTGGCATAGAACGCGGAGTTGACGACCACTTGCAGCTCGCCGAGCTGTGTCAGGACCTCGAATGCCGCCACCCGGATGTTGCGGTTGTGTTCAGTCCGCTCGTTGCGCCATGTGTTGTAGCTCAGAGCGGTCAAAGCCACCGCGAGGCTGATCAATGCAACTGCATTGGAGCGAACTTGCTGCCCGACGTTCTGTGCCATGGTGGTGTCTTCCGCGTTGCGACGCCGTGGGCACCGATGCTAGCGTACTGGCTGCCGCCATGCGCCAACTCGAACTCAAAGTCCCGCCGCTGATCGTCGTCGCGATCGCCGCACTGCTGATGTGGGCAGTTGCGAGAGCGACTCCACGTTTGACTCTGCCATATCCAGGCAGAGTCCTCGTCGCCGCAGCGCTTCTCATCTCGGGCATCGCCGTCATGCTCACGGGAGTCCTCGCCTTCCGCAAGGCCAGCACGACGGTTGATCCACGATTTCCGGAGAATGCATCTCACGTCGTGAGCAGCGGCATCTATCGCTACACGAGAAATCCGATGTACCTCGGGATGCTGGTCGTGCTGATTGCGTGGATGGCATGGCTGTCGAACGCGGGCACGATCGTCATACCAGCGCTGTTCGCGTTGTACATCACTCGATGGCAGATCGTGCCGGAAGAGCGAGCTCTCGCGGAGAAGTTTGGGGCCGAGTACGCGGCTTATTGCAAGGCTGTAAGGCGTTGGGTGTGAGAGCGTCACGCTGAGTTGCTCTCAACGACTCCCGTCGGTGCCAGCTTCGCCAGGAACCGTTGCAGATGAGGGTCGCTCCGAAACAATGGCGCCTCATCGAAACGAAACCAGCGAACGCTGTGGAACTCCTCGTCATCGAATTCGAGCACACACTGACGGTGCGCACGCTCAATCGCATCGAACGGCTCTATTGACGCAACTTCTTCGCGGATAGCACTGCGCATGCGGCCGTTGCCTCCAACCCATCACCGATAAGCCACGCCCGTCGCCCGAACCAGTCGCTTCGTCGCGTTCGACGGACGTGCTGAAAGGCGGCACTTAGAATGACGCAACACGAATAGCTCTACGAGGGGTTCATGAGAAAGCTGATCGCATACTTGTGCTTCGTCGCCCTGTTAGCCGGCTGTGCCGGCAGCCCGGAGCGGCCAAAGGCTCCAGATCTTGCGGGCGACTGGATGTTCGAAGTGCAGACGGGGCAGAACGTCGCGCACGGCGCAATGACACTCCTCGCAGATGGTGCAAGCTACAAGGGCACGCTGACGACGGACCAGGGCAACAACGTCCTGCCCGTGCGCTCACTGACATTGCAGGGCTCGGACTTGAGCATGCTCGTCGAATCGCCCAATGGGAATGTCACGTTCAAGGGCACGTTGGCGGCCGATGCGCGGACGTTCCAGGGCAATGTGACCTATTACAACGGGCAGACATTCGCGATGTCTGGTCGCCGGCGCTAGCGCCGCTCAACGAGGACCATCCGGCCAGGCGCAGATACAAACGCGGTTCCCCGCGCGATCGGCCAGCGTCCAGTGCGATGGTGCGTGCGCCTCGTCGACGATACGTCCTCCCGCAGCGACGGCTGCCTCGAGTCGCGCCTTGACGTACTCTCGCGCGACGGACACGTCGATGTGTAGCGCGTGCCGCAACGGTTTGGCTTGGTCGAGTTCCTGCATCCAGACCGTCGAGCCGTGTCCGAGAGGGTCGACCGCGTTGTCGTCGGCCATCGGGACGTAGCCGAGAACGGCACGCCAAAAACCGACATCGATCGAATCGCGTTTCGCCGCGATGGCGACCTGCACTTCCCGGACGCTTGCACGATCGGCGGCCGCGCCGTGTTCTCGCGCAACTGCCGAAACAGCTCGCGCCAACTCGATATGCCGTGGTTCGAGATTCCAGAGGTCGCGGCTGAGACGCGCGGTCACGCGAGAATCCGCGAGAGTCAGCAGCACCCCCGCACCTGCAATCCCTGGTAACTGCGCAATGGCCTCAGCCAAGCGCGCCCCATCGCTCAGCGAGCCGACGCGAAAGACAGCGGTCGCACCACCGTGCACCACAACCCAGTCCTCGACACCCTCAGCGGCGAGGAATCCCTGCCAACCCTGCTCGCTCATGTCTGTCCTCCAGCGCGAGCCATAGTGTGGCAGCATCCGCCGTACCGAAGAACTACGAGAGCCACCTGAGCTCAATGACACCACCGCCGACCCCGAAGCTCGTCCGTGCGCTCGGCACTTGGGACGTGAGCCTCATTACGTTCAGCACGATCGTCGGCTCCGCCATCTTCATCGCCGCGAGCATCGTGCCGCGCGCAGCTCCAGATCCAATTGTCGTGCTGATGCTCTGGGTCATCGGCGGACTCGTCACGCTGGCTGGCGTATTCACCTACGCGGAGCTGGGCACGATGTTTCCCGAGGCCGGCGGCGCGTATCAGTTCCTGAAAGAATCCTACGGGCCGCTGTGGGGATTTCTGTTTGGCTGGACTTCGTTTCTGGTGATTCAGACGGGCTCGATCGCTTACCTGGCGGTGGCCGCGGCTGAAGGTGCAGGTGAGCTCTGGCCCGCACTCGGAGTCATCGGAGGCAAGTTCGGTGGAGCGCTGCTGATCGCTGTAGTCACGCTCGTCAACTACTTCGGCTTGCAAGCGGGCGCCGGTCTGCAGAATGCGATCGCTGCGGTGAAGATTCTTGCGATGGTCGCGTTGATCGTGTTCGGGCTTGCAGTCACGCCGCAAGCCGCGACGACTGCGCCGACAGCGCTTTCGACTGGCGGGATCAGCATCGGCGCGCTCGGCGTCGCGATGATCGGAGTCTTGTGGTGCTTCGACGGCTGGTATCAGGCCGCCTTCTGCGCCGGCGAGATTCGCGACCCGGCGCGCAATCTGCCGCGCGGCATGATCGTCGGTGCGCTCGCGACGGCAGTGCTGTTCCTGCTGATCAACGTCGTTTACCTTCGCGCTCTGCCGCCGCAGGAGCTCGGCGCGGCATCACGGATTGGCGAGGCGGCGGCGCACTCGCTGTTCGGCGCGGGGCCGGCGCGACTGATGGCAGTCGCGGTGTTGATCTCGATCGTCGGATGTCTGGCTACTTGCATCCTGACGGCCGCAAGGATTTATCTGCCGATGGCGCAGGATGGTCTGTTCTTCCATGCGCTGGCGAAGATTCATCCGGTTCATCTCACGCCCGGAGCGTGTCTGATCGCTCAGGCAGCCTGGTCGATTCTCCTGGTGTACACGGGATCGTACGAGCAGCTCGGCACGTACGTCATCTTCGCGGTGTTCGTGTTTCACGCAGCGACGGGCGCTGCGATCTTCGTGTTGCGCCGGAAGCGGCCGGAGTGGCCGCGGCCGTATCGCGCGTGGGGTTATCCGTGGACGCCGGCGATCTTCATCGTTACGGCGCTGGCGTTCGTGTTCAACACGCTAGTGGAGAGGCCGATCGAGTCGCTGTGGGGGCTGGGTATCGTGGTGATTGGAGTGCCGGCTTATGCGTGGTGGCGGCGCGGCTAGTGCACACGCAGAAACGGATTTTCTGCCGTCGCTGACCACGTACGTGTGACTCGCCCAACCAGCGACAGCCCGCAGCCGACGGATAGTCCCGATGTCCGGCCGCCGGCGCACCACGTGACGGGCGCCGGCGATCGCGACTCTCTATTGAGGCAATCCGAACGCGTACAGCTTGTTGTTGAACGTTCCAAATCCGAAGTTGCTGTAACCCGAGCCCCAGAACACCATGCCGTCGGAGATCGCAGCGCCTGACAGGCACGAGCCGCCGCTCGCGAAGCTCCAGAGCTGCGCGCCGGTCGCCGCGTTCAGCGCATACATGTTTCCGACCGCGTCGAGCGAGCAGCCGAATACGATGCCGTTAGCAGTGCTGACCGGACCGGACGGTCCGCCGCCGAGACCCGCGCCGAAGTTGGGATCTAGCTTCTGCCACAGGATCTGGCCCGTGGCAGCGTCGAGTGCGCTCCATCCACCCTTGGTCGTGGATGAGCCACCCAGCGGCGTCCATGGAATCGAGTTGCTGTTCGGATTCGACACGTAGACGCGCGTACCGTCGACAGCCGAGCCCCACTGCAAGCCGCCTGCTGT
>DATJIP010000130.1:0-20713 GCA_035493235.1 Steroidobacteraceae bacterium
AAAGACACCGCGCGGGTGGGAGGAAACTGATGGGCAAACCCACCGGTTTCATCGAATACCTGCGCGAGCTGCCGGTCGATCGGACGCCGCAGGAGCGCGTGCGCGACTGGAAAGAGTTCCATCACCACATGGAAGAGCGGCGCCTGCGCAATCAGGCCGCGCGCTGCATGGACTGCGGCGTACCGTTCTGCCACACCGGCAAACTGATCAGTGGCATGGCCTCGGGCTGCCCGGTCAACAACGTGATCCCGGAATGGAATGACCTGGTGTATCGCGGGTTGTGGCGCGAAGCGCTCGAACGCCTGCACATGACCAACAACTTCCCGGAGTTCACCGGGCGCGTGTGCCCGGCGCCGTGCGAAGGCTCGTGCGTGCTCGGCATCAATGCGCCGCCGGTGACGATCAAGACGATCGAGAATGCGATCGTCGATCACGGCTGGGACGAAGGCTGGGTGATCCCCGAGCCGCCGAAGCAGCGCACGGGCAAGAAGGTAGCAGTGATCGGCTCCGGTCCTGCGGGACTCGCCGCAGCCGCGCAACTGAATCGCGCGGGACACAGCGTGACCGTGCTCGAGCGCGATGATCGCCCCGGCGGTCTGCTCATGTACGGCATTCCGAACATGAAGCTCGACAAACGCGAAGTCGTCGAGCGGCGTCTGAAGATGATGGAGCGCGAAGGCATCAAGTTCATCTGCAACGCGCACGTCGGCGACAACGTCGAGGCACAGCTGCTGCGCAAGGATTTCGATGCGCTGGTGCTCTGCACCGGCGCGACGCAACCGCGCGACCTGCCCATCGACGGACGCAAGCTCAAGGGCGTGCACTTCGCGATGGAGTATCTGACCGAGAGCACCAAGGCGCTGCTGAACGGCGGTCCGGAGCACACGCCGATTCATGCGCGGGATCGCGATGTGATCGTGATCGGCGGCGGCGACACCGGCACCGACTGCGTCGCGACGGCGATGCGCCAGGGCTGCAAGAGCCTCACGCAGCTCGAGATCATGCAGCAGCCGCCGCTGGATCGCGCCGACGACAATCCGTGGCCGGAGTGGCCGAAGGTCTACAAGCTCGATTACGGCCAGGAAGAAGCGGCGGCGAAGTTCGGCGCCGACCCCCGCACGTATCTGACGACGGTGAAACGCTTCGGCGGCGACGCCAACGGCGCGCTGCAGGAAATCGTCACCGTGCAGATCGAGTGGCGCAAGAACGAGAAAGGTCAGTTCGTGCCGGCCGAAGTCGCCGGCACCGAGCGCACGCATCCGGCGCAGCTCGTGCTGCTGGCGATGGGATTCCTCGGGCCCGAGCAGATGCTGCTGAAGGATCTCTCGGTCGAAACGGATCCGCGCAGCAACGTGAAAGCCGAGCACGGCAAATTCGCGACGAGCATCCCGGGCGTGTTCGCCGCGGGCGACTGCCGTCGTGGGCAGAGCCTCGTGGTGTGGGCGATCAACGAAGGTCGCGGCGCGGCGCGCGAATGCGACCGGTACTTGATGGGCACCACCGAGCTGCCATGAAGCGCGTTTACGAAGCCGCGAACAACATCCAGGCACATATCGTGATGCACGTCCTCGAACAAGCGGGCGTGCACGCGATGGTGCAAGGAGAGTTCCTGCAGAGTGGCGCGGGGGAATTGCCGCTGGGGAATCTGGTGGGCGTGGCAGTCGACGACGAGGACGTCGAGATTGCGCGCGAGATTATTGAGGATTGGGAAAGGTTGATGCAAGAGCCAGGAGAGGAAGAAGAGTCAGGCTAAAGCCCGACCCACAGTCATCCCGCTCTTGTGGGTCAGGCTTTAGCCTGACTCTGTTACTCCCGGGTGCCCACGCCTCGTGTCAGCAGCCACACGCACAGCGCAAACAGCGCGACAGCTGCGCCGATCATCATCGTGTACGCAAACCGGATATCGACGTCCGAGACGCCGAGGAATCCGTAGCGGAACGCATTAACCATGTAGAGAATCGGGTTGGCGTGCGACAGGCCCTGCGCCCACGTCGGCAGCAGCTTGATCGTGTAGAACACGCCGCCCAGGTACGTCAGCGGCGTCAGCACGAACGTGGGAATGAACGAGATCTGATCGAAGTTCTTGGCGAACACCGCGTTGATCATGCCCGCCAGCGCGAACACGATCGAGCTGAGCAACACCGCCGAGATCACGACGGGCACGCTGTACACGTGCAGCCGCGTGAAGATCAGCGTGATCGTCGTGACCACAGCGCCGACGATCAAGCCGCGAGCGATGCCGCCGACCATGTAGCCGCACACGATCAGCCAGTTCGGCAGCGGCGACACCAGCAGCTCTTCGATGTGCTTGCCGAACTTCGCGCCGAAGAACGACGACACGACGTTGCCGTAAGAGTTCGTGATCACCGACATCATGATCAGGCCGGGCGCGATGTACTGGATGTACGTGTAGCCGCCCATGTCGCCGATGCGTCGACCGATGAGGCTGCCAAAGATCACGAAGTACAGCGTCGCCGTGATCGCCGGCGGCACGATCGTCTGGCCCCAGATGCGAATGATGCGATTGAACTCGCGGATCACGATGGTCGCGAAACCGACGAAGGCGGTGCGCGTGAGCGCCGCTTCCTCATCGTGTGCGCGAGCCGCGGCCGAGCGCTCCAGCATCTGCTGCGGCGTGGTCATGACGCCGCCTTTGCCGGCTGCTGCTCGACCAACCGCATGAACAACTCTTCCAATCGATTCGTCTTGTTACGCATCGACAGCACATCGATCCCGGCCGCGGTGAGTCGCGAGAAGATGTCGTTCAGGTTCTGTTCCTTGGAAACTTCGATCTCGAGCGTGTGGTCGTCCGGCATGACGACGCGATAGCCCGGCAACACCGGCGCGGCGGAGATCGGATTGCGCAGGTTCAGCACGAACACTTCGGTCTGCAGCTTGCGCAGCACGGTGCTCATGCGATCGTTCTCGATGATGCGGCCCTTGTCGATGATCGCGACGTGGCGGCAGAGGCTCTCCGCCTCGTCGAGGTAGTGCGTCGTCAGGATGATGGTCGTGCCGGCGGCATTGATGTCGCGCATGAACGTCCACATGGTCCGGCGCACTTCGATGTCCACGCCCGCGGTCGGCTCGTCAAGGATCAGCAAGCGCGGCTCGTGCATCAGCGCGCGCGCAATCATCAGGCGGCGCTTCATGCCGCCGGACAGCGTGCGCGAAACGGCATTGCGCTTTTCCCAGAGCTGCAGCGCGCCGAGATACTTCTCCAGGCGGTCGTGCGCGACGCGCCGCGGGATGCCGTAGAAGCCGGCCTGATTTACCAGAATCGTGCTGACGGTCTCGAACTGGTTGAAGTTGATCTCCTGCGGCACGAGGCCGATGCAGGATTTCGCGATCGCCAGCTCGCGGTCGATGTCATGGCCGAACACCTCGACCTTGCCGCTGCTCTTGTTGACCAGCGAGGTGACGATGCCGATTGCAGTGGTCTTGCCGGCGCCATTCGGCCCCAGCAGCGCGAAGAAATCGCCCTCTTCGACCGTCAGGTCGATGCCCTTGAGGGCCTGCACACCGTTCTTGTAGGTCTTCGTGAGCTGCTGGAATGAAAGTGCCTTCACGATGCTTGACGGACGTCCGTTGCAAAAGTCGGTCGGAAGCGTATCGGGACTCACCAGCCGTGCCAAGGCGGATCGGGTCACTATTGAAGTGAATTAACCCGGCGCTCGACCCGTAGCGGGAGCGTCCCGCGTTGCAAGAGCTGAGCGCGGCGAGCATCATCTTTTCCCCGTTTTCGGCGCACCGCATGTACACGAGCTTTTTCGGGCTGGGCGAGAAGCCCTTCGCAATCACCCCCGATCCGCGCTACCTCTTCATGAGCGAGCGGCACGCGGAGGCGCTCGCGCACCTGCTGTACGGGATCAACGAGGCCGGCGGCTTCATCCAGCTCACCGGCGAAGTCGGGACCGGCAAGACCACGGTGGTGCGTTCGCTGCTCGAACGCATGCCGGGACACGCGGACGTCGCGGTCATCCTCAATCCGCAATTAACGCCCGTTGAGTTCGTGCTGACGATCTGCGAAGAGCTCGGCATCTTCATGCGCGACGAGGATGCGTCGAGCATCAAGGATCTGGTCGACCTGCTGAACAAGCGGCTGCTGGAATCGCACGCCAAGGGCCGGCGCGTCGTCGTGATCGTCGACGAGGCGCAGAACCTCACGCCGGAAACGCTGGAGCAGGTGCGCCTGCTCACGAACCTGGAGACTGCGTCGCAGAAGCTCTTGCAGATCATCCTGATCGGCCAACCGGAGCTGCGCGAAGTGCTGGCGCGCGTCGAGCTGCGTCAGCTCGCTCAGCGCATCACGGGTCGCTATCATCTCGATCCGCTGTCGCGTGTGGAGACTGCCGCGTACGTCACTCATCGATTGAAAGTCGCAGGCTCCGCGACGGGCGACGTCTTCTCCGCCACGGCGCTGCGTGAGGTCCACCGGCTCAGCAACGGCATTCCGCGCATCATCAACGTGATCTGCGATCGCGCGCTGCTCGGCGCGTTCACGCAGGAAGAGCACCGCATCGGTCCGGCGCTGGTGCGCGAGGCGGCGGGAGAAGTGTACGGCCGCGCATTCAGTCCGCAGTGGACCAAGTTGCTCGTCGGAGTTTCGGCCGCCGTCGCCGTAGCCGGGCTAGCGATCGGCGTCTGGCTCCTGTGGCCCGATGGCTCGACGAGTCACGCTGCGGGCGAAGACAAAGTCGTTTCGCTGGAGCCGCAGCCGCAAGCAGTGCCGACAGCGGCCGAGCTCGCGCCCGCGCCGAGCGCGCCGCAGCCGGCGGCGGCACCCACAGGACAGGACATCGAGACACAGCTGAAGGAGCAGCCCGCTCAAACCACTACAGAAACAGCGTTTGCGCAGCTGTTTGCGCTGTGGGGCGCAAAGTTCGACCCGACCAAGGGGCGGCCCTGCAATCAGGCGCAGCAGCAAGGATTGGAATGTGTGTATCAGCAAGGCTCGTGGGGCCAGCTGCGCACGCTCAATCGTCCCGCGATCCTCACGCTGATCGACGACGCCGGCAACGCGCACCAGGTCGTGGTCGCCGGCCTGAATTCCGAAACCGCGCAAGTGCGCTTCGCGGATACCACACGCGAGATCTCCATCGCGTCGCTGTCGCGACTTTGGTTCGGCGATTATCTGATCCTGTGGCGACCGCAAGTCGCGACGCCGCGCGCGCTGTCCGCGGGCATGCAAGGCGCCGGCGTGCGCTGGCTGCGCGATTCGCTGAATACGGCTCATGGCAAAGCGAAGGACGGCAACTCCAGCGACGTCTACGACGAGGAGCTCGTGCGCATGGTGGAAGATTTTCAGCGACAGCATCGGCTCAACGTCGACGGCATCGCCGGCGTGCAGACGCAGATCGTGCTCGACACGGTCACCAACTCGACCGGTGCGCCGCTGCTGGTCGCACAGGCGCAGGACAGCCCGGGAGCGTCCTGATGAGCTTCATTCTCGATGCGCTGAAGAAATCGGAGAACGAGCGGCAACGGCAGGTCGGCCCTTCGCTCGCCGACGTGCAAGTTCGCGAGCGTCGTAGCAACAAACCTTGGTGGGTTGTCGCTGTCGCTGCGCTGTTGGTGTTGAACCTTGGCGTGCTGCTCGTCGTGCTGATGCGCGATGGCGATGCGAAGTCGAGCGCGCCGCCAGCTCGGAGTGAGAGCGCTGCGCCAGCAACGAACGACGCGCGCACTGGCACACAAGTGCCGCTGCCTGCGAGCGCGAGCCGGATGCCTCGCGGCAATCCGTCGCCCGTTACGTCGACAGATCCGTCCGTGCACGCGCTGGCCGACGAAGCGGGCAGCGTCGACGCGAATGGCGCAGCGAGCGCAGATCCGCAGCTCGCTGCAGCCGGCAACGTTCCAGACGGGCCGCCGATGGTGCGTCCGATCCAGGCACCCGCGGTCGCGCCAGCCACGATTCCTGCGCAAACCGCCGCGCAAGCTGCGGAAGATCAGGAAGTGCTGCCGACCCCGATTGATCTGGCCGCCAGCGGGACTTCGCTCCCCGAGCTGCACCTCGACATCCACGTCTACTCGGCCAAGCCGGCCGAGCGCTTCGTGTTCGTGAACATGCGGAAATACACCGAGGGTCAGGCACTTAAGGAAGGTCCGACGCTCGAGCGGATCACCACGGAGGGGGCGATCCTCAACCAGCACGGGCTGCGCTTCCTGCTGCCGAGGCAGTAGCTCGACGAGAATCTTTCTGTTGACACCTATTTATCTGTTGACACTGTGTCAATGGCGGCGTAGCGTACGGCTCCATGTCGTACATCGCTGAACGCCGCCAGGAGGAGAAAGAACGCCGCCGCGACGAAATCGTCGAGGCCGCGGTAGAGCTCTACCGCGAGCTGGGCTGGGACGCAGTCACCATGGACAGCGTCGCCCGCCGCGCGCGGTTGAGCCGCGCGCTGGTCTACGTGTACTTCAAGGACAAGCAGGATCTGCACTTCGCGATCTCGGCCCGCGCGCTCGAAGTGCTGCATCAGCGTTTCGTAGAAGCGACTGCGCGCGCCCGCACGGGCATGGACAAGGTCGAAGCGTGCGGCCGCGCCTACATGGCGTACGCCCAGGAATTCCCGCATTTCTTCGATGCCTGCGCGCGGCTCGAGACGCTCGCGCACGACGGCAGCACCGAGCCCAGCCCGCAGGCGTTGCCGTGCATCGAGTGCGGCAAGCGCGTCCACGACGTGGTCGTCGAGGCGCTCGCCACCGGGCAGCGTGACGGCACCATCCGCGCAGACGTCGGCGATCTGCAGGTGGTCTCGCGCGTGCTGTGGGGTTTCATGCACGGTCTGATCCAGATTGCGATCAACAAGGGCGAGCCGCTCGCGGAAGTGGGTATCAGCGTCCAGCAGCTGAGCCAGCAGGCGCTCGCATTGATTCGCCACAGCCTGACCTGCGGGTTGAAAGGCTGACCCGGTTTTTTTTGATCAACTTTTGACACGTGTCTAATCTGTAAACCAAGTTCTAAACCTTCAACGTCCGTAACCACAAAGCAAAGGGAGAGTCATCATGTCGTCACTCAAAGAGCGTTTTTCGAATGCGGTCGAATCCTTCTTCCTCGTCTCCGTGCTCGCATGGTCGGTGTTCGCCGGCGCCGCTGCCTTCAGCAGCCCGACGGTAACGCACGAGCAGCGCGCGACGGTCGAGATCACGGCCCTCAACGACGTCGGCACTTGAGCGTGCATACGTGCTGCGCCAATTGGTCCTCGGCTGTCTCGGTCTCACCGCGTCCTTCGCCGCGGTCGCCCAAGCGGGCGACGGCGAATTCGACGCGGTGGTCGAGCGCTACGTAGCCGAGGGCCTGCGCAGCAACCTCGCCCTGCAAGGCGAGACGCTCGAAGTCGAACGTGCAGCCCAGGCGCTCGCCGCAGCCCGAGCGCGGTTCTATCCGGAAATCTCGCTGCAAGCCCGCTACTCCCGCGCCGAAGGCGGCCGCGAGTTCACGATCCCGACCGGCACCGCGCTCAACCCCGTCTACTCCACTCTGAACGAGCTGCTGGCTCAGCAAGGCCGGCCCGCGCAGTTCCCGCAGATCTCCGACACCACTGTCGAGTTCCTGCGCGAAGAAGAGCAGGACACGCGCGTCGTCGTACGCCAACCGATCTACGCCCCGGCAATTCCGGCTGCGGTCCGCGCACAGCGCGCGCTGCTCGGTGCGAGCAGCTACAACCGAATGGCCGTCGCCCGCGCCCTGCGGCGTGACATCACGATTGCTTATCTCGATTGGCTCAAGGCGCGCAGTTCCGTCGACATCGTGGCCTCCAGCCAGGAGTTGCTGCGCGAGAACCTGCGCGTCAATCAATCGCTGTTCGACAACGGCAAGATCACCGAAGACCAGGTGCTGCGCGCCAAGACCGAGCTGCTGGCCGTCGACCAGCGGCTGCGCGAAACGCAGAACCTCGCCACACAGGCGCAGAGCTTCTTCAACTTTTTGCTGAATCGCGATCTGCTCGCCGGCATCGAGGTGTCCTCGCCGCCAACTGCGCCGCCCGGGCAAGGCGGCGCGCTCGAGCAACTGTGGTCCTCCGCACTGAACCGCCGGCCGGAAGTCGCGCGCGTCGATGAGCTGCGCAAAGCCGCAGAGGAACAGACTCGCATTGCCCGCAAGCAGAAGTGGCCGACGCTGTCGCTCGGCGTGGATGCGGGCTCGCAAGGCGTCGACTATCGCTTCGGCGATGGCTACAACTTCAGCGTCGCCTCGCTGGTTTTCACCTGGCGCCTGTTCGATGGCGGCGGCGACGAGGCACGCGTGCGCCAGGCGCGCGCGGCCGAGCGGCAAGTCGTGCTGCGCCAGGAAGAGATCGCGCAGCAGATCCGCCTCGAGGTCCAGCAAGCTTTCGATCGTCTCACCACCGCGCGCGATTCCCTCGCGACTGCTGCCGCGCGTGCCGACGCGGCCCGCGCTGCATTTCGTATCGCCAGTCGCAAACGCGACGAAGGCGTCATCAGCCAGGTCGAGTTCATCGACGCGCGCAGCGCGCTGACCGGCGCCGAGCTGAATCACAACGTCACTCGCTTCGACGTCCTCGCACGGCATGCGGAGCTGGAATACGCGACTTCAACGGGAGAGATCCCGGTCGAGCCGGGAGCCTGATCATGCGTACCTCGAGGTTTCTAGTCACCGCGGCGCTCGCCGCTCTGGTCGCCGGCTGCAACAGCAAGGCGACTGTCGAAGCTCCCGCCGCGACGCCGGTGCGCGTTGCGACTGCGACCAGCGGTCCGGCCGCGCCTTCGATCCGTACCAACGGCTTGCTCGCGAACAAGGATGAGATCCGCCTGGCTTTCAAGGTCGGCGGCGTCATCCGCAAGCTCGCCGTGTCCGCAGGGGAGCACGTGCGCAAAGGCCAGCGGCTGGCCGAGATCGAGCAGACCGAAGTGAATGCGCAGGTCGAGCAGGCGCGCCAGGCGCATGAGAAAGCGAAGCGCGACGTGTCGCGTGGCGAGCGGCTGTACGAAGACAAGGTCATCAGCCTCGAACAATTGCAGGATCTGCGCACGCAGGCTGCGGTCGCCGAGGCCGGGCTGAACTCCGCTGAGTTCAATTCGAATTACGCCGCCATCGTCGCGCCGCGCGACGGCACCGTGCTGCGCAAGCTCGCCGAGGAGCGCGAGCTGGTTGCCGCCGGCGCGCCGGTGCTCGTGCTCGGTGCGCAAGACAAAGGTTTCATCGTGCGCACCGGCCTTGCGGATCGCGAGATCGTGCAGGTGCGGCTCGGCGACGCCGCGCAAGTGCATCTCGATGCGCTGCCGGACGCGTCGCTCAGCGGCAAGATCACTGAAGTCGCGAGCGCCGCAGACGGTGCGAGCGGCATGTTCCGCATCGAAGTCACGCTCGATCCGACCAATCTGCCGTTGAAGAGCGGCCTGGTCGCGAAGCTCACGGTAGTGCCGTCATCGGCGACCGCCGGTTCGCGCGTGTATGTGCCGATCGGCGCGATCGTCGAAGGCGACGGCCGCACCGCGCGCCTGTTCGTGCTCGACAAGGACAAGGCACGCCGCCGCGACGTCGAGGTTGCCTTCATCGAAGGCGAGAAAGTCGCTATCGCCAGCGGCATCGAAGCAGGCGAACAGGTCATCACGGATGGCGCGCAGTATCTCGAAGACGGCGAACAGGTCACTTTGGCCGAACCTCTCGCCGAGCTGCGCGGCAGCGGGCATCGCGGAGGACTGCAATGAGCCTGCTCGAATTCCCGATCCGCCGCTATCAGTTCACGATCATCGCATTCGCGATGCTCGTGGCGCTCGGCATCACCGCGTACCGTGGTATTCCGCGCCAGGAAGACCCGTACTTCCCGATACCGATCTACCAGATCATCGTGGTGTATCCCGGCGCCGAGCCGCAGGACATCGAGCGGCTGGTGGTGAAACCGATCGAGGACCGGCTCAGCGAGCTGGACGACATCAAGAAGATCGAGTCGCACAGCAATGACGGCGTCGCGGTGATCCAGCCGGAGTTCTACTCCTCGGTCGACACCGAGAAGAAGTACGACGAGGTGGTGCGCGAGATCAACGCGCTGCGGCCGACGCTCCCGTCGGAGCTCACGAAGGTCGAGATCCGCAAGTCGAACCCGGGGCTCGTCAATATCGTGCAGTTCGCGCTGGTTTCGCCGGACGCGCCCTATCGCGAGCTCGAAGACTACGCGCGCGACTTGAAAGACACGCTGAAAACGCTCAACGGCGTGCGCACCGCGGAGACGTGGGCATATCCCGCGCGTGAGCTGCGAGTCGCGCTCGACCTGCCGCGCATGGCGGAGCTGAAGCTCGCGCCGGGTCGCGTGCTGCAGGCATTGCAGAGCGAGAACGCGAACATTCCTGGCGGCTCGATCGACGTCGGCAGCCGCACGTTCAGCCTCAAGACTTCGGGCAGCTACGCGACGCTCGATGAGGTGCGCGACACCGTTGTTGCCGTAGCCGACGGCCGCAGCGTGCGCGTGCGCGACATCGCCGAGGTGAGCTGGGATACGCAGGAGCAGGTCTACACCGGCCGCTTCAACGGCCAGCGCGCCGTGTTCGTGACCGCGAACCAGAAGGACGGCTACAACATCTTCGAAGTCCGCGAGCGCATCCTTGCCGCCGCGGAGCGCTTCAAGACGCAGCTGCCGAAGCGCATTCATCTGCAGCTCGGCTTCGATCAATCGAAGAACGTCGCGCATCGCCTCGATCGCCTCACGGACGATTTCGGGATCGCGATTGCGCTCGTTGCGATCACACTGCTGCCGCTCGGCCTGCGCGCGGCGAGCGTCGTCATGATCTCGATTCCGCTGTCGCTCGCGATCGGCCTGTCGGCGCTGTACTTCCTCGGCTTCTCGCTCAACCAGATTTCCATCGCCGGCTTCGTCGTGGCGCTGGGCCTGCTGGTCGACGACTCGATCGTGGTCGTGGAGAACATCGCGCGCTTCCTGCGTGAGGGGCACTCGCGCATGCAGGCTGCGATCCTCGCGACGCGCCAGATCTTCGAGGCGATCGTCGGCTGCACCGCGACGATCATGTTCGCGTTCCTGCCGCTGATGATGATCGGCGGAACTTCGGGCCAGTTCATTCGCGTGCTGCCGACCGCCGTGCTCGTGACCGTCGGTGCCTCGCTGCTGATCGCGTTGACGATCATCCCGTTCCTCGCCAGTCGCGTGCTCAAGGAGCGCGAAGATGCACACGGCAATCGCCTGCTGCAGTGGATCACCGGCGCGATTCATCGCTTCTACCAGCCGATCCTGCACCGCGCGCTGGCGCGTCCGAAACTCACCGTGTGGGTCTCGCTCGCCGGCTGCGTAGTCGTGATGCTCGGCGTCGGCGGCCTCATCGGCTTCAGCCTGTTCCCGAAGGCCGATACGCCGCACTTCCTGGTGACCGTCGAAACGCCGGACGGCAGCAGCCTTGCCGAAACCGATCGCGCGCTGCACTTCGTCGAGAGCAAACTCAAGGCGCTGCCGAACCTCGATTCGTACTTCGCGAATCTCGGCCACGGCAACCCGCGCATCTACTACAACGAGACCGGCAACGAGGGCGACAGCAGCTACGCGGACGTGTTCGTGAAGCTGTCGAAGTACAGCCCGAACGACACGCCGCGCGAGCTCGACGAGCTGCGCCGCGAGCTGCAGAAATATCCGAACGCGCGCATTCACGTGCGCGAGTTTCGCAACGGTCCGCCGATCACTGCGCCGATTGCAGTTCGCGTCATCGGGCCGGATCTGGATCGACTCGATGCGCTCGCCGCGAAGGTCGAGAAGATCATCAAG
Organism: Steroidobacteraceae bacterium; assembly: GCA_035493235.1. Classification (GTDB taxonomy): domain Bacteria; phylum Pseudomonadota; class Gammaproteobacteria; order Steroidobacterales; family Steroidobacteraceae; genus Steroidobacter. The sequence goes on from DATJIP010000130.1 coordinate 11,733, forward strand.
GAGACGCCGGGTACGCGCGACGTCGAGAACCCGGTGCGCATGCGGCGCACGAACCTGAGCCTCGCGATCGATTCGCACAAGGCGGCATTGCTGGGCGTGCCCTCGGTCGAGTTCGATCGCGCGGTGCGACTCGCGGTTGCAGGAATTCCGGCGGGTCGTTTCAAGGACACCGACGGCGAGCAGTACGACATCATGGTGCGCACGCCGATCGATGCGCGTCCCGACGTGCGCGCGCTCGATCAGGTGCGGGTCGCGACGCTGAGCGGTGACACGCTGCCGCTCGCGCAACTTGCACGTGTGGAGTTCACCTCAGCGCCGACCGAGATTCACCGCTACAACCGCGAGCGCGCGGTGACGATCGATGCAGACGTCAAGAGCGGCTACAACACGGATCGCGTAACCAAGGCCGTGCTCGAGCGGCTCGATCAGATGGAATGGCCGCGCGGCTATTCGTATGTACCTGGCGGCGAGCTGGAGACGCGCACCGAGAGCTTCGGCGGTTTGCAGTCGGCGCTGGTCATCGCGTTGCTCGGCATCGTCGCGATCCTCGTGCTGGAGTTCGGCAACTTCAAGAGCACGCTCATCGTGCTCACGGTCGTGCCGTTCGGCATCGCGGGCGGCATCCTGATGCTCGGACTGACCGGCAACACGATTTCCTTCACGGCGACGATCGGCTTCATCGCGCTGATCGGCATCGAGACCAAGAACTCGATCCTGCTGGTCGACTTCACCAATCGACTGCGCTCGGAAGGCGTGCCGCTGGATGAAGCAATCGAGCGCGCGGGCGAAGTGCGCTTCCTGCCGATTCTGCTCACCAGTTTGACTGCGATCGGCGGCCTGTTGCCGCTGGCGTTGCAGAACTCTGCGATGTACTCGCCGCTCGCCTGGGTGATCATCGGCGGGCTGATTTCGTCAACAGTGGTGGCGCGTATCGTCACACCGGCGATCTACAAGCTGATCCCGCCGACGATCGAAGCGGACCGGCCGCAATCGGCCGCAAGTCCAATCACTGCCGCCGCCCCGGCTCACGGCTGATCCTCGAACCCCCTTGGCTCTCCGTCGTAATACGGCGGAGGGCTTTTTTTTGCCTCGAGTCTCGCCCTACCGGTCGGGTTTTACAGGCGCATTACGATCTTACGTGCACTGAGGGGAATTCCGGGGTTGGATCGTGATCGGGCGTGTCATCGCTATCGGCGGCATGGGCCTCGCGACGTTCGTCGCGCATGCCGAGCCGGCGCAGGAGTTCGACGTCGTCGTCGAGCACTACGTCGTCGAGGCCTTGCACAGCAATCTCGCGCTGCAGGGCGAAGCGCTGGAAGTGGACAAGGCAACCGCAGCGCTGGCAGCCGCGCGCGCGCGCTTCTTTCCGGAGATTTCGCTGGCGGCGCGCTACTCGCGCTCCGACGGCGGCCGCGAGTTCGAGATCCCGGTCGGGACCGCGCTCAATCCGGTCTTCGCAACGCTCAACGAGCTATTGACTGCGCAAGGGCGGCCGCCCCGCTTCACGTCGACCGAAGACATCACTGTGCCGTTCCTGCGCAGCGAGGAGCAGGACACACGCGTGGTCGTGCGTCAGCCCTTGTATGCGCCGGCGATTCCTGCGGCTGTTCGAGCGCAGCGTGCGTTGCTCGACGCAACCACCTTCAATCGCATGGCGGTCGCTCGCGCCCTGCGCCGCGACGTGACGATCGGCTACCTGGATTGGTTGAAGGCGCGCAGCGCCGTCGACATCGTGTCGGCCAGCCAGGCGTTGCTGCGCGAGAACCTGCGCGTCAACGAATCGCTGTTCGATAACGGCAAGATCACGGAAGACCAGGTACTGCGCGCGAAGACCGAGTTGCTGGCCGTCGAGCAGCGGCTGCGCGAGACCGAGAATCTCGCGACGCAGTCGCAGAGCTTCTTCAACTTTCTGCTCAACCGCGAGCTGCTGGCGCCGATCGATGCCTCGTCGCCGCCGGCGGAGGCGTCGCGATCGGCGCAACCGTTGCCGCAGTTGTGGACCGACGCACTCGAGCGTCGCCCGGAGCTCAGTCGCGTCGAGCAGCAACGCAAGGCGGCGTCAGAGCAGGTGACTGTCGCGCGCAAGCAGCGCTGGCCGGTGCTGACGCTGGCTCTCGACGGCGGCACCCAGGGTGCCGATTACCGCGTGGGCGAAGGCTACGACTTCGCCACGGCGTCGCTGCTCTTCACCTGGCGCATTTTCGATGGCGGCGGCGATGCCGCGCGAGCTCGACAGGCACGTGCGGCCGAGCGACAACTGATTCTGCGCAAGGAAGAGATAGCACAACAGATCCGCCTCGAAGTTCAGCAGGCGTTCGATCGACTAACCACCGCGCAGGACTCCTTGACGACGGCAGCGGCGCGAGCCGACGCCGCACGCGCCGCGTTCCGCATCGCAAGCCGCAAGCGCGACGAAGGTGTGATCAACCAGGTCGAGTTCATCGACGCGCGCAGCGCGCTCACCAGTGCCGAGCTGAATCACAACCTCACTCGCTTCGACGTCCTGGCACGGCGTGCGGAGCTGGAATACGCGACCTCGGCGGGAGACCTGCCGCTCGATCCAGGGGCTTGACCATGCGCATCGTTCACCTGTTCGTCCTCACCGCCTGCACTACCTTCGTCGCCGGCTGCAACAGCACTGCGAAGGATGCGCCGCTGCCGCCCACTCCGGTTCGCGTTGCCGTCGCGACAGCGGGACCGGCTGCGCCGTCGATCCGCACCAATGGCGTGCTCGCGAACCGCGACGAGATCCGGCTCGCGTTCAAAGTCGGCGGCGTGATCAAGCATCTCGCAGTGACCGAAGGCGAGCTGGTGCGCAAAGGCCAGAAGCTCGCGGAGATCGAGCAGACGGAAGTCAACGCGCAGGTCGAACAGGCACGCCAGGCTTGCGAAAAAGCCAATCGCGACGTGGCGCGCGGCGAACGGCTCTACGCGGACAAGGTCATCAGTCTCGAGCAGTTGCAGGATCTGCGTACGCAGGCCGCGATGGCGGAGGCAACCTTGAACTCGGCGCAGTTCAACTGGAGCTACGCCGCGATCGTCGCGCCGCGCGATGGCACGGTCCTGCGTCGGCTCGCGGAAGAACGGGAAGTGGTCGCAGCTGGCGCGCCGGTGCTGGTGCTCGGTGCGCAGGATCGCGGTTTCATCGTGCGCACTGGGCTCGCCGACCGGGAGATCGTGCAGGTACGGCTCGGCGACGCCGTGCGCGTCAAACTCGACGCACTGCCTGACACGAAGCTCGACGGCAAAGTGACCGAGATCGCCAGCGCAGCCGATCGCGCCAGCGGCATGTTCGGCATTGAAGTCGCGATCGATGACCGCGCGGAGCTGCCGCTGAAGAGTGGACTGGTCGCGAAGCTCACGATCGTGCCCTCCTCTGCCTCCAGCGGCTCGCGCGTGTACGTGCCGATCGGCGCAATCGTCGAAGGCGCCGGTCGCAGCGCGCGCCTGTTCGTGCTCGACAAGGATCGTGCGCGCTCGCGCGACATCGAAGTCGCGTTCATCGAAGGCGGCATCGTCGCACTAGCGAATGGTGTCGACGCCGGCGAGCAGGTCATCACGGATGGCGCGCTGTATCTGGAAGACGGCGAACGCGTAGCGATCTTCAAAGCGACGAGCAAGGCGCACGAAGCCGCGGCGTCGGCGCGGAGCGCGCGGCTGTGAGCTTTTTCGAGTTTCCGATTCGACGCTACCAGTTCACGCTGGTCGCGTTCGCGATGCTCATTGCGCTCGGGGTGACGTCGTTCTTCAACATCCCGCGCCAGGAGGATCCGCACTTTCCGGTAGGCCGCGTGCGCATCACGGTGCCCTATCCGGGCGCCGAGCCGCAGGAAGTCGAGCGCCTGGTGGTGAAGCCGATCGAAGACCGCCTGAGCGAGCTGGACGATATGAAGAAGATCGAATCGCGCAGCAGCGACGGCGGCGCGCAGATCGTGGCGGAGTTCTATTCCTTCGTCGATGCAGAGAAGAAGTACGAAGAGGTGGAGCGCGAGCTGAACGCGCTGCGCCCGTCGTTGCCGCCCGAGATCGGCGACATCCAGGTGCTGAAGGTGAATCCCGGGCTGGTCAACATCGTGCAGTTCGCGCTGGTCTCGCCCGATGCGCCGTATCCCGAGCTCGAAGAACTGGCGCGCGATCTCAAGGACACGCTCAAGACCGTCGATGGCGTGCGCAACGCGCAGACGTGGGCGTACCCGGCGCGCGAGCTGCGCATCGCGCTCGACCTGCCGCGCATGGCGGAGCTGAAGCTCGCGCCGGGTCGCGTGATGCAGGCACTGCAGAGCGAGAACGCCAGCATTCCGGGCGGCTCGATCGACGTCGACAGTCGCAGCTTCAGTCTCAAGACCTCGGGCAGCTATCAATCGCTCGACGAAGTGCGCGACACCGTCGTCGCCGTCGCCGATGGGCGCACCGTCCGGGTTCGCGACATCGCCGAAGTGAGCTGGAGCACGCAGGAGCATCGCTACATCGGCCGCTTCAACGGCCAGCGCGCCGTGTTCGTGACAGCGAACCAGAAAGATGGCTACAACATCTTCGACGTGCAGCGACGCATCTCTGCTGCGGTCGAGCGCTTCCAGACGCGGCTGCCGAAGCGCGTTCAGCTCGAAGTGGGCTTCGATCAATCGGAGAACGTGGCGCGCCGCCTGGGCGGGCTCGGCAGCGATTTCGCGATTGCCATCGCGCTGGTCGCAATCACGCTGCTGCCGCTGGGACTGCGCGCGGCTGGGATCGTGATGATCTCGATTCCGTTGTCGCTGGCGATCGGGTTGTCGGCGCTGTTCTTCCTCGGCTATTCGCTGAACCAGATTTCGATCGTCGGCTTTGTCGTGGCACTGGGATTGCTGGTCGACGATTCCATCGTCGTGGTCGAGAACATTGCGCGCTTCCTGCGCGCCGGGCATCCGCGCACGCAGGCCGCAGTCCTGGCAACGCGACAGATCTTCCAGGCGATCCTCGGCTGCACCGGCACGATCATGCTGGCGTTCCTGCCGCTGACGATGATCGGCGGCAATTCCGGCCTGTTCATTCGGGTGTTGCCGATCGCGGTGTTCGCGACGGTCGGCGCGTCGCTGCTGATTGCGCTCACGATCATTCCTTTCCTCGCGAGTCGCCTGCTGCGCGAGCATGAAGATCCACGGGGCAACGTCGTACTGCAGTGGCTGACCGCGACCATCCACCGCTACTACCAGCCGCTCGCGCGCAAAGCACTGGCGCGTCCGCGCACGGCGATCTGGGTTTCGCTTGCGATCTGCCTCGTCGTCATCGTCGGCGGCGGCAAGCTGATCGGCTTCAGCCTGTTTCCGAAGGCGGACACGCCGCACTTCCTGATCACCGTAGAAACGCCGGACGGCAGCAGCCTCGCCGAGACCGATCGCGCGCTGCAGTTCGTCGAGGAGAAGCTGCACGCGACGCCGCAGGTCGTGTCGTTCTTCACCAACCTGGGCCACGGCAACCCGATCATCTATTACAACGTCGCCAGTCATGACGGCGACATCAGCTACGGCGACGTGTTCGTCAAGCTGCGTGGCTACGATCCGCGCACGACTCCGCAGGTGCTGGAGCGGCTGCGCGATCAATTCCAGGAGTATCCGAACGCACGCATCTACGTGCGCGAGTTCAGCAACGGACCGGCGATCAGCGCACCGATCGCGATTCGCGTGATCGGCCCGGATCTCGATGAGCTGCATCGCCTGGCCGGCGTGGTCGAGAAGACCATGCGCGCAACGCCCGGTACGCGCGACGTGCAGAACCCGGTGCGCATGCGGCGCACGAACCTGAGCCTGGATGTCGATTCGCAGAAGGCTGCGCTGCTCGGCGTGCCCGCAGTGGAGTTCGACCGCGCCGTGCGGCTCGCCGTCGCCGGCATTCCCGCGGGGCGCTTCAAGGACAGCGATGGCGAGCAGTACGACATCATGATGCGCACGCCGATCGATGCGCGGCCCGATGTACGCGCGCTCGATCAAGTTCGCGTCGCGACGGTGGGCGGCGAAACCTTGCCGCTCGCGCAGCTCGCGCGCGTCGAGTTCAGCTCCGCGCCCACTGAGATCCGGCGCTACAACCGCGAGCGCTCGGTGACGATCAACGCCGACGTGCAGACGGGCTACAACACGGATCGTGTGACGAAGGCGGTGATGCAGCGGCTCGACCGGATGAGCTGGCCACGCGGCTATTCGTACGTGCCGGGCGGCGAGCTCGAAACGCGCACGGAGAGTTTCGGCAGCCTGCAGTCCGCGCTGATCATCGCGCTGCTCGGCATCGTCGCGATCCTCGTGCTCGAATTCGGCAACTTCAAAAGCACGCTCATCGTGCTCACGGTCGTACCGTTCGGCATCGCGGGCGGCATCCTGCTGCTCACGCTGACGGGCAACACGATTTCATTCACCGCGGTCATCGGCTTCATAGCGCTCATCGGCATCGAGACGAAGAACTCGATCCTGCTCGTGGACTTTACCAACCGACTGCGCGCCGACGGCGTGCCGTTGGATGAAGCGATCGAACGCGCGGGCGAAGTGCGTTTCCTGCCGATCCTGCTGACGAGTGCGACTGCAGTCGGCGGATTGCTGCCGCTGGCCTTGCAGAACTCTGCGATGTACTCGCCGCTGGCGTGGGTGATCATCGGCGGGCTGCTGTCGTCCACTTTCATCGCCCGCATCGTGACGCCGGCCATTTACAAGCTGCTGCCGCCCGCGATCGAGCCGGCCAGATCCCCGCTTGCCCTCCGCGATCGACACACGGAGGGCGCTTTTTTCAGTGTCGCGGAATGATCGAGATCTGCCCGTCACGCTCCAGGATCGCGTGCCGGATCTGGTCCATGCGTTCGAGCCCGTAGTTTTCCCGCGCGGCGTCCAGCACGTCGTCCTCGTCGACACGCGCTTCGTACATGCGGTCCTTGAGCGGCTTGCCGTCCTGGACGATGAGGACGGGGATGTCGTCGAGCAGCCGGTCGAACCAGCGCGAACGCTGCTTCAACAGCGACATCAGGATGTTCAGCCCGATCAGCGTCGCCACGACGATCGCGCTGTTGATCATCGAATTGTCCACGCCGATGAGCGCTTGCTGGCACGCCTCGCTGATGATCAGCAGCAGCACGAAGTCGAACGTCGTGATCTGCGCCAGCGTGCGCCTGCCGGTGAGGCGCAACAGCACGAGCACGAAGAGGTACACGAACGTCGGGCGAATGACGGATTCCATCGTGACGACTCCTGGGTTGCGATCAGGGATACGTGAGCTGCGAGATGTCGAGCGGCGCGCCGCCGTCGATCGTTATCGTGGCGCTACGACGCCATAGCCGCTGCGGGCTGAGATGGAATGAGATGGATGCGCCGGGCGTGGCGCTGGCGAACTCATAGACGATGTTCGAACCGTCCAGGCGCACGGCGGCGGGCTCGGGCGTGACGTGCTCGACGCGAAACGCTTCGAGATAGTCGCCGCTGATCTCGACGCGAGTGATGCCGTTGGCGCTGGCCACGGGCGTCACGACCAGATCCGTCGTCAGGCCGAACCGGGTAAATCGTTGATATTCGAGACGCCCGCCGGCGCTGTCAGCGTGCGCGCGACTGAGCGGCCCGTTGCCGAACAGACCCGCCGCGGCCAGGGCGAGGAACAGCGCCACCAGCACCCAGCCAATCCGCTGGATGCGCCACTCGTTGCGATGAAAGCGATGGTCCGCGTCGGAATCGCATCGTTCCGGAGCTCGACTCATGGTTCAGGCCTCCACAACGCACCGCAGGGTACACTGGCTGCCGATGATGGGCGAAGGTGCTGCGCAGGGATGCGCGAATGCCGCGGGCGCAGGAAGCGCAGGAGCGGCCCGGGAGAAAACTAGTGAAGATCGAGACGATAGGCGTTCGCGTGGGCCGGGGCATCGAGCCGGCGACCGGCGAAGTCGCACCCGCTGTGCACTTGAGCACCACCTACGAACGTGACGTCGATGGCGAGTTCTCGCGCGGCTACGACTACGTCCGCCCTGACAATCCGGGTCGCCGCGCGCTCGAGCAATGCATCGCGGCGCTCGAAGGCGGCGGCGATGCAACCGCTTATTCTTCCGGCTCTGCGGCATCGCTCGCGGTGTTCAGCCTGCTGCGGCCGGGTGAGCACGTAGTCGCGCCGATCGAGAGTTATCACGGCACGGCGAAACAGCTGCGCGACATCCTGGGCCCGATGGGCGTGAGCCATACGTTCGTCGACATGACGAAGACCGAAGCGTTGCGTGCGGCCCTGACCGACAAGACGCGGCTGGTGTGGATCGAAACGCCTTCCAACCCGATGCTCAACATCAGCGACATCGAGACGATCGCCGAGCTCGCGCATGGACGCGGCGCGACGGTCTGCGTCGACAACACTTTCGCCACGCCAGTGTGGCAGAAGCCGCTGGAGCTCGGCGCCGATCTCGTGATGCATTCGAGCACCAAGTACTTCGGCGGTCACAGCGACGTGATGGGCGGCGCCGTCGTCGCGCGCGATCGCGGCGGCCTGTCCGATCACTTGCGCGACTACCAGTCCACCGCCGGCAACGTGCCCTCGCCGTTCGATTGCTGGCTCGTGCGGCGCAGCCTGACGACGTTAGCGTGTCGTGTGCGCGCGCAGACTCAGACTGCGGAACGGCTCGCGCATTTCCTGCATCGCCATCGCGGAGTCGAGCGCGTTCTTTATCCGGGGCTCGAATCGCATCCGGGACACGCGATCGCGCGCAAGCAGATGAGCGGGTTCGGCGCGATGTTGTCATTCTGCGTGCGGGGCGGGCGCGATGAGGCGTTCGCGGTTGCGGCCCGGCTGAAGGTGTTCACGCGAGCGACGAGTCTGGGCGGCGTCGAGTCGCTGATCGAGCATCGCAAGTCGATCGAGGGTCCGCACTCGGTGACGCCGGAGAGTCTGTTGAGGGTGTCGGTGGGACTCGAGAACGTCGAAGACCTGATGGAGGATTTGGAGGGAGCCTTGTCGGGCTGAAGCCCGACCTACAGCCCTCTATCCGACGTCAGTTA
>DATJIP010000131.1:0-13846 GCA_035493235.1 Steroidobacteraceae bacterium
CCTCGTTCCTGATCGGCCGATCCAGATGTGTTTCGACATGGCTCGTCACCTTGCGAATCTGCCAAGGCGCCAGCCCGCCGCGAACGGGCAGCGGCGCAGCCGTCGCCATCTCGCCCATCTCCTGCAACAGCTCGGCAGCGCGGCGCAGGCTGGCCTCGGCAGTGCCGCGCTCGTCATCGAGTGCGCTGCGGATGGCGGAGCACAGCTCCGCCATCACCGAGCGAATCTTGCGCACGGAAAGCCCAGCGTCTGCATCGCCGGCTTCGGCGTCGCACACCGCAGGAACCGTACCCGTCAATGCCAGCGAGAACGTCGAGTTGTCCATTTCAGCTCCGCAAAAATGCCAGCAGATCCGCGTTGATCTGATCCGCATGTGTCGCCGTGATGCCGTGCGGCGCACCGGGGTAGTAGATCGCCTTCGCGTTCTTGATCAATCGCGCGGACTTTCTGGCCGAGTCGTGCACCGGCACGACCTGATCGTCCTCACCGTGCAGCACCAGCGTCGGGACGTCGAACTTCTTCAGATCCTCGGTGAAGTCGGTCTCCGAGAACGCCTTGACGCTCTCGTACGAATTCTTCAGACCGGACTGCATGCTCCACAGCCAGAACTGCTCGAGCACGCCCTGCGAGATCTTCGAGCCCTCGCGATTCGCACCGTAGAACGCGACAGCGAAATCCTTGTAAGCCTGCGAGCGATCCTTCACTAGCGCGGCGCGGATGCCGTCGAACAACTCCATCGGCAGGCCTTCGGGATTCGCCGCGGTCTTCAGCAGCAGCGGCGGCACGGCTGCGATCAGCACTGCCTTCGCCACACGCTTGGTGCCGTGACGCCCGATGTAACGCGTCACTTCGCCGCCGCCGGTCGAGTGTCCGACACAGGTGACGTTCTTGAGATCCAGCGTCTCGATGACAGCCGCCAGGTCGTCGGCGTAGCCGTTCATGTCGTTGTTGGAGGAGGCTTGCTCCGAGCGTCCGTGGCCGCGCCGGTCGTGCGCAACCACGCGAAAGCCCTGCTGCGCCAGGAACAGCATCTGTCCGTCCCACATGTCGGAGCTGAGTGGCCAGCCGTGCGAAAAGGTCACGACCGGGCCGCGGCCCCAGTCCTTGTAGTAGAGCTGCGTGCCGTCTTTGGCGGTAATCGTGTTCACGGTGCGGGCTCCTTCGGGCAGTGAGGAAGAGAGGGTCGTGGCGTTCATCGTTGTTCTCCCATTGTGTTGAGATTCGTCATGACTCTCTCACCGCATCGTTCCTGCCCCAAGTTAAGCCGCGTCAAGCCGCGTTAAGCGATTATTCGATGGTATCGGTGGGGGTCTGCAGCCTTTGCAACGGGTGCCTGCGCGGCTATCCTCGGACCCTTCCTGCTCCGATGTCGTGTCATGAATGGTTCACATGGCGAGACCACATCGTTTGGGCCGTTCCGGCTGTCGCCGACGAAGCGCCAGATCGAGCGCGACGGCGTGCCGCTGGCGCTGGGGGATCGCGCGCTCGACATCCTGATCGCGCTGGTCGAGCACCCGGGCGAAGTCGTCAGTCAGCGCGATCTCATTGCGCACGTCTGGCGCGATCTCGTCGTCAGTCCCGGCAATCTCCGCGTGCACATGAGCGCCCTGCGCAAGGCACTCGGCGACGGCGCAGACGGGGTTCATTACATCGAGAACGTGACCGGCCAGGGGTACTGCTTTGTCGCGCCGATCACTCGCGTCGCGGCCGACGTGCCGCCGGTGCGAGTCGTGGAATTTCCCGACGCTGCGCGCAAGCGGCTGCTGCTACCGCCGCAGCTCGCGCGGATGATCGGCCGCGAGCAGATCGTGCGCTCGATCGGTGCCGATCTCGTTGCCGAGCGCTTCATCACGATCATCGGTCCCGGCGGGATGGGCAAGACGACTGTCGCCATCGCCGTCGCGCACGCGATACTCGAAGAATTTTCCGGCGCGGTGTGTCTCGTCGACGTCGGCGCGGTCGCGGATGCGAAGCTGCTTGCGCCGACGATTGCGGCTTCACTCGGTCTCTCGGTGCAGAGCGCGGACGCGGTGCCGACGCTGCTGGAATACCTGCGGACGCTGCGGATGCTGCTCGTGATCGACAATTGCGAGCACGTCGTCGATGCAGTCGCGACGCTGACCGAAACGATCTTCCGCGAGGCTCCCGACGTGCACATTCTCGCGACGAGCCGCGAGGCGCTGCGGGTCGAGGGCGAGCACGCATTCTGGTTGCCGCCGCTGGCGAGCCCGGCGCCGCAGTCGAGCATGAAGGCCGGCGACGTGCGGCAGTTCCCCGCCGTGCAGCTCTTCATGGAGCGTGCCGCGGCGAGCGGGCATCGACTCGAGCTCGACGACGAGAATGCGCCGATCGTTGCCGGCATCTGCGGCAGACTCGATGGCATCGCGCTGGCGATCGAGCTGGCCGCGGGCCGGGCGGGTAGTCACGGTATCGTTGCGACCGCGGACCTCTTGAACAAGAACCTCGGTCTCGACTGGCACGGCCGGCGCACTGCCCTGCCACGCCATCAGACACTCCGGGCCTTGCTGGACTGGAGCTACGGCCTGCTACCCGAGGCGGAGCAACTCGCACTGCGCAGGCTTTCGGTGTTCGTCGGTACGTTCACAGCCGAAGCTGCGGATGCAGCTATGCACACCGGCCACGCGGATCAAGCCGCCACTCTCAACACCCTGGACACGCTGCTTGCCAAATCTCTCCTGTCAACGCTGACGGGCGATGACGGCTCCGAGCGCTATCGACTGCTCGAAACCACTCGACTGTACGGGCTGGAGCGATTGCACGAGAGCGGCGAAGGCGAGATCACGGCCCGGCACCACGCAGAATATTTCGCGAAGTTGCTCGATTCGCGTCACGGCGGACAGATCGACCTGGAATACACCGGCCGCGCTCACGCCTTGCGTGAGCATCTCGGCAATATCCGCGCGGCGCTCGAATGGTGCTTCGGTCAGAGGGAGAACGCGACGGATGCAGCTCTCGCCGTCGACCTCGCAGCGGCCGCGGCTCCAGTGTTCTTCGAGCTTTCCCTGTTGAACGAAGCCTACAAATGGAGCGCTGCGGGTCTCGCTGCACTCGATGCGTCCACCCGCGGCAGTCGTCGCGAGATGCTCCTGCAGAGCACGTTTGCCATCTCAGCAATGTGGCTGCGCGGAAACAATGATGAGGTGTTGGCTGCCATCGCGCGCGGTATGCAGCTCGCCCATCCGCTCGACGAGCCTTCACAGCGTCTGCGCATGCTCGCGACCCGACATCTTTTTCTGACACGCACAGCCGACTTTCGCGGCGCGCTCGCCGCTGCGGATGAGTGGGACGAGGCCGCGAAGCAAACCGGCGATGCGAGTTGCCTCGCAATCGGCGATCTGATGCACGGTGTGGCGCTGCACTTCAAGGGAGATCAGGCGGCGGCGCGTAAACATTTCGACGCAGGCTTTGCGCAAGCAGGTGCGCGCCATCTGCAACTCTGCGGTAACGATCATCGAGTTCGCGGACTGATCACGCTGTCGCGCACGCTGTGGGTCTCGGGTCAGCCCGAGCGCGCAGTGGAAACTGCCCGACAAGCCGTCGCGACGGCGATGAGATCCGGCAAGCCGCTGGATACCTGCTTCGCGCTGATCTTTACGGCGCCGGTGCACCTGTGGTGCGGCCATTGGGATGCGGCCCAGCAGGTCCTGGACCAGCTCGCCAACCACTCGCATTGGCAGGTGTTGAAACCGTTTCACTCCACTGCGATCGCATTGCAGGGTGCGTTGCTGATCGGGCGCGGCGACACGGAGCGCGGAGTCGCAATGATCCTGGAGGTGCTGCCGAAGATGAAGGACGAGCGGCAGAATGTGGTGCGAACGTCGGTTGCGTGCTCGCTCGCGGACGGACTGACGACTCTAGGGCGGTTCGAAGAGGCACTCGAGGTCATACGCGACACCCGGCGCGATGCCGCGCGCGGCGGAGAAGCCGTCCTCTTGCCCGAACTGTTGCGCGTGCAGGCGAAAGCTCTACTTGCAGCGTCGCCGTCGAACGAAGCTCGCGCGCAGCGTCTGCTGCTTCGTTCCTGCCGCATCGCGCGGCGACAGTCCGCCGTGTCCTGGGAATTGCGCTCGGCCGCGACGCTGGCGAGCGTCTCGTCGCACGCGTCCAAGTCGCCGCAGAGTTCGTCAAGAAGCGCCTGAGCTGATCGCGGAACATCCCCCCGTCAGAGGAATTGAAACCTCGTTCGCTGCCCGCCCTCGCAACGGAGAAGACGGGTGTCAGATCGTCGAGGGGCTGTATCGGCAGGCGCATTTTCCACCCGTTCATGCGCACGCCCCGTACCGACCAGCTACACGACGACGCGACGGGCGGCAGGACCGGAGAGCAAGCATGACCGTACGCTGCACGCATCTCGATTCCGTCAAGACGGATCGCCGCAACACCAACGGCTGCGAGGAGTGCCTCAAGACCGGCGACACCTGGGTGCACCTGCGCCTGTGCCGGACCTGCGGTCACGTCGGCTGTTGCGACGACTCGAAGAATCGCCATGCGCGCCAGCACTTCCATGCGACCGGGCATCCGATCGCCAGCTCGATCGAGCCGGGCGAGACGTGGAGCTGGTGCTTCGTCGACGAGGTGTTCCTCAGAGCAGTTGCGTCGGACAACACGTTGAGGAGTGGGACATGAAAATCGTCGTTATCGGTGGCACGGGCCTCATCGGCTCCCGGCTGGTGAGCATTCTGCGCAGCAAGGGCCACGAGGTGCTGGCTGCTTCGCCTGATTCCGGAGTCAATACGATCACCGGCGAAGGGCTGGACGCGGCGCTGGCCGGCGCACAGGTCGTGGTAGACGTGGCGAATTCGCCGAAGTTCGACGAGTCGTCGATCCAGTTCTTCGAGACCTCCGGGACGCACCTTCTCGCCGCGGAACAGCGCGCCGGCGTCCGGCATCACGTCGCGTTGTCGATCGTCGGCACCGATCGTCTGCCCGACAGTGCGTACCTGCGCGCCAAGATGACGCAGGAGAACCTGATCAAGAAGTCCGGCATCCCTTACTCGATCCTGCGCTCGACACAGTTCTTCGAGTTCATCGGCCGCATCGCGGGCCCCGGCGAGCAGAGCGTTCACGTCTCGGCGGCGAAGTTTCAACCCATCCTGTCAGCGGACGTGGTGGCGACACTCGCCGATGTCACGCTCGGGTCACCGATCAATGGCATCGTCGAAGTGGGCGGACCGGAGAAATTCTCGATGGCCGAGCTCGTGCAACGGGTGCTGCGCGCCAACGGCGACCAGCGCGAAGTGATCGCGGACGCGCACGTGCCCTACTTCGGTGCCGAGATCGACGACGACAGTCTCGTTACAGGTCCAGGCGCGCGCCTCGGATCGAAGCACTTCGAGGAGTGGCTGAAGGAATCCGCATCGCAATCCCGCAGGTGATTCGATGATGAAGCTCTATTACTTTCCCGGTTCGTGCGCGCTGGCGGATCACATCGTGCTCGAGTGGACCGGCGCCAAGTACGAAGCCGTCAAGCTCGATCGCACCGGAACGAAGACGCCGGAGTTCCTCAAGCTGAATCCGAGCGGCGCGGTGCCGGTGCTGGTGGATGGCGATTTCGTGCTGACGCAGAACGTCGCCATCCTCTCCTATCTCGCGGAGCTGTATCCGGACGCGCGCCTGTACGGCGACGGCACTCCCCGCGGCCGCGCCGAGGTGATGCGTTGGCTCGGCGTCCTCAACTCCGACATGCATCCGGCGTTCAAGCCGATCTTCGGCGCTGCCCGCTTTCATCCCGATCCGGCAGCGGCCGGGGTTCTCGCGGACACGGCGCGCGCGAACGTTCGCAAGTATCTCGAACTGATCGACAACCGGCTGCGCGGCCGCGACTGGCTCGTCGATACCCGATCGATCGCCGATCCGTACCTGTTCGTGATGCTGCGCTGGGCGCCCAAGGTCAAGGTCGATCTGAGCGGCTTGGACAATGTGCAGCGATTCTTCGAGCGCATGCAGGCCGATCGCGGCGTGCGTGCAGCTCTCACCTCTCAAGAAGGAGCCCAGCAATGAGCAACGTAATCCTGGGTCGAACGCCCGAGCAGAGCGAGATCGTGCAGGCCTACGGCACGCTCGGGCCTTCGCGACTCGGTCTCGAGGAAGCGGTGCGCCTCAAATCCGTGGGCGCGCTCAATCGACTGGTGGCGCACACCATGGCGCTGCGAGACTTGTACAAGAAGGCGCACTGGCAGACGAGCGGCGCCACCTTCTACGGGCTGCACCTGTTGTTCGACAAGCATCATGGCGAGCAGCTCGAAATCACGGACGCGCTGGCAGAGCGGGTGCAGACGCTGGGCGGAGTGACGCTGGCCCTGGCGCACGACGTGATCGAGGAATCACGCATCGCGCGCGCACCGCGCGGGCGAGAGAGCGTGACGAGTCAATTGCGCCGCCTGCTCGACGCACATGAAATCATCCTGCAGGAAGCGCGCCCGCTCGCACGCGAAGCCGCCGAGCGCGGCGACGATGGCACGAACGATCTGATTGTCAGCCAGGTGGTGCGAACGAACGAGCTGCAGAGCTGGTTCGTCGGCGAGCATCTGCAAGCCTACGGCACGAAGAGCTAGGCGCGTCGTTCAAGTCCGCCCGGTGATCGGGATGAGCGCGCCGGTGATCGCGCTCGCCCGATCGGACAGCAGGAAGACGATCAGGTCCGCGATCTGCTCGGGCTGCACCCAGTGCGAGAAGTCGGACTTGGGCATGTCGGCGCGGTTCGCGGCCGTGTCGATGATGCTCGGCAGGATGGCGTTGACGGTGATGTTGCGCTCCTTCACCTCTTCTGCCAGCGCTTCGGTGAGCTTCGCGATACCAGCCTTCGACGCTGCGTAAGGTCCCATCCCTGCACCCGCCTTCACTGAACCGGCGGCGCCGATGTAGATGATGCGGCCATTCGCACTCATGAGCGGCAGCGCGGCGCGGGTTGCGTTGACCGCGGTGAGCAGGTTCGTTTTGTACATCTCATCCCAGATGTCCACTCCACTGTTGGCAACCTTGCCCCAGCGAAAGCCGCCCGCGATGTTGACGAGTGCATCGAGTCCACCCAGCTTCTGGGCAATCGCGCGTAGAGTCGCGTCGGTCGCCGCTGCGTCGCCGATGTCCGTATCGCCAAACAGAACTACGCCGCTGGGCTGCGCTGATGCCTTGCTGGCAGACGTGCGGGCGATCGCGGCCACGCTTGCCCCAGCCGCGGCCGCCGTTCGCACCACGACCGAACCCAATGCGCCGAGGGCGCCCGTCACTGCGATCCGTTTCCCCTGAAGCACTTCGAACCCTCCAACCAGTCGCTTTTACACAAATGTAACCAAACATCCGGCCGGCAATTAGGCAAAATGCCGCGCATGAAACCGCTTGCCTATGTACTCGGCTCTGCCGCAATGCTGATCGCCGCCTACGAGGTCCACTCGGCAGCCGCGCCGGCGGACGTCCACGCTCTGATGAAAGACGTGGTGGCGCCGCAGACCCAGGTCATCTGGGACATCAGCAACGAGGCGCAGGACGACCAGGGCAATCCCGATGCCTCAAAAATGACTGCCGCCGGCTGGAACAAGATCATTGCCGCCGCCGAAAAGGTCAAACAAGCCAGCCAGACCCTGGCGAAGGCGGATCATGCGATCGCGGCCGCTCCCGGCGTGAAGATCGAGGGCGAAGGCAACGAAGGTGTCGCGGGCGCGAAGCAGGTGCAGGCGGCGATCGACAGGGATCCTGCCGAATTTCGGACTCGCGCGACGGCGCTGGCCACCTCGATGGATCAGATCGTCGCCGCAGCCAAGGCCAAGAGCGCGGCGAAGGTGTTCGAGGTCTCCGGCGTCCTCGACCAGGTCTGCGAAGACTGCCACCAGAAATTCTGGTATCCAGGTCAGAAGTAAGCGCATTCGCCGGCCGGCATGACCGCTTTGGCCGGGAAACGGTGATTTCCCGGTGAATGCGTGCAGCGCCGAGGCTGTCGTCGATGCCGAATAGCGAGCTGGCGGAAATCATGCAGGCCGCGGAAATGGGCGATCCGGACGCCCGCGACCGGCTGTTCACGACCCTGTACGACGAGCTGCGACGCATGGCCCAGCGCGAGCTGCGCCGGGGCGGCATGTTGACGCTCAGCCCGACGACCCTGCTGCACGAAACATTCCTGAATGTTTCGCAGCGTGAGTCGCTGGCGTTCGCCAGCTACGGTCAGTTCATGTCCTACGCCGCTCGCGCGATGCGCGGGCTCATCATGAATTACATCCGCGATCGCCGCGCGCAGAAGCGCGGCGGCGGCTTCCATATCACCTCGCTCGCGACCGAACCGCAAGCGGCGCCGGAAGACATCTCGACGCAGCAAGTCGAAGAGCTCAACGAAGCGCTGCAGGTGCTGGAGAAGATCGACGCGCGCCTCGCCGAGTGCGTCGACCTGAAGTTCTTCTGCGGCCACTCCTTCGAAGAGATCGCAGTCCTGCGCAACGTGTCGGAGCGCACGGTCCGTCGCGACTGGGAAAAAGCACGCTTGCTGCTGAACGGGCTCATCGACCAGGAGGATTGATGGCCGTCGTCTCGTTGAAGACAGCGCTGCTCGATCCCACTACGTGGCCGCAGATCAGCGATCATCTCGACCTGCTGCTCGACCTGGATCTGGTCGAGCGCGAGCAGTGGCTGGACGGCCTCAGTGTGCGCGATCCGACGATTGCAGCCGTGCTGCGCATACTGCTCGATGCGCCGGACGATGTCGCCGGCCTGCTGCAGAGCTCGCGGCTCGCGGCCATCGAGCTGGCAAGCTCACGCCCCGAGTAGGTTGCGAGCCTGCACCAGCAAGGGATGATTGCTGTCGACTGTGTTCGACAGATCGCTCACTGCATTCTCGAACGCCTTGTGAGCCTGCGCACCCTGGCCATGTGCGTGCAACGCGCGGCCGAGCATCAACCACGAGCGTCCGACCAGTTGGGAGTGCGGCAAGCCGGCTTGCGACGCTTTCGCTGTATCCAGCGCGACTTGCGCATCCCGCTCCGCTGCCGCGGGATCGCTCGCGCGCAACTCGACTTCCGCTTTGCCGAGCTTCCCGTAGATCACGGCGGCATCGTTGCTCTTGTTCAAAGCCGCCTGGTCGAATTGGCGCCTGGCTTCATCGAGGCTGCCCTGCGCCAGGGCGAGGGCGCCGACAGCCAACGGCACGGTCGGAAATTTCTCGAACTGCAGCGGCGTGCTGACCAGCGGCCGTACCTGGTCCAGATACTGCTCCGCCGCCGCGAGATCCCCTATCTGAGTCGCGATACGCGACAGACCGCTCAGGCACAACACCAGCGCATCTGCATTCTCGGTGCTCTGCGCAACCTTCAATCCCTGTTCCAGGGAAGCGCGCGCCTCGGCGAAACGCCCGCTCGACTCCAGCGAGCGACCGCGGTTCACCAGCAGGTAGACAGGCGGCTCGGCATTCGGGTCGCGCTCGGCAAGCACGGCCAATATTTCGTCGTACGTCCGCAATGCGCGTTTCGGCACGCCGGCGCTCTCCAGCAGGTAGCCATAGTTGTTGCGCGCGACCAGGCCGCCGGGACTCCAATCGCGCCCGACCTGCACCAGCTTTGCCAGCGACAACTCGCTGTAACGCAATGCCTCGGCCTGTTGGCCCTTCACGCGGTAGCCGAACGCTACGGTGTCGAGGGAATTCGCTTCAGAGTCTGCAGACAACTGGCCGCCCGCACGCGCCGCTGCCAGCGACTTCAGCGCATAGGCCAATCCGGCATCGGCATCTCCTGCCTGGTAGGCGAGCTGCGCGCGCGATTCCAGGCATTGCGACAAGGCTTCCGGCTCCGACGGGGGATGCTCGAGTTCCGCGTCGAGAATTCGCAGCGCTTCTTCGCTCCGATCCATCCCGGAGATGATCAGGGCATAGCCGCAGCGCAGGCGTGAGCGCAGCGCGCTTTCGGGAGAGTTCTGCAGCAGGGCAAGTGCACGCTCGGTCAACTCCGCAGCCTTGCCGCGATCGTCCATCGACTCGTAACGTCGCGCCAGCATGTCCAGCACGGCCGCGCGGTTTTCCTTGTTGCCGCTGCTCTCCAGCATGGCCAGGCGTTCGCTGCGCGCGATCATGTCGCGGACCGTCACGACGTTGTCGGCTTCGGCGGCCTCGGTGATCAGCATGTCCATGAAGTCGCTGACCGCGTTGTTGCGCGAAGCCAGCGCGACCGCTTGATCGCGCTCCCGGGTCGCAACGCGCGCCTGCTCGAACGCGAAGATCGAGAGCCCCAGCAACGCAGCGATCGCTACGGTAGAAGTCACAACGGCCAGCCGGTGCCGGCTGACAAATCTGCGCATCTGATAAAACCTGACGCCGCGCCGTGCATCGACTGGCTCGCGATTGAGGTAACGCACCAACTCCTCGTGCAAAGCCGCGGCGGTCGGATAGCGCTGAGTCGCATCGGTGTCGAGCGCCTTCGCGAGAATCGCGTCGAGATCGCCGCTCAGCTCCTTGCGAAGTGCCCCGCCGCCGGCGAATTGCGAGGCAGGACCGATGCGACCGGCAAGCGCCGCTTTGATGCGCTCCGCACGATTCCCCATGAGCTGCAGCGGATGCCCATCCGTGAGCAGCACATACAGCAGCATTCCCAACTGATAGACATCAGTCGCAGTGGATGGCGTTTCGCCGAGCAGCTGCTCGGGTGCCGCGAATTCCGGCGTCAGCGCACTGTCCTCGATCTGCGTCTGCATGCCTCCGTCCGTCGGGTCCGCACCGAGCAGCTTCGCAACGCCGAAATCCAGCAGCTTCACAGTGCCCTCGGCAGTCACCAGCACATTGGACGGCTTCAAGTCACGATGGATGACCAGCTGGCTGTGCGCGTGCGCGACCGCCGCAACGGCATCGAGGAACAGCCGCACGCGGGCCGCGACGCTGAGCTCTTTCGATTTGCAGTATTGGTCGATGCGCGCGCCATCGATGTACTCGAGCACCAGGTACTGGCGGCTATCCGCAAACGTGCCGGCATCGATCAGTCGTGCAATGTTCGGATGGCTCAAACGTGCGAGCAGCCGGCCTTCGCGAGAGAAGCGCCCGACGAGATCGGGCCGCGCGTTCAGGCTGTCGATGAACTTGATCGCGTAGCGCGCTTCGAAGCGCCCATCGCTGCGCCTCGCCAGCCACACCGCACCCATGCCGCCGCGACCGATCAGACTCTCGATCGTGTAGGGCCCGATCTGCTTGCCGGCCATGGAAGCTTGCAAGGCGACCAGCTCGCGCTCGACCAGCGGCGTGCCTTCGAGAAACCGGCCGACGTCGTGTTCGGCAGTCGCCAGCAGTTTGCCGAGCACGGTGGCGATGAACGGCTGGGTCGTCGTCAGATCGGCCAGCCACCGATCGCGCGAGCCGGGTTCCAGGTCGAGCAGCTGATCCAGATAGCCGTTGATCTGCTGCCAGCGCGCCGGATCGAGCAGTGCAGTTTTCAGCAGACTGACGTCCATGAGTTCCCCCCAGATAAATCCAAATCGCGGCGTAGAAACGGACATCGAGAGCGCGCCGGATCGCGAAATCCGCGCTGTGACGCAGTTCACATCGTGCGACCGCGGCTTACAAGATTATGTCGGCTCGGTTCGGCGCCCTACATATATATATGAGAACCCTCCTGGACCTCTTGAACGACGAGCGCGGCTACGTGCGCATCTTCAAGGAGCTCGATGGCTTCGCCTACGAGCTGTCCACCTATGTGCCCCCGACGGTCGGCGATCTGTTCGCCCGCATGGATGGATACGATTCCATCGCTGACGTTCGCGAAGCGGCGCAGTTCCAGCTGTCGGCGGCGGGTCAGGTCAAGAAGCGCCGGAGTCGCGCACGCCCGCGCCCGCGATAAGCGGTCCGCTCCAATATCCCCGTTGGCAAGAACGCTATCAATGATGGCGATATTGCCAATAGTTCCAGCCGGCGACTGCGGCCTACGATGCGCTCCACATCGTATCGGCCCGCCACGCGCTCAACCTGGAACTCAGCATCATGAAATTCTATTCGTTCCCGCCTTCGCCGAACGTGCGCAAGGTCAACGCGGTCATCGCGCATCTCGCGATCGCCGATATCGAGCACCGCATCGTCAACCTGGCCAAGGGCGAGCACAAGCGGCCTGAGTTCCTGGCGATCAACCCGATGGGCAAGCTGCCCGCCCTGGCGGACGACAGCGGCTTGCTGCTGTGGGAATCGAACGCGATCTGCCAATTCCTGTGCGAACGCGAAGGTGACACGCCGTTGTATCCGCGCGAGCCTCGCGTTCGAGCGGACATCGCACGCTGGCTGTTCTGGGAAGCCTCCTCCTGGTCGCCGGCTGCAGAAGTCCTCACGCATGAAAACGTGCGCAAGCCCATGCTCGGCGTCGGCGCGCCCGACGCCGCCAGGGTGAAACAGGGCGAAGAACAGTTTCGCCCGCTCGCTGCCCTGCTCGACCGCCAGCTCGCCGAGCGAAAATTCCTGGTCGGCAACACGGTCACGCTGGCTGACTTCGTGGTCGGCGGAGCCGTGACCTATCTGGAACGGGGCCGCTTTCCGATTGCGGCGTTCCCGCACCTGCGCGCCTGGTGGCAACGCCTCGGCGAGATCCCGGCGTGGCAGAACACTGTTCCCAGCGCCAACCTGCCCCACTGACCTCCACGAGAGAGAACTCCCATGAGCACCGAACTGACATCGCTGGTCGAAGTCAGCACGTTCACTGCACTGCTGTGGATGCCCTACGTCTTGAATCGCATGATCGTCCGCGGCATTCCAGCGACGGTAGGCTATCCGAACGATCCCGAGCCGCTGGCGCCTTGGGCACAGCGGCTGCGCGCTGCGCATGCGAACGCGGTGGAGAATCTGGTGGTCTTCGCTGCACTGGTTCTGGCCGCGCACGCCTTGGGCGTCAGCACACCAGTGACCGCGGCCGCCGGCCCGCTGTATCTCTGGTCACGTGTCGCGCACGCAGTGACCTACACATTCCGCGTGCCGTGGCTGCGCACGCTCGCGTTCGTCGGCGGTTTTGCCGCGCAGATGATGGTCGCCTGGGAACTGCTGAGTGCATGATCATGGACAGAATTCGCATTCAGCCCATCGCGGCTTTCAAAGACAACTACATCTGGATGATGCACGACGGCCGGCACGCAGTAGTCGTCGATCCCGGCGCCGCTGGGCCAGTGCTGAAGGCACTGGACCAACAGGGTCTCGAGCTCTCCGCCGTGCTGCTGACTCATCTGCACTTCGATCACAACCGCGGCGTTCCTCACCTGCTCGAGCGCGGATCGATACCCGTGTTCGGACCGCTGTTGAACGAGCACGACCGAGGTTCGCATCCGCCGTGGCCCGCGCCGGGTACTGTGCCGCTCGATTGCGTAACGCACGTGGTCGGCGAAGGCGACACGGTGACGCTCGATGCGCTGGATATGCGGCTGTCGGTTCTCGCAGTGCCCGGCCATACCAAGGGTCACATCGTCTTCCTCGAGCGCCAGCGGAACTGGGTGTTCACCGGAGACACGCTGTTTGCGGGCGGCTGCGGCAAGGTGTTCGGCGGATCGATGCAGGCGATGATCGATTCACTCGATCGTTTGGCCACCCTGCCGGCGCAGACGCAGGTCTATTGCGCTCATGAGTACACGCTGGACAACCTGCGTTTTGCGCTTGCCGTAGAGCCCGACAACGGCGAGCTGATCGCACGGATCGAAGCCGAGTCACGCAAGCGCGATGCGGGACAGCCGACCGTGCCCTCGACGATCGGCCTGGAGCGCGCGACCAATCCATTCCTGCGTGTGATGGAGCCGCAAGTGTTGCAAACTCTGCGCACTGAGCGGGGCGTCGACGCCGGCACGCGGGTTGCCAGCTTCGAGGCGCTGCGTGCCTGGAAGAGTGCATTCACCAGCTGATGAG
>DATJIP010000132.1:0-11446 GCA_035493235.1 Steroidobacteraceae bacterium
GCGATCGTCAAGGAAGGCATTTCGCCCGGCATCACACCGGACGGGCCGCGCGGCCCGCGCTTCAAGTTCAAGGCCGGCGCGATCTTCACTGCACAGATCAGCGGCAAAGCGGTCGTGCCGATCGCTTACGCGGCGAAGCCCGCGTGGATTCTGCGCACCTGGGACAAGTTCATCATTCCGCCGCCGTTCGCCAAGGTGGCCATCGCGATCGGCGAGCCGTATTTTCCCGAGAAGAAGCTCGACGACGCACAGATGGAGGCCGCGCAACTCGAGCTCGAACGCCGCATGCTGGAAACCTACCGGCAGGCCGCCGCTGCGCTCAGCGCCAAGAGTTAACCGCCGACCGCTCTCTTCTGCTCGCCCGCGCAGTCCTGGTCCACGCACTCTTCGACTTCGATCTGGATCGTCGCGTGCGTGATGCCGAAGCGCTCGGCGAGCAGCACCTTCGCATCCTTCAGCACGACTGCGTGATCTGCGGCGGCAGTCACCGATGCGTGCATCGTGAGCAGAGTTTCGTTCGGTCCCACCAGCCACGCGTGCACGTGATGAACGTCGCGGATCGCCGGGATGCGTTCCTCGAGCGTGTTGCGCAGTTCGCCGACATCGAGCCAGTCCGGCGAGCCCTCCATCAGGATGTGTGCCGAGCGTCGTACGAGCGCCAGCGCGCTGCGAACGATGAGCAAGGACACGCCGAGCGACAACAATGGATCGATCGGCAACCATCCAGTGAACAGGATTACGACACCCGCGAGCACAGCACCCGCTGAGCCGAGCAGATCGCCGAGTACGTGCAACGTCGCTGCGGAGATGTTCATGTCGTGCGAGTCGCCTCTGCGCAGCATCGCGAACACCACAATGTTCACGACAAGCCCGAGCCCGCCGACCCAGAGAATCGCCTTCGCGTTGACGGCGACCGGATTCATCAGGCGCTGCGCGGCCTCGATTCCGATCCAGGCGACGATGAACAGCAGCGCACAGCCGTTGACGAAGGTCGCGAGCACTCGCAGCCGCTGATAGCCGAAAGTCCGACGCCGATCTGCGGGCCGTGCCGCGATGCGTGTCGCTGCCCAGGCGAGTGCGAGAGCCGCCGTGTCGGTCAGCATATGACCGGCGTCGGCCAGCAGCGCGAGCGACTGGGCAAGGATGCCGCCGGCGAATTCGACGAGCATGAAGGCGCCGGTCAGCGCAAGCGCGACGCCCAGGAGCGTGCTGCTGCTCACTCCAGCGCCATGGCCATGTCCATGGCCGTGTCCCGCGTGGTCATGCCCGTGACCGTCGTGGGCATGATGGTTGTCGTTCATGGGGGCAGTATACTGCGCACCCGCATGAAGCTCTCCGTCGTCATCCCGGTCTGTAACGAAGCCGAAAACGTGCAGCCGCTCGCGCGCGAAATTCAGGCCGCGCTCGCTGCGCACGGACCTTTCGAGATCATCTTCGTCGACGACGGCAGCACCGACGCCACGGCAGCGGCCGCGACTGCTGCACGCGAAGCTGGAATTCCCGAGATTCGGCTGCTGCAGCATTCGCGGCGCAGCGGCCAGAGTGCGGCGGTCTGGACCGGCGTGCGTGCCGCGCGCGCTGACTGGATTGCGACGCTGGATGGCGACGGTCAGAACGATCCCGCCGACATCCCCGTGATGCTGGAAGCGCTGCGCACCGGCGGCGAGACGCTGCGACTCATCATGGGTAATCGCAAGGCGAGCCGCAAAGACACCTGGCTGCGCAAAGTCTCGTCGAGTGTCGCCAATTCCGTACGCGGGCGGATGTTGCGCGATGGCACGCCGGACACGGGCTGCGGCATCAAGCTGCTGCACCGGGCGACTTTCCTCGAACTGCCGCGCTTCAATCACATGCACCGCTTCCTGCCGGCGCTGTTCCAGAGAGCGGGCGCCAAGGTGATCTCGGTCCCGGTGCGCCATCGCGCGCGCACCCAGGGCACGTCGAAATATGGGCTTCACAATCGCCTGTGGGTCGGCATCGTCGACCTGTTTGGCGTGCGCTGGCTGATCGTACGTAATCCCCCGCCTGTCACCGTCAGCGAACGGTGAGGGAAAACCCTTTATCCGCCAGCGCTCTGCGCTTTCTTCTGCATATTTGCTGTGACACAATCGGCCCGGCTGTCATTCCAATAACGACGAGCGGACCGGAGTGGCAGGCGGGAGGATGGCGAATGAAGAAGAACCACAACGCTGTGGGTTCGATGATCTTGCGTCGCTGACGCGCGGGCGGAGCAGCGAGTGTCGAGTCAACCGAGCCCACCGAGCCGACCCGGGGCAATTGCCTCCCCGTTGCGCAGCGCCGATGCGCTGTTTCCTGCGCATGCCGGCCACCGTCGGGCCAAGGCGGGCCTGGATGTCCTGCTCACCAAGGCCGCCATCGATTTCCAGAATCTCGCGAACGAGCACGCCGATGCGCTCGTGCGCCTCAATCTCGAAGCATTGCGCGAGGCCGCGGGTCTCGACGCGCTGCTGATCGGCTCGTTCGACTCCGCGCACACGGCGATCGAACATGTCGTCGGCGTGACCGGCCTGTTCGCCACGTTCAATCCCGAGACGCTGCGCGGTGAGTCGCTCGAGCGATTCCCGTATCTGCGTAATCGCCTGGAGCATCTGCGAGTCGTCGAGATCCGCGACACGTCGCAGCCGCGTCCGGATCTCGCGCCCGAGGCCGCGCGGCTGGCGGCGTTGCGCATCGGTGCGGCGCTCATCATCGGCTTCGCGACGCAAGGCCGGACGAATGGTTTCATCGCGCTGTGCTCGACGTTGCCGCGCGACAGCTGGGACGCGAACCTGCACCTGATGCTGAAGCTGCTCGGTTCCAGCTATGCCACCGGTATCGAACGCGTGCGCTATCAGCGGCACTTGAAGCAGCTCGAAGAGCGCGACGCGCTCGCGCTGCATGGTGCGAACGACGGCCTGTGGGATTTCGACCTCGATCGCAAGACCACGTATTTCTCGCCGCGCTGGAAGTCGATGCTCGGCTACGGCGACGACGAGGTCGAGCCGCTGACCGACTGGCAGCAGTTGGTGCATCCGGACGATCTCGAACGGGTGCGCGCCGGGTTGCGCGATCACCTTGCCGGCATCGAGCCGCTGTTCGAGAGCGTGCACCGGCTGCGTCATCGCGATGGCGTGTACTTGTGGGTGGTGAGCCGCGCGAAGGCTCGGGTCGACGAGCAGGGCCGTGCGCATCGCATCGTCGGTGTCGATCTGGATGTGACCGAGCGCAAGCTGTTCGAGGACGCGCTGTTCAAGGAGAAGGAGAGCGCGCAGATCACGCTGCAGTCGATCGGCGACGGCGTCATCACCACCGACTCGAAGTGCCGCATCGAATACCTCAACTCGGTCGCCGAGCAGTTGACGGGCTGGCGGCTGGAGCATGCGCAGGGGCGCATGGTCGATGAAATCTTCCGCAGCTTCCACGAAGAAACCTGCGAGCCGCTGGAGAATCCGCTGGCCGTCTCGATCCGGCGCACGCGCGCGATCAAGAGCGTGCGTCCGACGCTGCTGATCCGCCGCGATGGCAACGAGCTCTACATCGAGAGCTGCGCGTCGCCGATTCGCGATCATGCCGGCAACGTGCTCGGCGGCGTGCTGGTGTTCCACGACGTCAGCGAGAGCCGCGAGCTGAATCGCAAGCTGTCGTATCACGCGAGTCACGACATCCTGACGGGGCTGGTCAACCGACGTGAGTTCGAGTCGCGACTGGAACGCGCAATCAAGAGCGCACGCGCACGCGAGGCGTCGTACGCGCTGTGTCACATCGATCTCGATCAATTCAAGATCATCAACGACAACTGCGGTCACAGCGCCGGCGACGCGCTGCTCGGCCAGGTGGGCGCGCTGCTCAAATCGAAGATCCGTTGGCGCGACACCGTGTCGCGGCTCGGCGGCGACGAGTTCGGCGTGTTGCTGGAGAGCTGCTCGCTCGAAGAAGCGGTGCGCAATGCAGAGCAGTTGCGTGAGGCGATCCGCAACTACAAGTTCGTCTGGGAAGAGCGCACGTTCCGTCTCGGCGCGAGCATCGGCGTCGTGCCGATTTCGCCGGAGAACGAGGACGTCGCGGCATTACTTTCGGCAGCAGACAGCGCTTGCGCGGCGGCCAAGGAGAACGGTCGCAATCGCATCTACAGCTTCCAGGAAAACGACATCGATCTGATGCGGCGCCGGCGCGAGATGCAGTGGGCGGCGCGCATCAACAACGCGCTGGAAGACGGCCGCTTCGAAATCTTCCGCCAGGTGATCCTGCCGCTGCAGAACCCGCAAGAGCACGGCATGCACTACGAGCTGCTGTTACGCATGCGCGACGAGGCGGGCAAGATCGTCACGCCGGATCAGTTCATCGCCGCGGCCGAGCGCTACGGCCTGACACCCAACATCGACCGCTGGATGATCGAGCACGCGCTGCGCTGGCTGGTCTCGGAAGCGGACGAGCGCGAGAAGCTCGAGCTGTGCTCGATCAACCTGTCCGGGCAGAGCCTCGGCGACGACAAGTTCCTGCCGTTCGTGATCGACCACTTCCATCGCAGCGGCATCGACGCGTCGAAGATCTGCTTCGAGATCACCGAGACCGCGGCGATCGCCAGCTTCTCGCAGGCGAATCGCTTCATTCACGCGCTCAAGGAGCTGGGCTGCCGCTTCGCGCTCGATGACTTCGGCACGGGCTTGTCGTCGTTCGGTTACCTGAAGCACTTCCCGGTCGATTTCCTGAAGATCGACGGCAGCTTCGTCAAGGAGATCCTGCACGATCCGATCGACCGCGAGATGGTGCGCTCGATCAACGAGATCGGTCATCTCACCGGCAAGCAGACGATCGCGGAGTTCGCAGAGAACATGGAGATCGTCGAGATGCTGCGTAGCCTCGGGGTGGACTACGCGCAGGGTTATGCGATCGCGACCCCGCAGCGCGTGATGAAGCTCGCTACCGGTTAGGCGAAGCGCATCGACAGATCGACGGCCCGGACGTGTTTGGTGAGGCCGCCGACCGAGATGAAATCGACGCCGGTCTCAGCCACTGCACGCAGCGTCTCCAGCGACATGTTCCCCGACGCTTCCAGCTCCGTGCGACCCCTCGTGACCTTCACGGCCTCTCGCATTTGATCTAACGAGAAGTTGTCCAGCAGCACACGATCGACTCGCGCCTCCAGCGCCTCGCGCAGCTGCGTGAGATTCTCGACTTCGACTTCGAGCAGCACTTTCGAATTGAGTCGGCGCGACTCGGCAACTGCGTTCGCGATCGAGCCGGCCGCGGCGATGTGGTTTTCCTTGACGAGAATCGCATCGAACAGACCGATGCGGTGATTCGTGCCGCCGCCGCACTTCACGGCGTACTTCTGCGCAACCCGCAATCCCGGAATCGTCTTGCGCGTGTCGAGGATCCGGCACTTCGTGCCCTCGAGGGCGTCGACGTACGTGCGCGTCACCGTCGCGGCTGCGGAAAGCATCTGCAGGAAGTTGAGCGCGCTTCGCTCGCCCGTGAGCAACGAGCGAGCAGGGCCTTCGAGCGTGCAGAGTTGCTGATTGGCGCGAACACGGTCGGCATCGCGCGCCGACCATGTGACGCGCACTCGCGGATCGATTTGATGAAACACTTCGTCGAACCACGCAGTCCCGCACAGAACTGCGTCTTCGCGCGTGATGACGGTGGCGCGAGCGGTTCGATCGGCAGGGATGAGCTGTGCGGTCAGATCACCCGAGCCCACGTCCTCGCGCAGCGCCGTGCTGACGGTCTGCGATATGTACGTGGGATCGGGTCCGTTCATGGCCTCGATCAGAAGGGCAGACCGTGGCTCTGGCCGCCCATGCACATCAGCATCGGGATGGACAGAATGAAGTTGGTGCGCGAGGCGTACAGCGCAACCTTGCGCGCCTTGGCCTTCTCATCGTCCGTCGCCGCGACGATGCCGAGGATCTTCTTCTGATTCGGCCAGATGAAGACCCACACGTTGAACAGCATGATGGTGCCGAGCCACGCGCCGACGCCGATCGTCACGAAGCCGGGCTGGAACGTGAAGGCCTTGTGCATCACAGGCGTGCCGCCGTAGCCGAACAACAGGTAGTACGCGCCAGTCAGCCAGGTGAAAACCGCAGCCCAGCGGAACCACCACAGTGCGCGCGGCGCGATGTACTTGTTCACGCCTGCGCCGCCCGGTCCGCCCTTGTCGGCGGCGGCATCTGCCATGCCCGGCGTCTGGACGACGTTGAAGTACCACAGCAGGCCGATCCACATGACGCCTGCAACGATGTGCAACCAGCGATCGAGCGTGAAGTGATGGAAGCCAACCGCGTCTCCGCCGCCGGCGGCAACGGAGAGGAGCAGCGAGATCACGATCGCAAGCACGAACGCGGTCGTGATGGCGCCTCGGACGGTGGTGAACGGATGCATCGTGAGATCTCCTTCTACGGCGTTTCTTGGTGTTCTACTTGATGTTTTTCGGGGTGGCGGGTCGGAAATTAGACCCAAAAAGCGTTTGAAGAATAGGCGAGCGATCCCCATAATTCAACGCTGGTCCCATCGCCATGACGCCCCCTCCCGCCTCCCTGCCGCGCGTCGAATCTCCTTGCGTCAACGTCTGTACGCTCGATGCGCAGAAGGTCTGCATCGGCTGCGGGCGCACGATCGAGGAGATCGCGGTCTGGTCGCGTCTGGGCGATGACGAACGGCGTGCCGTCTGTCAGCGGGCTGCACACCGTAAACAGTCAATTTCTTCTTCCGAGGTTTGAGCCGTGGACGTCATCGAACGCATCAAGTCACAGCTGTCCGGCAGTCCCGTGGTCCTCTACATGAAGGGCACGCCGGATTTTCCCCAATGCGGTTTTTCCGCCGCGGCCGTGCGCGCCTTGAGCGCGGTCGGTGCGGAGTTCTCGCACGTGAACATCTTCCAGGATCCGGAACTGCGCGAGGCGTTGAAGCAGTACTCGAACTGGCCTACGTATCCGCAGCTGTACGTGAACGGCGAGCTGATCGGCGGCTCGGATATCATCCTCGAGATGTACAAGAGCGGCGAGCTGCAGAAGCTGGTGACGCCGGCGTGACTGAGGGTCAGGCTTCAGCCTGACATCCTGTCGAAGCGGTTGCAGACCTTACAAAACAGCTCTGCCGTCCGCTGCGCGTCGTACGCAGCGGAATGCGCTTCGCTCGAATCCCAGGCGATCCCCGCCGCCTGCAACGCCTTGCCCAGCACCGTCTGCCCGTAGGCCACTCCAGCGAGCGTCGCCGTATCGAAGCTCGAGAACGGGTGGAACGGATTGCGCTTGATCTGCGTGCGCGCGATGGCCGCATTGAGAAAATTCAGATCGAAATACGCGTTGTGACCGACCAGGATCGCGCGCGTGCACTCGTTCTCCTTCATCGCGCGGCGTATTTCCTTGAACAGCTTCGTCAGCGCTTCCTTCTCTGCGATCGCGGGCCGCAGCGGATGGAACGGATCGATGCCGGTGACGGCCAGCGAGGCGGCCTCGAACTTGGCGCCTTCGAAGGGTTGAATGTGGAAACGCCAGCTCTCACCGGGCGCGAGCCGGCCGTCCGGCTGCAGCTCGATCAGCACCGCGGCAATTTCCAGCAGCGCGTCGGTGTTGGGATTGAAGCCGCCGCACTCGACGTCGATCACTACGGGCATGAAACCGCGGAAGCGGCTCGCCAGGGGCATCCGTTCGCTCACGCACGCGGCTCCTGGGTCATGCGCCAGGCAAGCTGCTCGCCTGCGCGAAACGGCACCAACTCGTCCTTGTCGAAGGGATACGCAGCCGGCGGCGACCAGGCGGTGCGTTCCAGCGTGATGTACTCGCGATTGCGCGGCAGGCCATAGAAGTCGGGGCCGCGCTCCGACGCGAATGCTTGCAGGCGATCGAGCTTCCCGGCCAGCTCGAAGGCTTCCGCGTACAACTCGATGGCAGCGTGCGCGGAGAAGATCCCGGCGCAGCCGCAGGTGGTTTCCTTGGTATGTCGCGCATGCGGAGCGCTGTCGGTGCCGAGGAAGAATCGGGGGTCGTCTGCAGTCGCCGCTTCGATGAGCGCGCGGCGATCGTGCTCGCGTTTCAGCACTGGCAGGCAGTAGTTGTGAGGGCGGATGCCGCCCTGGAAGATTGCATTTCGGTTCAGCAGCAGATGCTGCGGAGTGATCGTCGCCCCGACGCCGCGCCGCGCGCTCTTCACGAATTCCACGGCTTCGCGAGTCGTGACGTGTTCGAAGACGACGCGCAGGGTGGGGAAGCGCTCGACCACCTTCGTAAGGATGCGATCGATGAAGACGCGCTCGCGATCGAAGACGTCCACGTCGCCGTCAGTCACCTCGCCGTGGACCTGAAAGACGAGCCCGCAATCCTGCATCGCTTCGAGCGCGGGATAAATCTTCTCGATAGCCGTGACGCCGGCATCCGAGTGAGTCGTCGCACCAGCGGGGTAGAGCTTGGCACCGAAGATGAAACCGCTGCTGCGCGCCGCCCGGATCTCCTGCGGCGAAGCCGTATCGGTGAGATACAGCGTCATCAGCGGCTCGAACAGCGCGCCGGCCGGCAGGGCCGCGAGAACGCGGTCGCGATACGCGGCTGCCATCGCGACTGTCGTCACCGGTGGCTTGAGGTTCGGCATGATGATCGCGCGCGCGAACTGACGCGCTGTGAACGGCAGGACGCTGGCGAGTTGCGCGCCGTCGCGCACGTGCAGGTGCCAGTCGTCAGGTCGAAGAATCCGCAATCTCGTCATGCCTCTAATAGTCCGCCGCTCTGCAGTAACTCTACCGTGTATCGCACGCCAAAGCCGGTGATATCGGTCGGGACGTGACCGAGACCGCCGCTGCGATTGCTGGCGGCCAGGTCGATGTGAATCCAGGGCACCTGATCCGGGACGAAGCGATTCAGAAAGCGCGCCGCCAGGATGTGGTCGCCCTTGCTGTCCGGCGTGCATTGCAGGACATCGGCGATGGCAGATTCCAGGTCGCTGTCGTAATCCTCGTCCATCGGGAAGGGCCACACCCGTTCGCCGCTGCGGGTGCCTGCTG
Organism: Steroidobacteraceae bacterium; assembly: GCA_035493235.1. Classification (GTDB taxonomy): domain Bacteria; phylum Pseudomonadota; class Gammaproteobacteria; order Steroidobacterales; family Steroidobacteraceae; genus Steroidobacter. Next base: position 8,999 of record DATJIP010000132.1, read on the forward strand.
CGCGAATGGCCTCGTGCCATTGCGGACGATTCGTGAATGCGCCGCTGTAGCGCTCGGTGAGCGCGTTGACGCATGCGCCTGTAAGTGTCGCGAAGTCGATCATCAGTTCTGGGCGCTCGCGCGCAGCGATTGCGAGCGTGTCGGCCAGCACCATGCGCCCCTCCGCATCGCTGTGCGCGACCTGGATGGTCACGCCGTTCGCGGCGCTTACCACTTCTTGCGGTCGAAATGCACGCGCACCGATTTCGTTCTCTGTGATCGCGAGCCAGCAATCGATGTCGTACGGCGCGCGCAACTCACTGAGCGCGAGCATCGTGCCGACTGCGACGGCGCTGCCCTGCATGTCCGTATGCATGTCGTACATGCTCTTGTGAGATTTCAGGTTGATCCCGCCCGTGTCGAAGCAGATGCCCTTACCGACGAGAGCAACATGCCGCACGTTCTTTCGCTGAGCAGCGCGATAGCGCAGTCTGACGATGCCAGCGTCGCGTTGCTGATTGGCGCGTGCGACAGCAAGGAATGCGCCGGCATTCCGCCGCCGCAACGACGCCTCATTGAGGAAATCGAACTGCCAGCCTTGGCGGCGTGCGAGATCGCGTAGCGCCTTCCGATAACCGCTCGTGTTCAGCACGTTCGGCGGCAGCGCAGTGAGCCAGCGGGCGAGGTGATTGCCGCGATCGATGGCGACAGTGCGAGCCGTGTCGAGTTGCGATCCACCGTTCAGTAGCGTGAAAGAAGCGGGCGCCGATCGCTTCGCGCCCTTCGACTTCATGACGGGCATCGGCGCAGTTGCCGCGAGCGATGCAGCGAGCATCGCTTCGATCGCCGCCGTGCCGGTCTCCTTGGCAAGACCCTGGGTCGCGAGCAGCACGCTGGCACGAGCAGGGGCTGCCAGTTCCTTCCAGGCTCGCGCACCGAGCATCAGGCGTTCGAATGCCGACGCTGTGCTTTTTGCGAATGCGACGACGACCGGAATGGCGTCCGACGTGATGCGGGCGCTCAGGAGGGTGACTTGACCTCGGTTGCGTGCGTCCCGATATAGCCGTAACCAGAGCGCGGCGGCAGGGAGCTTGGCGAGTGCGTCCTCGGCGTGTTCGCGCGAGCAGACAATGATGGCTGCGTCATGCTTTTGCAGCGTGCGCGCATCGAGCTGCGCCTTGGGCTGAGAGACACGGATGCCCCGCTCTGCGGGAAGCAATTCCACCACACGACGTTCCTTGACCTGAAAATTTCAAACTCGGATCATACGCGGCCTCACTGCGCAGCACACCCGACATGTCTGAAGCCTCTCCGTTTGACGATCTCGATCCGGAAGAAACCAGGGAATGGCTCGAGTCGATGGACTCGGTGCTCAAAGTGCATGGCGCACAGCGAGCGCACTTTCTGTTGGAACGGCTGATCGACTTTACGCGCCGTTCGGGCACGTACCTGCCGTTCAAGCCGAACACCGCGTACCTCAATACGATCTCTCCCGGACAGGAGAAAGAGTATCCGGGCGACCGCACCATCGAGCGGCGCATCGAGTCGTACATCCGCTGGAACGCGGCCGCCATGGTCGTGCAGGCGAACCGCCAGAGCTCCGAATACGGCGGCCACATCGCCAGCTACGCGTCGGCCGCAACGCTGTATGAAGTAGGTTTCAATCATTTCTGGCGTGCGCCGTCCGACAAGCATCCGGGCGATATGGTGTACATCCAGGGCCACGCATCGCCCGGGATCTATGCGCGCGCGTATCTCGAAGGCCGCCTCAGCGAGAACAACCTGCGTCACTTCCGCAAGGAAGTCGCGAGCCCGGACGGGCTGAGCTCGTATCCGCATCCGTGGCTGATGCCGGAGTTCTGGCAGTACCCGACGGTGTCGATGGGGCTCGGTCCGATGATGGCGATCTACCAGGCGCGCTTTCAGCGCTACCTCGAGCATCGCGGCATCGTGCCGGAGTCGGATCGCAGAGTCTGGGCGTTCCTAGGCGACGGCGAAATGGACGAGCCGGAGTCGCTGGGCGCGATCACCATGCCGGTGCGCGAGCATCTCGACAACCTGGTGTTCGTGATCAACTGCAATTTGCAGCGCCTCGACGGTCCGGTGCGCGGCAACGGCAAGATCATCCAGGAGCTGGAAGCTGCGTTCCTTGGCGCCGGTTGGAATGTCATCAAGGTGATCTGGGGCTCGCGCTGGGATCCGCTGCTGGCGCGGGATACCAAAGGTCTGCTGCGACGGGTCATGGAGGAGTGCGTCGACGGCGAGTACCAGAACTTCAAAGCCAAGGGCGGCGCGTACACGCGCGAGAACTTCTTCGGCAAGTATCCGGAGCTGAAAGAGATGGTCGCCACCATGTCGGACGATGACATCTGGCGGCTCAACCGCGGCGGCCACGACTACAAGAAGGTGTGGAACGCCTATAACGCGGCCGTGAATCACAAGGGCCAGCCCACAGTCATCCTCGCGAAG
>DATJIP010000133.1:0-9503 GCA_035493235.1 Steroidobacteraceae bacterium
CCAAATGCAGCAAGCGGCTCCCCGATCGTTCGATCGGGGGCCGCTGTGCAATCAGATCTTCAGGCAGGTCGTAGGCGAAGTCGGCGCGCCGCATTGGGCGCGCACGGTAGACTACACGGGCTCATCCGGCAACGGCGGCGCCGGCAGCGTCACCGGGCCGGGTCCATCGACGCGGATGCCCGGAACTCCCGGCATCGGCATCGCTTCGATCACGCCCTCGGGCGCAACGCTGAAGCCTTGCTCGAAGCGTGCTCCGTTGAAGCGCGCATCCTCCGGCACCGTGACCTCGAACGACATGCGTTTCTTCGTGCGCAGGATGTTGAGTTTCAGCTTTTCGCCGGGTTGATACGACGACAGGATGCGCAGCGCATGCGACGGACTCGATGGCGTCCGTCCGTCGATGTCGACGATCACATCGCCGTCTTCCAGCTTCAGGCGGCTGTCCTCGGGCGCGCGTACCACCAACAGGCCCGTCTGCGTACCGAAGTACTGCCCGAGCTTCGGCGTCAGCGGCACCAGCTCTGCCGAACCGAACACGCCTTCGCCGCGCATGAACACGAAGTTCGGCATGCGCGGCATCGGCCCCATGCCCGGCGGTCCCGGCGGAACCGCCATCGTGAAGAAGTGATCCTGCAGCGGCTGCGCGACGAGATTGGCTTTGACCACTTTGTTGTCACGGCGATAGCTCAACGCGACGGTGTCGCCCGGCTTTACTTTGCGCATCGAGCTCAGCAGTTGCTCGCGCGCCGACTCGTCGTCGCTGCTCTTGAGCGCCTTGCCGTTGATCTCGGTGAGCACGTCGCCCGCTTTCAGGCCGGCGCGTTCCGCTGCTCCGCCCGGACTCACGCTCACGACCTCGACACCGCCACCCTTCACGTCGTCGTTCGTTCCCAGGTTGATTCCCAGCACCGCGCGCGGCGGCCCGCCCATCACCCGACCGAACGTCCGCATGTGCGGCACCATGTCGTCGGACATCGAGATGCTGAGGTTAGCCACTTCGCGCGCGGCTTCGTCGAGTCGCCTGCGCGCGTCGGCGAGCTTGCGCTCACGCTCCGCCTGCAACTTGGCGTCGTTGTCCGCGGACTTGGCGTCCGCAGCTTTGCTGTCCGGCTCGGCAGCGCCGGCGTTCGCGGCGACAGCCAGCAGCGCGGCAACAATCAGCGAAGCGAACACCTTGGATCTATTGTTCATCAGGATGCTCCTGTCAGAAGGAAACTCCGCCCTCGGCGTAACGCACCTTCACCAGCGAATCCATCAACTCGACGCGCTCGCGCCACAGGCGCCGCGTCTGTTCCTCGTTCAAGCCGCTGTCCCGTGCGTCGGACAGCTGAAAATCCAGCCACTGAATGCGGTCTTCGATCGTGTCGATCATCGCGGCAGTCGAGACGCGCTCGATACGCGGCCGGTCCGGCAGCTTCTGCAACAGATCTTCGAGCTGCTGCGAGCGTGCGACCAGCTCCGGCACGCGCGCCGTCTCGATGATGTCGATTGCCGGAGTCTGCTGTTCGACCGGCTTGTGTTCTGCCACGGGAGTCCTCGTGCCATCGCGAAGCGCGACGAAGAAGATCGCCGTCAGCGTCACGAACGCCAGCGCGGCGACGAGTCGTGCCGACACGATGCGACGCGGAGCGTTCGCCGGCCGCGCCATCGCGCGTTGAATCTCCTGGAAGGACGAGGGCGCATCGAGTTGCGGCAGCGATTGCAGCTTCACCTGTGTCTCGCGCAACTTGCGCAGCTCAGCCAGGCAACGTGCGCACTGGTCGACGTGCGCCACTGTCGCGGCATCGACGGGCTGCCCGTCGCGCAAGCTCAGCAAATGGTCGATAGATGCGTGCATGGCAAGGACTCGGACTCGGGATCGAGCAGCTCGCGCAGACGCTGGTGCGCGCGCGCGAGCTGCGACTTGGAAAAACTGGCGGTGCGACCCATCAGTCGTGCGATTTCTCCGTGTGTGTAACCTTCGACGTCGTGCAACCAGACGACCGTGCGCGTCAGCGGCGGCAGCGATGCGAGCGCGAGCTCGACATCGTGCTTCGCCTGCACCTGGGCATCCGGCCCCGACGCGGCATCGATCAACAGATCGGCGATCGGCTCGTTCTCGTCGGCATCCAGATAGGCGAAGCTGCGGTGCCAAGGCGAGCGCAGATACATGAGGCACTTGTTCACAGCGATCGCTCGTACCCAGCCGCCGAACGCACCGTCGCCGCAGTAGCTGCGAAGACTGCGCAGGACCTCGATGAACGTGTCCTGGAACAGCTCGTCCGCAATCGCCGGCCGCGCGATCAAGCGCCGGATCAACGAATACACGGGCCGCTGGTACGAGCGGTAGATCAACTCCTGCGCCCGGGTGTCACCATTGCAGGCCGCGCTGATCATCTCCGCCGTGACTTCTATTCCCGCGAATTGCGACATGTTGCAGCTTAGATGCTGCTGTTCAGGAAAAGGTCGCAGGAATTCCTAACCGATTGAAATCGGCAGCCTTGACCGAGAGTGGTGCCCGAGGTCGGAGTCGAACCGACACGCTTTTAACGGCGGCGGATTTTCTTGCCACTTCGGCTTTCGCCGCGCCGCGTGGGGTCACCCGCGGTTTCGTGGTCTGGAGCACGCCTTCACCCTAGCCTTGCAGGCCTTAGGTGCCCGCCGTCTGCTCTCTACACCTTCCCCGGTTCCTGCCAGGGCTTGGCTCGGCGTTAGCTCGAGCTTGCTGCTCAGGGCCTTCACCGACTTTGACGGGCTTCACCTCGGGGATTTCTCCGCGAGGGCTCAAGTTGTGTTGTCTGAGTCCGCTGCGTCTACCAATTCCGCCACTCGGGCATCGAGGGATCAAATTTGGGATGCGGAGTATAGAGGCGGCGGCGCCGGACTCAAAGCGGGTTTAGCGCCCCTGCTTCTCTGCCTCACGCGCGCCGGCCAGGATCCCCGGCAGCGCATAGTTGCCTTCGTGGCAGGCGTACTCGTAGAGCGGCTGATCGATCGCATTGAGCGGCACCTGCCCGCCCCATGACTGCGTGAAGATCTGGGGATCCTCGACCGTGAACTCGTAGAGGATCGTGCGCGGACCGGTGCGCTTGAAGCGCTCGATCACTTTGAGGTCCTCGCTCGACGGCACGTAGCGATAGGTGCCGCCGCCACCGATAGATATGTATTGCTCCTTGCGCAGGCGCGAGGTCTCGACGACGAGCGTGTCGCCTTCCCAGTGGCCGACCGAGTGGCCCATCCATGGACGCAGGCTTGCAGGCAGCGGCTTGTTGTCGAGATGAATCATCCGCACGTCGTGCGGCATCTCGACCAGGATCAGCACCGTGTCCGCGGTCTGCACGATCTGGTAATTGCTGTTGTACATGACCGGCAGCATCGGCGGTCCCGAGGCATTGCCGAACGCGAGCAGGCAACGTTCGCCGAGCGGCCGCTGCTCCGGCCCGTCGTAACCGCGTCGATCGGCGGCGCTCACCAGCTTCTGCGCGTCGGGTCGCAACTGCGGTACTCGTCCCTGCGGCGGGTCGACGATCAGCGAGCTGCGACGCTCGCCGTTAACGATCGCCACCTGCGTACCGAAGTCCGCCCAGAACATGTTGTAGCCGCCGACCGCCTGCCCCGCGCGCTGCACTTCTTTCGGATCGCTCGGCGCGCTCGCTGCTGCCATTTGCTGCGCCATCCGATTCTCCATCGCCTGCGCTTCGGCTTCGGAGAGCACCAGCTTGTTGCCGAGTGACGCGGGACGCTCGACCGGCGTCAGCGTCGCGTTGGTCCAGAAGCCTTGGAGATCGGGTTGACCGTCGCTCGTGCGCGGCGCCTGGTACGTAGCCGCGCCGGCGGGCAGGGACGCGAGGAGCAGGAACATCGCACTTGCGCTTCGTGTAGTCATGGCTCCTCCGGCCGGAACGAAATCATTCTCGGTGCGTTCGTCGGAGCGCACAATCAAGAATCGTCAGCACAGTTAGCGACATCGGGAGGTTCAGCCATGAAGTCGAACATTCACGCCGCACTCGCGACCGTACTGCTCCTCGGACCGGCTCTGGCGCTCGCCAGCGATTCGAAAGTGAGTCTGACCGGCAAGGAGGAGGTGCCGGCCGTCGAGACCGCGGCGACGGGCACAGGCACGATCACCGTAGGCGCAGACAAGTCGGTCACCGGCAGCGTAACGACCAAGGGCATCGACGGGATCGCCGCGCACATCCACCAGGCGGCAGCGGGCAAGAACGGCCCGCCGATCATCGCGCTCGAAAAAGGTGACGACGGCAAGTGGAGCGTGCCGAAGGATTCGAAGCTGACGGACGAGCAACTCGCGAGCTACAAGGCCGGCGAGTTGTACGTCAACGTCCACAGCGCCGCGCACAAGGGCGGCGAGATTCGCGCCCAGCTCAAGCCGTAGCGCGTTACCGAACGGCGGGCGCCAGCTCCGGAAAGACTTTCGAGACTTTGCTGAGCAGGTACTCGCCGTAGGTCCCCTGCAGCGCGTGCGGATCGATGCGATCCCAGCGCACGTTGGTGTGCGGCTGACTCGAATCGGGGCTGACGCCCGGCAACGGTTCGAGCTTCGCGTCGAACGAAGGATCGAGAAACAGCACCATCGACAGTCGCTCGCGTGCGCTCAGGTTCTTCGCACGATGCAGCGCCGAGAGATAGCGGCCGTTGGTGAGTCGCTCCAGCATGTCGCCGACATTGCAGACCAGCGAGTCTGCGAGCGGCGGCACGTCGAGCCAGCGATCGCGATTCAGGACCTGCAGGCCGCCGACCGTGTCCTGCTGAAGCAGCGTGAGCAAACCGTAGTCCGTGTGCGCGCCGACGCCCCATCCCTCGCGTGACGCTGCATCGGGCGGATAGCGGAAGATCCTGAAGAGCACCGTGGGGTCGGCGGTGAACTGGCGCTCGAAGTAGTCGCCATCGAGATGCAGTCCTTCTGCCATCAACGACAGCACCTGCTGGCCCACGCTCTCGAGCGTGCTCATGTATTCGAGCACGGTCGCGCGAAAACCCGGCTCGTCGGGAAACAGGTTGCTGCCGTGCATCGGCAGACCGGCCTGCACTCGCGGATCGCGGTCGTCGAGCTCGGTGCCGAAGTACAACCCTTCCTTGAGATCCGGCTGGCCCGAGGTGAGCTCGCCGCCGAGCGGAAAATAGCCGCGCCACGCACGACCACCCCGCGACATGTGGATCTGCATCTTCTCGGCCTGCTCGCGTGCGAAGAACTCGCGCGCCAGCGCCAGCAGCCCATCCGTCAACCCCGCACCGACCTCATGCCCGACGAGATAGAAGAATCCGAACTCGCTGCACGCGAGATCGAGTTGCAGCGCAAGCGCCGTGCGCGCGTCCGCACCCTGCGACGCGAGGCGCAGATCGATGACCGGCAGCGAAGTGCTCATGCGTTGCAGAATAGCGCCAACGTTGCCCGTCGTAAAAACTGCCCCGCGGCGGCGAACAAATTGCAACGTCTGCAGGAAAAATTTCCAGCGCAGCTCCCGGCCCGGTCGCGGTCAATTGCGACCGTGCAATCGGTACACGCCCGACGTCGCCATTCGGCAAAGTTTTCCTGCGACACCTGCACAAAATTAAGATCGCTTCGTACACGCATTACTGGCACAGGCGGTGCAGCACCCGGACGCAGTTGCTGATGATCGCGGAGCAGACATTGGAGGAGACGGCGCGGGTATGCCTGGTCACGGAGATCTTTCATCCCGAGGACCACGGCGGCCAGGGCCGGCAAGCGTTCGCGCTTGCCCGGCGCTTGCGTGCGCACGGTGCTGTCGTCGCGGTTGCGACCCGCCGTAATTTCGCCGAGTCGAACGCCGGCGAGCTCCTCGAGGGCATCCGCATCACGCGGCTCCCGCCCACCGGTCTGTTCAAGGGCAAAGGTTGGCGGGCCGTGCCGCCGACGCTGTGGTTTCTCGCGATGCTGTTCGCGCATCTCGTGCGCCGGCGCGCCAGCTACGACGTCATCCTCGTGCAAGGCGTGAAGGCAGTGTTGATGCCGACGGTGCTGGCCGCATGGCTGCTCGACAAACGCTGCATCGTCAAAGTCGATGCGGTGGCTGAGCTCGAACAGGAGCTCACTCCGGAGAGCCTAGCGCAGATGAAGCTGCGCGAAGGCGCGACGTTCGTCCGTCTGTGGGCGCGCTTGCGCGACGCGTTACTGCGTCGAGCGCACGCGACAGTCGCAATCTCATTGGAGATCGAAGCCGCACTCACACGACGCCTGGGCGACCGCGCTCGAGTGGTGCGCATTCCGAATGGTCTTGAGCTCGACGCCGCCACCCCTTGCGATCGCCAGGAGCTGCGCCGCCGTCTCGAGCTGCCCGACGGCCTGCTCGCGATCTACACTGGAAGGCTGTCGCGCGCCAAAGGCTTGTCGATGCTGCTGGCGGTCTGGACTCCTATCGCCCGCGCAAATCCCGACGCGCATCTGGTCCTCGTCGGCAGCGGCGATCGCTCCTTCGACGGCTGCGAACAGGAATTGCGGGAGTACGTGCGCCGCAACGATCTCGAGTCGCGCGTGACGTTCACGGGCCACGTCGAGAACGTCGCTGAATACCTGTGCGCCAGCGATCTGTTCGTATCGTGCAGCGACAGCGAAGGATTCGGGCTGTCGCTGGTCGAAGCCATGGCCGCGGAGCTGCCCTGCGTGTCGACGAGCGTCGGCGTGGCGCCCGAGGTGATACGCCACGGTCACAACGGCTGGCTCGTTCCGGTACGCGATCCTGCTGCGTTGTCAGCAGCGCTGGACCAAGCGATCGCTCAGCGCTCGCAGCTGCCGTCGATCGGCGCTGCCGCCAGGCGTGCGGTCGCCAGCCGCTTCCACATCGACGAAGTCACGCGGCGCTATCTCGATCTGTTCCGCGAAGTCGGCTGGGCAGACGCAGGCGCGACCACGAATCCTGCCGGAATCGTCGCGGCGACTTCGACTCTGCGACGCAACGCATCGTGGCTGCTCGTCGGCCGCGTCGGCGCGGATCTGCTGAACTTCGTGCTGTTCCTGATCGTGTCGCGACAGTTCGGACCCCACGGCATGGGAATGTATGCCTACGGCTTCGCGATCGCGGGATTCGTGTATTCGGCGACGACGCTCGGCATAGACGAGTACGGCATCCGCGAGTACGCACGCCGCGCCGCCGAACGTCGCGCCGGATTGCTGGCAGACCTGCTTGGCTCGCAGACCTGCATCGCGGTGGTCGCCAGCATCGCACTCGCCGCGTATCTGTTCGTGACATCGCCAACCGCTGAAGCGTTGACGATCGTCCTCGCGTTGACGACGTACCAGCTGTGTTCCGCATTCGCGAGCACGCTGTTCGTTCCTGCGATGGCCGAGCAGCATATGCTCTGGCCGGCGCTGGTGATTCTGCTGTGCCGCGCCCTCGGGCTCGCCATCGCGGCGCCGCTGATCCTCATTGCGCATGCGCCGTTGCACATCGCGACGCTCGCAGTCGGCGTCTCAGGTGTGCTGACAGTTTTGCTGGCGGCTGTTTCCGCGAGATCGCACGTCTCGACCCTGCGTTTGCACATATCGCTGACAGTGCTGCGGCAGAACGTACGGACGCTCTGGTCCTTCGCAGCGACCGATGTGATGAGCCAGGTGTTCACGCGCATCGGGGTGATCGCGTTGACGCTGCTCGTCAGCGAACAGGCCGCGGGCATCTATGCAGCCGGCCTCAAGCTGGTGGAGATGGCTTGCTTGCCGCTGCTGTTCCTCGGCCGTGCCGCCTACCCCAGCTTGAGCCGCGCTTTCCGCGAGCCGCGCGAGTTCCGGCGCATCGGTCATCACGCGCTCGGCTGGGGATTTGGCATCGCGGCACTGAGCGCCATCGCGCTCGCGATCGCAACTCCTTCGCTGCTGGTGCCGATGCTCGGCCCGGGCTTCGCTGGATCCGAACCGCTGTTGATGGCGATGGCAGCCTTGATGTTCGTGCAGGGGGTCGAGATCGTGCTCGGCCGCTTGCTGCTGTCCGCCAATCTGAACGTCGCACGCGCCGCGTGGACGAGCATCGGCGCATGCGCATGCGTAGCGTTGACGCTCGCAACGACGCGTTCGTACGGCATCGCGGCGGTCATTACTTCCGTCGTGCTGTCCTACTTGCTGGTCGACGCACTGAACGCAGCGAGTCTGCAAGGCGCGCTGCGGCGTCGGCCATTCAGCGATACGACCGACGCCGTCGAGGCACAGCCCGAGGTGCAGCGCCCATGAACGCGCTCACGAAAGTCATGCTCAAGCGCTTGAGCAGGGCGGCCCGCCCCTACCTCAAGTCTTCCGGATTGCTGCAGGTCTCCGGCGTCTACAACCGCTCGGCCCTGGTGTGGGAGCCGGGCGCCGAGCGCGTGGTCGTGCTCGCGCCGCACATGGACGACGAAACGATCGGCTGTGGCGGCACGCTTGCTCTGCATGCGCAACGCGGCGCGAACATCACCGTGGTATTCATGACCGACGGCCGCCACGGCAGCAGCAAACTATCGACCTTGCCGCGCGAGCAGCGCGAACAGGAGCAGCAGCGGCTCATCGAGACGCGCAAGAATGAAGCACGTCTTGCGCTCGCGAAGCTGGGCATCGCAGACATGCTCTGCCTCGAAGCCGAGGACGGCACGTTGCAAGCGGCGGCAGTCCCGGCTCAGCAACTGCGCGCGATCCTGACGGAGCGACGCCCGCACCTGGTGTATCTGCCTTTCTATCTCGAAGAGCATGCAGACCACCGTGCAACCAGCAAAGTGCTGCTGGCCGCTGTCGCCGGCACAGACCTGCAGTTCCAGTGCTTCGGCTATGAAGTCTGGACGCCATTGTTCCCGAATTGTCTCGTGCGCATCGACCGGACGATGCCGCTGAAGAGGCAAGCGCTGTCGCAGTACGCCAGCCAGCTTGCCGAAGCCGATTACCTGCACGCGTGCGTCGGCCTGAACGCGCACCGCTCGGCTGGCTTGCTCGACGCACGCAACGGTTACGCCGAAGCCTTCCATGTCTCGTCGCTCGCAGACTATCGCGAGATGTACAACACGTACTGCGCGTCGAGGTAATCATGCGTCTGGGAATCATGCTGCGGCATTTCGATCAGCACGACGGCGGCGTCAAGGTGTACACGCGCGAGCTGCTGAACGCGATCATTGCCGCCAACACGCGCCACGAGATCGTTCTGCTTTATCGCGATCGCAAGCGGCTGGGCACGTACGGCGGCACGAATCGCGTCAGCGAAGTGCTGCTCGAGGGCGGGCCGATCTTCTACTGGGACCAGGTGAAGGTGCCGCGCGCGGTACGCAGCCTCGGCATCGACGTACTGTTCAACCCCAAGTATTCGATCCCGCTCAACGTCCATTGCAGCACCGCGTGGGTCTGCCACGGCCTCGACTGGTACGTCATGCCGCAAGCGTCGCGCTGGATCGATCGCCTCAATCATCGCCTGCTGATTCCCAAATACGCGGCCAAGAGCGATGCAGTCATCGCGGTGTCCGAAACCACTCGCGAGCACGTGATGAAGTATCTGGACGTGCCCGGCGAGCGCGTCCATACGATCTACTCAGGACTGAGC
>DATJIP010000134.1:0-2308 GCA_035493235.1 Steroidobacteraceae bacterium
TGCGGACGGTCATGTCCAATCGCTGGTGCGTCGCGAGACTGGCCGCGAGGCACTTGATGGAGCCGCCAACCGCTTCGTTCTGTTCGACGACCACCCGACCGAATACGAAGCCTGGGACATCGACCCTTTCGCGCTCGAGACCGGTCACGAAGCAGCACCCGCCAAATGCGGCGAAATCGTCGCGCAGGGTCCATTGCGCGCGGAAGTGAAATTTGAGCGCGGGTTGGGCAAGCAAAGCCGGCTCGTGCAAATCGTCCGCCTCGACGCCGCGAGTAAGCATCTCGAATTCGACACCGAGATCGAGTGGCGCGAACGCCGGACTTTGGCGAAGGTCGTGTTTCCCGTCGCGTGCAGATCGAGCTATGCCACGTACGAGACGATGTTCGGCGCAGTCGAACGCCCGACGCATGCCAACACGGACGCGGATCTGGCGAAGTTCGAAGTGCCCGGCCATCGCTGGGCTGATCTGTCGGAACCGACATTTGGCGTCTCGTTGCTCACGGACTCGCGTTATGGCTACGCAACGTTCGGCAACGTGATGAGCCTCAGCCTGTTGCGTGGCACGATGTCGCCCGATGCCGGCGCCGACATTGGCGTGCATCGACTGCGCTACGCACTCTATCCACACAGTGGCGACTGGCGTGCAGGCGAGACAGTCGGAGCGGCAGCGTGCTTCAACCGGCCGTTCGTCTGGGCGCAAGGCAAACCGGGAGAAATTCTGTCGCGGCCTTTGGCCTCTTCGTCGCCTTCCAACGTCGTGATCGACACGATCAAGCCGGCGGAAGACAGCAACGGGTTCGTCGTTCGTCTGTACGAAAGCTGCGGATCTGCCGCTAAAACACGGTTGACGTTCGGCGTGCCTGTGAAGTCGATTCATCGCAGCAACACGCTGGAGGATCCGCTCGAGAAGCTCGCGTCCGCCCGCGACGGATGTGACATCGTGCTCAGGCCGTTCCAGATCATGACGCTACGCATCACATAGCTCGGCCTTGCGCCGGTCCGCATACTTCCGCGCCGTAAGCCCTTGATCGACATTTGCGCCGGTCCGTGGTGCAGGCCACAATGATCGCGGGCATCCTGGCCTGATAGTCACATGACAAGTTCCTCTTCTTCGCCATCCGCCGGACCGCTTAAGGGCGTGCGCGTGCTCGACCTGACGTCGGTGGTCCTCGGCCCGCTCGCGACGCAGATCCTGGGCGACTATGGCGCCGACATCCTCAAGGTCGAAAATCCGGCGGGCGACATGATGCGCACCAACGGCGTGTCGCTGCATCGCGGCATGAGTTCGATCTTCCTCGCGCTCAATCGCAACAAACGCTCGCTCTGTCTGAACCTGGGAACACCCGAAGGCGCTGCGGTTTTGCGGCGACTGGTCAAGACCGCCGACGTTCTCGTTCACAACATGCGCGTCGAGGCCATCGAACGTCTCGGCTTCGGCTATCAGGCAGTGGCATCGTTGAACCCGAAGATCGTCTATTGCGCCGCGACGGGGTTCGACCAGGACGGACCCGATCGCAACAAACCCGCCTTCGATGACATTATACAAGCTGCATGCGGACTTGCGTCCGTCGCCAGTACCGGCCGCGAGCGACCGGACTATGTCCCGACGCTGGTGGCGGACAAGACGGCCGGCATGGCCGTCGTCAACGCGGTGCTGGCGGCACTCTTCAGCCGCGAGCGCAGTGGCGAAGGACAATATGTCGAAGTCCCGATGCTGGAGACTTTGACGGCCTTCGTCCTCACCGAGCATCTTGGCGGGCTTACCTTCGAACCGTCGCCGACCGGCGCGGGTTACGCGCGATTGCTCGTCGGCGGGCGCAGGCCGGCGCCGACCAAGGACGGATACCTCGCGCTTCTGCCCTACACGACGGAGCAGTGGCTCGCGTTCCTGACCGCAGCCGGCCGCTCCGATCTTGCCGAAACACTGGAGATCGCCGACCGCGTGACGCGCAACGCCAACATCCAGAAGCTCTATGCCGCGCTGCACGAGATCACGTTGACGCGCACGACGGCCGAATGGATGCAGATCTGCGAGGAGATCGATATACCGGCCACGCCGATCTACACGCTCGACGAACTGCCCGAACATCCCCAGTTGAAGGCGACCAATCTGTTCCAGACCATGGAACATCCAAGCGAGGGCACGGTGCGCTACGTCCGACCGCCGACCAAGTTCGCCCGCACCCCGGCCTCCGTCCGCAGCCCGGCACCCTTGGTCGGGCAACATAGTTGCGAGCTTTTGCGCGAAGCCGGTTTCGGCGAAGATGAGATCCAAACCCTGCTCGCGGGCAAGATCGTCACGCAACAC
>DATJIP010000135.1:0-81065 GCA_035493235.1 Steroidobacteraceae bacterium
TCGACTTGTCGAAGATCGAGTCCGGCACGGTCACGGTCGAATCCGAAGACCTGCTGTTCACGCATCTGCGCGAGACGATCGAGCGCAACTTCCGCCACGAGGCGGAAGCGCGCATGTTGTCGTTCGTCACGGACTTCGAGCCGAACGTCGGTCGCCACATCACCACCGACTCGAAGCGCCTGCTGCAGATTCTGAAGAACCTGTTGTCGAACGCCTTCAAGTTCACTTCGCACGGCAGCGTGCGGCTGCGCGTGGGCCTGGTGAAGGGCGGCTGGAGTCCGGACCATCCGGTTCTCAGCCAGGCGGCGTCGGTCGTGCAGTTCGCCGTCACCGATACCGGCATCGGCATCGCGCCGGAGAAGCAGCGCATCATCTTCGAGGCGTTCCAGCAGGCCGACGCGGGTACCGCGCGCAAATACGGCGGCACGGGCCTCGGTCTCGCCATCAGCCGCGAGTTGGCGCATCTGCTCGGTGGCGAGCTGAAGCTGACCAGCGTGCCCGGCTCGGGCAGCACGTTCACGCTGTATCTGCCGATCGGCTACATCGGCTCGGCGTACCTGCAGAGCCCGCTGCAGGGCCGCAGCGAAGCGAAGCCGATCTTCCAGCCGATCGCGCTGCCTGCAGTACGCGCCGAGGAGCTGCCCGACGACCGCGAAAATCTGCAGCCCGACGATCGCGTGTTGCTGATCATCGAAGACGATCCGCATTACGCGAAGGTGCTGCTGAACCTCGCGCGCGACACGGAGTTCAAAGCGATCGTCGCGAAGACGGGCATGGAAGGCCTGAGCCTGGCGCGCAAGCATCGACCGACCGCGATCTCGCTCGACGTGTTCCTGCCCGACATGCTCGGCTGGACCGTGCTCAACCAGTTGAAGCGCGACACCGCGACTCGTCACATCCCGGTGCAGATCCTCACCGTCGAGGAAGAGCGTCAGTACAGCCTGGAGCGCGGCGCGTTCGCGTTCATGAACAAGCCGGCGACGACCGAGGGACTGGAAACGGCGCTCAATCGCATCAAGGAATTCGCCGCGACTCGCATCCGCGAGCTGCTGGTGGTCGAGGACGATCCGACCGAACAGATGAGCATCGCCGAGCTGATCGGCTTCGACGACGTGAAGATCACCGCGGTCGGCAGCGGCGCCGACGCACTCGCGGCACTGAAGGAAAAGACCTTCGACTGCATCGTGCTCGACCTGCGCCTGCCCGACGTCACGGGCTTCGAGTTGATGGAGAGCATCCAGCAGGACGAGCGTTTGCGCGACACGCCGATCGTGGTGTTCACCGGCCGCGAGCTGTCGACGGCCGAGGAAGAGGAGCTGCGGCAGAGGGCGAAGAGCATCGTGCTGAAAGGCGTCCGGTCGCCCGAGCGGCTGCTCGACGAGACCGCGCTGTTTCTGCATCGCGTGATCACCGACCTGCCGCCGGCGAAGCAGCGCATGATCGAGACGCTGCATCAATCCGACGAGCCGCTGCAGGATCGCAAGGTGCTGGTGGTCGACGACGACATCCGCAACATCTTCGCGCTCAACAGTCTGCTGGAGCGGCACAAGATGGCGGTGATCAGCGCGACCAACGGCCAGGATGCGATCAACCTGGTCGAGTCGACCGACGACCTGGCGCTGGTGCTGATGGACGTGATGATGCCGGAGATGGATGGCTACGAGACGAGGCGCCGGATCCGCAACAACCCGAAGTTCCGGTTGCTGCCGATCATCGCGTTGACCGCGAAGGCGATGAAGGGCGACCGCGAGAAGTGCCTGGAAGCCGGCGCTTCCGACTACGTCGCGAAGCCGGTCAACACCGAGCAGCTGTTGTCGCTGGTCAGGATGTGGCTGCATCGCTGACGCATGAGCGCTACGCACGACAAAGCGAACCTGGACGCGCGGTTGCCGCGCGTCCAGCCCGACAAAGTCAACATCCTGTTGGTCGACGACCAGCCGGCGCGGCTGTTGTCGTACGAGACGATCCTTGGTCAGCTAGGTCAGAACCTGATCACCGCGCGCTCCGGCGTGGAAGCGCTGGCGCGCCTCATGAAAGACGAGTTCGCGCTGGTGCTGCTCGACGTCAGCATGCCGGGCATGGACGGCTTCGAGACCGCGGCGATGATTCACGATCATCCGCGCTTCGAGCGCACGCCGATCATCTTCATCACCGGCGTGCACGACACCGAGTTCGATCGCCTCAAGGGCTACAAGCTCGGCGCGGTCGATTACGTGTCGATTCCGGTCGTGCCGGAGATCCTGCGCAGCAAGGTGTCCGTGCTGGTCGAGCTGCATTGCCAGCGCCTTGAGCTGCAGAAGCTCAATCGCAGTCTCGCCGATGCGAACGAGCAGCTCGAACAGGCCAACACGACGTTGCAGGCGGAAAAGACCCGCGAGCTGGAGTCACTGAACCAGCACCTGCAGAAAGCGAACACCGAGCTCGCCGCATCGAACCAGGCGCTGCAGGCAGAAATCGCCGAGCGTGCACGCGCCGAAGCAGCGCTGCTCGAAGCGGACCGTCACAAGGACGAGTTCCTCGCGATCCTCGCGCACGAGCTGCGCAATCCGCTGGCGCCGATCCGCAACGCGGTCGAGATCATGTCGCGCTTTCCGCTGGAGAATCCGAAGCTGAAATGGTCGCGCGACGTCATCGATCGGCAGGCGCTGCACCTGACGCGGCTCGTCGACGATCTGCTCGACATCTCGCGCATCACGCGCGGCACGATCAGGTTGGCGCAGGAGCCGGTGCGCAGCGAGACGATCATCGCGCGTGCGGTCGAAGCGCTGCAGCCGATGATCGCCGAGCATCGCCACGAGCTGTCGATCGATTGCCCCGACGGCTCGCTGATGGTGCGCGGCGACCTCACGCGCCTGGTACAGATTCTCGGCAACCTGCTCAACAACGCTGCGAAGTACACCAACGACGGCGGCCGCATTCACTTGAGCGTGCGGCGCGACGCCCGGTTCGTCGAGTTCCGCGTCAAGGACAACGGCATCGGCATCGCGCCGGACTCGCAGTCGAAATTGTTCAACCTGTTCTCGCGCCTGGAGACGACCGACGACCGCACGCCGGGCGGTCTCGGCATCGGTCTCGCGCTGGTGCGCAAGCTGGTCGAGATGCACTCAGGCGAAGTTGCTGTGCATAGCTCCGGTGTGGGCCAAGGCAGCGAATTCGTCGTGCGCATTCCGTTGCTCGACAGCATTCCAGCTGCCGCGGATCGCGCGATACGCACGGCCGCGTCGACTCAACCGCGTCATCGCATCCTGGTCGCCGACGACAATCCGGACGCGCTCGAAAGCCTGGCGCTGCTGCTCGAATGCGATGGGCACGAAGTATGGAAGGCTGCGAACGGCGCGGAGGCGTTCGAGCTGGCGGAGAAATGTCAGCCGCACCTCGCCCTGCTCGACATCGGCATGCCGGTGCTCGACGGCTACGAAGCCGCGCGCCGCATCCGTTCCGAGACCTGGGGTAAAGCGATGATGCTGGTCGCGCTCAGCGGCTGGGGACAGAGCTCCGACGTGCAGCGCTCGCGCGACTCAGGATTCGATACTCATCTCGTAAAGCCGGCGAGCTTCGACGCGCTCGCTCAGCTGCTCAGCCGCGTGCCCGGCGGCAAGTAGTAATGCGCCGCGCCCGGCTTGCCGCGGGCGACGCACGACCGGTCCGCTCCGCCGCTAACCAGAAACCACTCGCTGCGATTCGCTGCACCGAGATCCTTGACCGGAGCGCTCTTGAAGCAAGCGGCACGCGCATCGTCGTTGATCACTAGCTGACGCCCCGGCTTCTCGGACAGCCACAGCGCCGCGTCGGCCATCTCCTGCTCCGCTTCGCGCCAGCGCGCATGACCGAAGTGCACGATCGAACGACGCGCGTTGAGAACGTATTGCTCCTTGAACGCGACGAGACCGAGCTCCTGTTGCGGATCGGCAGTTTGCTCGATGCGTCGGACGAACGACGCGCCCGACTGCAGGTCGTTCAGATGCGGATTGACCCAGTAGCTCACGATGAGCAGCGTTGCTGCCAACACGCCGCCATACGCCAGGAAGCCGCGGTGCGGCCGCGCGATTGCGCACATGACCGCGGCTGCGATCGCGATCAGCGCAAGCGGCCAAAGCGGATCGATCTCGTACGAGGCGATCACATCGGCGTGCTTATCCGGTCGCACGATCAGGAACAGCAAAGCGAGAACGCAAAGAGCACCGAGCAGCGAAGCGAGCACGAACATCGCACGTTGGACACTTCGACGACTCGCAATCTCCCGCAGATACGGCGCGCACAGCAATGCGAGGGCTGGCACCGCCGGCAGCACGTACACACCGCGCTTGCCCGCGCTGATACTGAAGAACAGCACGACCAGCACGATCCACGACGCGAGCAACGCGATGCGCAGGTCGAACGAGCGCAGCGCGTTGCGCCAGTGGGAGAACAGCCACGGCGCGAGCAACGTGAGCGGCAGCCACAGCGCCGGAATCACGTCGACGAGGAAGTACCAGAACGGCTCGCGATGATGCCAGGCGTTGCCATAGCGCTTGACGGTCTGGTTGAACAGGATCTCGTCGCGGTAAGCAGCGAGCGATGGATCTTTGCTGGCGGCAAGCAGCATCGGGACTAGCCAGATGCTGACGGCTGCGACGAACGCGAGCGGACCGAGCAGCCAGCGCACTCCTCCACCCGCTGCCTTGCGCGGCTGCCATTTCTCGTTGCGCAGAATCGCAAACGGAATCAGCACGAGCAGCGGCAGAAAGCCGACGCCCTTCGTGATCACACCGAGTCCCGCTGCGGCCCAGCCGATCGTATACCAACGCCATGAAGGCCCCTGCAGCAGGTGACGCAACAGACCGTACAGACTGAGCGTCGTCCAGAAGCACAATGTCGCGTCGATCTGCGCCTGCCGCGCCTGCCACACGAATTGCACCGTGAACAGCAACGCCAGCGCGCCGGCGAGGCCGGTCTCGCGATTCCACAAGCGTCGGCCCAGGTCGTAGATCAGCACGACACAGCCGAACCCCGCGAGGAACGACGGCAGCAGGAACGCGAGGCGCAGCGAATGGGTCAGCACCAGCCCCGTCGCTATCAACCAGAAGAACAACGGCGGTTTGTCCGCATACGGCTGGCCGCCGACGCGCGGCAGCAACCATTCGCCCGTCGCAACCATGTCCCGCGCCACGAGGGCGAAGCGCGGCTCGTCGGCGGGCCAGGGGTCCCGCAGACCGATGCCCGTGGCGATTAGCAACAGCGCCAACGCCAGCAGCCATAGGAGATCCACCCACGGCGATTGATTTTGGCGGACCGTGCCGTCAAACATTTAATGAATTCCAGTCGCTCGCTTACAGAGACCCGCTTCGGCGCGGCATTCTACGCATGGTTGCGTGATCGTTGGACAGCCGGTCTTGCACTGCACTCCGACGTCGTCCTGATCCTGGCCGTCTCCACAGCCTGGGCCGTGCTCTACAACCTGCAGTTCTGGCACCTGTCAGTTGCCGCGATGTGGCATCCGGCGCCGGGTGCTGCACTGTTCCTGACTTCCCTGTTCGTCGTGATCGTGTGCGTGCAGGCACTGTTGCTCGCGCTCGTCCCGACGCGCGTCGGGCTGCGGATCGCGGCTAGCGCGCTGTTCCTGGTGGCCGCGGCCAGCTCGTTCTTCTCGAACGACTACGGCGCGGTCATGAACACGGAGATGATGCGCAACCTGATCGAGACCGATCGCGCGGAAGTGGGCGGGCTGATGAGCTTCGACCTGGTCGCTCATCTGCTGGTGCTCGGAGTGTTGCCGGCCATATTGGTCTGGCGCGTGACGCTGCCGCCCATCACCTGGCGCGCGCAACTGAAACAGCGGTTGATCTTCATCGTCGCTGCGCTGGTAGTGTGCGCAGTGGCAGTGTTCGCGTGCTCGGCGAACTACGCGGTTTTCTTCCGCGCGCACAAGACCATCCGCTACGCACTCAGCCCGGCGGCACCGGTCGTGAGCTTGGCGCGCCTGATCGCAGCGAAAGAGAAGCGGGATCCGAATGCGCCGCTGATCGATCCGGCGGGTAACGTGCAACGCGTCGGGGCCGTCCACGACAAGCCGCTCGTGCTGTTCATGGTCGTCGGCGAAACGGCACGGGCCGCGAATTTCCAGCTCGGCGGCTACTCGCGCGCCACGAATCCGGAGCTGAGCGGCCGGCAGGACCTGGTGTATTTCGATCAAGCGACCAGCTGCGGCACGTCGACCGCGATCTCCGTGCCGTGCATGTTTTCGCATCTGGCGCGCGAGCAATTCGACGTCGAGCAGGCTGACCGCTATACGAACCTGCTCGATTCGGTGACCAAGGCGGGCTTCGCCGTCGAGTGGCGGGACAACAATGCCGGCTGCAAAGGCGTCTGCGCGCGCGTCGTGCAGGCGTCATATCCCGGCAAGTCAGATCCGGTGCACTGCCCGAACTCGTATTGCTTCGACGAAGTAATGCTGTCCGACCTGGCTGCACGACTGGAACACGTGCAGCAGGACACCGTCGTGATCTTCCACATGATCGGCAGCCACGGTCCTGCGTACTCCGAGCGTTATCCGCCGGAGTTCGAGGTCTTCAAGCCCGCCTGCCGCTCCAACGAGCTGCAGCGCTGCACGACGCAGGAAGTCGTCAACGCGTACGACAACTCGATCCTCTACACGGATCACGTGCTCGCGAAGCAGATCGATCTGCTGCAAGCGAACGCGAGCCGCTTCGACAGCGTGCTGCTGTACGCGTCGGATCACGGCGAATCGCTCGGCGAGCAGGGCATCTATCTACACGGCATGCCTTACTCGTTCGCTCCGAGCACGCAGACGCAAGTGCCGATGCTGTTCTGGGCGTCGCAAGGTTATGTCGAGCGCACCGGGTTGAACATGAACTGCCTCAAGGGCCGCTCGCACACTGAGATCAGCCACGACAACTTGTATCACACCGTGCTGGGAGCCCTGTCCGTGCGCAATGCGGTCTACGATCGCGGCCTGGACGTCCTGGCGCAGTGCCGCTCGGCGCTGCCGCAAAGTCACGAGTAAGTCGTGATGAGAACCGATTGCTTTTGTCGCCGATCGGCGTCTTAAGTAGCAGGCCATGTACGCCACCGACCGTGAGCTGCTCGACGCCATGCTGGCGGGCGACGAGGCTGCGTTCCGCAGCTTCTTCACGGCGTATTTTCCGCGGGTGTACCGCTTCGCGCTGCCGCGACTGAACAACGAGGTCGAGGCAGCGAAGGAAGTCGTGCAAGCGACGCTGACCAAGGCCATGCGCAACCTCGCGACCTTTCGCGGCGATGCGGCCTTGTTCAGCTGGCTGTGCCAGATCTGCCGGCGGCAGATTGTCGATCACCTGCGCGCGAACAGGCGTCATGCGGAGAACGTAGTGCTGATCGACGACAGCCCGGAGTTGCGCGCGGCCCTCGAAGCGGTCGAAGCGCCTGCGTCGGACGATCCGCTGCAGGGCTATGGCAACGCGGAGACGCGCCGGCTGATCCGGTCGGTGCTCGATCGATTGCCGGCACGCTATGGCGACGTGCTGGAGTGGAAATACATAGAAGGCCGCAGCGTCGAAGAGATCGGCGAGCTGCTCGGTATAGGACAGGTAGCGGCACAATCCGTGCTGGCGCGGGCCCGCACTTCATTCAGGGAGGCACTGGAGACCGTCTTCGGTTCGACAGCGCAGGACATCCTGGGGACTTTACGTGGAAAGTGAACCTATGAAAGGCGACGACACGAGCATCGAGGAGCTGTTGCTCCAGGTGGGCGCGCGCGATGAGCCTTCGGCAGAAATGACGCTCGAGGTTCAAGCCGCGGTGCATGCCGAGTGGCAAAGCATGTTGCGGGCACGCCGTACGCGGCGGCAGTTCATTGCCGTGGGCATTGCGGCGAGCGCGGTGCTCGCGGTGGGCGTCGCATTCTTCGGCGCGCGCTACATGGCGCCGTCGCCGGTCCAGGTTGCACAGATCACGCGCATCGACGGCCATCTGCTGGTTCGGCCCCAAGGGCAAACTGCGCGTGAGCTCGCGGTCGCTCAGAGCGTGTCGACCGGCGAAACGATTCAGACTGATGACCGTTCTCGAGCGGCGTTGCAGTTTGGCGATCAGGTGTCGCTGCGTCTCGACCAGGGCACGATCGTGAAGGTGGCTTCGGCCGATGAGCTCGTGCTGACCGCCGGAGCTCTGTACATCGATTCGCAGGCGCAGAATCCGCAGGCGTTGACGGTCCGCACCGATGCGGGCTCGGTCCGTCACGTCGGTACGCAATACGAAGTTCGCACGCACGCCGACGACATGGTCGTGAGCGTGCGCGAAGGTCGTGTGATGATCGCGAACGCTGCGGGCACGAGCAGCGGCGTCGCAGGTGAGGAGATCCGTGTAACGCCGCGCGGGGAAATCGTGCGCGGCACCGTCGCGGCACACGATCCGCGTTGGCAATGGGCCGCGAGCACCGCGCCGCAGTTCGACATCAACGATCACACGCTCGCCGTGTTCCTCGAGTGGGTCGCGCGCGAGACGGGTCGCAAAGTCGTGTACGCATCGAGCGCAGCACAGAGCGCGGCGAACGGCCTGAAATTGCGCGGCTCGATCGTCGGTCTCGATCCGGACACTGCACTCAACGCAGTGCTGTCCACGACGCAGTTGCATCGGTATCAGACCAAGGATGAATTGATCGGGATCGCGCTGACGAGCGACTGATTTAGCAGTCACGCTGCGTCCAACCCCCCGACGTTTTCCAGTCAGGGGGCCGAATGAGCGGAGCGCTACGACGAGCGGTGACCTTGCTGCTACTCGCACCGTGCGTGCATGCAGCGACCGTCGCAAACGATACCGAACTCGAACAGCGCGGTGCGCGCATCGGCAACATCGAGATTCAAGTCGACGACGTTTTCGAGACCAGGACGCATCTCTCCGCGCCGTACCGCATCGCCAACGATCTGCACATCTCGACGCACGACGCGACGGTGCAGAATCAGCTGCTGTTCCACACGGGCGACAAGTACGACCACCGGCTGCTCGACGAAACCGCGCGCATCCTGCGCGCGCAGCGTTATCTCAACGAAGCGACCGTGGAACCGGTGCGCTACAACGAGGCTGACAATACCGTCGACGTGATGGTGCGCGTTCACGACGTGTGGACGCTGAGCCCGGGATTCTCGTTCGGACGCAAAGGCGGCGCGAACAACAGCAAGCTCACGTTCGAGGACATGAATTTCCTCGGCCTCGGCAAGCAACTGACGTTCGCGCGCTCCGCCAACGTCGATCGCACGGCCTGGGAGTTCGGCTACGTCGATCCTAATCTGCTCGGCAGCTGGTGGCGACTGTCGGCGGGCTACGCAGCGCTGAGCGACGGCGACGCGAAGCGACTGTCGCTCGAACGGCCCTTCTACGCACTCGACTCTCGCTGGAGCGCCGGACTGTCCGCGTTGGACGAGACCAGCGATGTCTCGCGTTACTCCCTCGGTCATGTCACCGAGCGGCTGCAAATGCAGGAGCGCAAGTTCGAGATCGGCGGCGGCTTCTCCGAAGGGTTGCACGACGGCTGGACGAGCCGCTATCTCGCGGGCGTGCGCTACGACGCCCGCGAATTCCAGTCGCTGCCGGATCAGCCGGACGCGACGATTCCCACCGACCGCGTCGTTGCCTATCCGTGGTTCGGTTGGGAAGTGCTCGAAGACCAGTACGTCAGCACTCGCAATCTCGATCAGATCGGCCGCACCGAAGACGTCTATCTCGGCCTCAGCGCGCACCTGGAAGCAGGCTTCGCCGCCCATGCGCTCGGCTCGACCAACGACGGTTTGATCCTCAACGGCAAGCTGCAGGCCGGCGCGGATCTCGGTCACGAGCAGTACCTGATTCACTCGCTGGGCTTCGGCACGCGCGTCGAAGGCGACCAGCTGGCGAACGCGTCGCTCGAATGGACCTCGCGCTACTACCTGCGCGAATCGGAGCATCGTGTGTTGTTCGCGTCCATCGGCGGCACGGTCACTTCGCATCGCGACCCTGAGGAACAACTGCTGCTCGGCGGTGACAACGGCCTGCGTGGCTACCCCCTGCGTTACCAGGCCGGCGATTCGCTCGCGCTGTTCACGCTCGAGCAGCGGTTTTACACTGACTGGCAACCGCTGAAGCTGGTGAACGTCGGCGCTGCGGTGTTCTTCGATGCCGGGCGCGCCTGGGGCCAGGATCCGTACGCCGCTGCGCCGTCCGGCTGGCTCAAGGACGTCGGCGTCGGCTTGCGCCTCGGCAGCGCGCGCTCCGGGCTCGGCAACGTGCTACACATCGATCTCGCTTTCCCGCTGGATCGCACCAGCGACATCAGCAGCATGCAACTCCTCATCGAAACCAAGCGGTCGTTCTGAACATCGTGCAACTCTCGCGCTACTGGTGGTCGCAGCTGCAGATCCCGCTTGCGATCTTCGTCGTGGTGGCCGGCGTCCTCGCCGTCACGCCGCTCGATACGTACATCGCGCGAGCGTTGTTCTTCGATTCCATCACCGGGCAATGGATCGGCCAACACCAGTGGATAACGAATGAGCTGCTCCACACGGGCGGCCGTTGGGCCATTCGCGCAATCGCGACCGTTGCGCTGGCGTTCTGGGCCGCGACCTTCATCCGGCGCGACTGGCGTACGTTCCGGCGACCAGCAGGATTCTTTGCGCTCTCGGTGCTGCTCTCGTGGGGCATCGTCGGCTTGCTCAAGACCGTGACCAACGTCGATTGCCCCTGGGACCTCATCCCGTTCGGCGGCCGTTTCCCCTACGTCGAGCTGTTCGCCGACCGACCCGACGCGCTGCGCGCCGGCCATTGCTTTCCTGCGGCGCATGCCAGCTCCGGTTACGCGCTCCTCGCCCTATACTTCGTCTTTCGCGAGCGCAACACGCGTCTCGCGAAACTGGGCTTGGCGCTGGGAATGGTGACCGGACTGACGTTCGGGCTGGTGCAGCAAGCGCGCGGCGCGCACTTCGTCTCGCATGACGTGTGGAGTGCGTTCCTGGTCTGGACCGTCACGCTGTCGGTCTATGCGTTCGCATTTCGGGGGCGGCTGTGGGAAACGACGGAACATGAAGCAGCGCCGGCTCGTGGGCTGGCTCCTGATCTGCACGCTGCTGGCGACCCCGGCCTGGGCGGAGGACTTTCGCGGCCGGAAAGTCAGCGAAGTGCTGGACGAGCTGCGCTCGGCGGGCCTGACCTTCATCTACAACACGCAGATCGTACCGAGCGACCTGCGCATCGAGACTGAGCCGAGCGCCCGCTCGGGCACCGAGCTGGCGCGCGAGATCCTTGCGGCGCACGGCTTGACTCTGTCGCCCGTCGCACCGAATGTCTTTGCTGTCGTCGCCAATCAAGCCGCGCGGCAGCCCGACCATCCCCCCGACAGCACGTCCTCGCAGGCGCCCGCGGTCGAAGAAGTCATCGTCCAGACGAGCCGCTATCGACTCGCCACCGGCAAGCTTGCGTCGAGCACGTTCCTTACCCAGGAACAGGTGAAGAACATGCCGCGTCTCGCGGACGAGACGCTGCGCGCCGTGCAGCGTTTGCCGGGCACGACGACCAACGGTTTTTCCAGCATCGGCTCGGTGCGCGGCGGCGAGCCGAACGAGACTGCTATCGTGCTCGACGGGCTGCGTCTCTACGAGCCGTTCCACCTCAAGAATTTCCTGAGCCCGGTGAGCCTGCTCGACTCGCGGCTGATCGACACCCTCGAGTTCTACTCCGGCGGCTTTCCGGTCGTGTACGGCGATCGCATGAGCGCGATCATCGATGCTACGGCTGTGCACCCGGCGGATCCGCACTACTTCGAGATCGGCGTCAACTTGTTCCATTCCAGCGCGATGGCCGCGACCGAATTCGGCGACGGCCGCGGCCACGCAATGATCTCGGGCCGGCGCAGCAACGTCGGCGATCTCGCCAGCCTCAGCGAGAACGATTTCGGCGAGCCGCAGTACTCCGATGGCTTTGCCCGCGTCGATTACGACTTCGACGAAGCCACCAGCGCGTCGCTCGAGACGCTCATCTCCAGCGACACCATCATCGCCCGGCAGGACAACGGCCAGCAGAACGCGCGAGCCAAATACCGCAACATCTATGCGTGGGCGACTCTCGATCACGAGTGGCAGAACGGCGCATCGACGCGCGTGATCGGCTCCTATACCGATCTCGAAAACCGCCGCCAGGGCGACTTGAACGAGCCCGGCGTGCGCACGGCAACCGTGCACGACGAGCGGCTGTTTCACGTCATTGGGTTGCGCCTGGAGAACACTTTGGGCGCCGGCATGTTCGAGCATCACTTCGGCGTCGAGGTGCGCCGGCTGTGGGGCGACTATGACTACGCCAGCGAAGTGCACGTACTGCCGGGCTTTCCGTTTCCAGGTTCGCCGGGCTTCGATCAAACGCGCAGCAGCGAACCCTCGCCGAATGGCTATGAGTCGTCCGCGTACTGGGACGTGCGCGCGGAGCTCAACGAGCGCTGGGCCTTGCAAGGCGGCGTTCGCATCGACACGCAGACCTACGATGGCTCCCACGACGGCGAACAATGGAGTCCGCGCTTCAGCGTGCTCTACACGCTGTCGCCGCAAACGCAGCTACGGGCGAGCGTCGGCCGCTTCGTGCAGTTCCAGGGCATCAACGAGCTGCAAGTAGAGGACGGCGTCGACACGTTCTATCCGGCACAGCACGCGTATCACTTGATCCTCGGCATGGATCACGCCTTCGAGATGGGCCTCGATCTGCGCGTCGAAGCGTTCGTGAAAGACTATCGACGCATCAATCCGCGCTTCGAGAACATCTTCGATCCGCTGGTACTGTTACCGGAAGCCGAGTTCGATCGCGTGCGGATCGCGCCCGACAGCGCGCGTGCAAGCGGCTTCGAGATGATGGCGCGGCTGCGGCCGCACGGCTCGTGGAGCGGATGGCTGAGCTACACCTGGTCGCGCGCCGAGGATCGCATCGACGGCGATGACGTGCCGCGGAGCTGGGATCAACGTCAGGCGGTGAACCTCGGCATCGTCTGGGCGAAAGGCGCGTGGAGCGCAACGCTGACCGACAGCTTCCACACCGGCTGGCCGACGACTGACCTGCAAGTGATCGACGACGACCAGGGCAATCCGCAGATCGACCTGTCGCTGCGCAATCGCTCGCGCCTCACCTACTACAACACGCTGGATTTTCGCGTTACCCGCACGTTCGCGCTGCCGCTCGGCGCGCTCGACGTGTTCGTCGAAGTGAACAACGCACTGTCGCGCGAGAACCAGTGCTGCGTGAAGTACGAGGTGACGGCGAATCCGGACGGGTCGCTGAACTATGCGCGCAAGGAGGATTCGTGGCTGCCGCTGGTGCCGTCGGCGGGAGTGTTGTGGAGGTATTAGCAGAGTCGGGCTAAAGCCCGACCTACAGCGTTCTTAGTCCAAGCGCGACGAGGTTTGCGACCTCGCGGGCGATGTGGCGCTGTTGGGCCAGATCGCGCGGCACGTCTTCCTTCACCAGCCAGCTCACCAGACCGGGCAGCATCAACGCACGCGCCTCGATGTCGTCGATCGGTGTGATGCTGCCCTCTTCGATTCCCTGTCGAATGAGCCCGTGGTACGCATCTCCGAGCAGACCGGAGTTGCGATCGAACGCAGCCTGGCCTTCCGGCGACAGCGCGCCGTGACCGACGAGCGGCGACAGCGGCGTCTGCTCGTCGCTCGGATACGCCAGCGAAAGTGCGTGCATGGCTGCGGCCAGCGCATCCAACCGCGGTCCGCGGTGTTCGAGCATCCGGTCCTTGATCAGGAAGAAGATGCGGAACGCGCGCTCGTAACACGCCGCGACCAGGTCCTGCTTGCTGCCGATGTGATGATGCAGCGTGCGCTTGGTGGTGCCGACCTGCGCGGCGATTTCGTCGAGCGAGGTCGCATCGATGCCTTTGCGGTTGAACAGCCTCGATGCGACGCGCAGCAGCGCCTCGCGCTTCGCCTGGACGGCTGCGTCGCGATCGAACGCGCTCACGACGGGCGGCGACAATGCCGCGAGATCGAGCGCTTGAAACTCGGGTAGCCGCGCGGCGCTGGAAAAACCCTCGAACACAGTTGCAGTCGCTGCAGCCAGCAGCCGCGAGTGACCCATCGGGCCCACTGCATGCGCCCACGGCCGCGCGAGCGGCACCCAGGTCACGAGACTCAGGATGATCCGCGCGGTGACTTCGACATCACAGCGCCTCAGCACACCCTCGCGCCCGCCGGTCTCCAGCACGTGCGCGAGGCGCGTCGCGAGCGCGTCGTACAAGCCTTGGATCGTGTCGCGCTGAGTCTCATTCAGCATCGCGATCTCGGCACGCGCGGCAATCTCTGGCTCGTTCGGATCGAGCATGCGCGTCACGAACCCGCGCAATACATCAGCGGCAGTACCGCCTGCGCGTGAGGCTTCGAGTAGATGTCGCGCGGTGATTTCGGCGGCCCGCCGATAGCACTGGAACACCAGGTCTTCGCGGTCCGCGACGTAGTAGTACATCGCGCCGCGCGTGACCCCGAGCTTCGCGGCGATCTCCGCGAGCGAGGTCAGCAGCACGCCCTTCTCGTTCAACTGGCGCGCGGCTTCGTCCAGCACGCGCTCGTGTTTGTTCGCGGCACTCGAAGCCGAGGTCGCTGGCTGTTCGACGGATGGCGTTGCAGGCATGAGAGAGTCGTCGGAAGGCGCACGCGAGCGTACAGCTTTTCGCGCAATACGCACTAGCCGCCGGCGCCGCTTCATCGTTAAACGATTCTGCTCGATGGAAATCGCTTGGCTAGAGATTCTACATTCCGGTGTATATCTGCCCTTCTATAGCAAATAAAGAAAAACCTGTGCTATATCAGCACTGCCGCTGGCCCCGGCACGCAGCTCTCCACCCCGGACCGGCGGCAGGACGCGAGCGCACGGCTTCGCACCGGACGCCGCATGACAAGGCAGAAAATCAACAGGGGGTTAACTATGAAGATCATCGAACGCTGGCAGCGCAGCTGCGCCGTCGGCCTCGGTCTGCTGCTGCTGGCAGCAGTTGCGCAGGCGCAGACGAATCCGTTGCAGAAAGGACCGGATCCGACTTCTGCCATTCTCAATGCCAATGCAGGTCCGTTCGCGATCGCGAGCGCGTCGGTGCCGAGCTCGGTGAGCGGCTTCGGCGGCGGCACCGTGTACTACCCGACGACGGCGGGCTCGTACGCGACCATCGCGATCTGCCCGGGCTTCACGGCAACGCAATCGTCGATCGCGTGGATCGGGCAGCGGCTGGCCTCGCACGGCTTCGTGACGCTGACGATGAACACGAACTCGACCTTCGATCAGCCACCGAGCCGCGCAACGCAGCTCATGGCCGCTCTGCGCTATCTCACGACCAATAGCAACAGTACCCTGCGCAGCCGCGTCGATCCGAATCGGCTCGGCGTGGCCGGACATTCGATGGGCGGTGGCGGCACGCTGATGGCGGCGCGTGACAACGCATCGTTGAAGGCTGCTGTGCCGATGACGCCGTGGAGTCAGACGAAGAGCTTCTCGACCGTGCGTGTGCCGACGATCATCTTCGGCGGCGAGAACGATTCGGTCGCGCCGGTCTCGTCGCACTCGATCCCGTTCTACACCAGTCTGCCGAGCACGCTCGACAAGGCGTACGCGGAGCTGAATGGCGCCAGTCACTTCGCGCCGAACAGCACCAATACGCCGATCGGGCGCTATGCGGTGTCGTGGGCCAAGCGCTTCATGGACAACGACACGCGCTACGACACGTTCCTGTGCGGCGCGCAGCACACGGCGTTCGCGACGGCGTCTGTGTTCTCCGACTATCGCTCGACGTGTCCGTACTAGTAGAAGATCAGGTTTCGTGGGGTAAGCCCGCGGGGGTCGGCGTGGCGGCGGTGGGCGTAAGCTCACCGCCGTCCCGCTTTGCACAGGCATGAGGAAGCGCTTCTACGTCTGGGTTGGAGTCATCACGCTCGCGGTGGTCGTGGGTGTGCTGTTCGGCCCTGCGCACCGCAAGGAAGTACCGCAGTCACGCCCTGAGGTTGCAGCTCGGAACGAGCCCGCGCCCGCAGCCGTTGCAAGTGAAAGCCCCGTGGAAGCGGAGCCGGTGGAAGACCCTAACGGGTTGCACGAGACTGTCATTGTCCGCGACCCACCCCTCGACCCGCCCGTGGCAAAAACCAACGACAAGACGTTTCACATCACTGCCTCCGGTCGACTTTTGATCGACGAAGAGGCGCGGCTGAATATGGAAGCGCTGTTCGCGCGTACGGATCGCGATCACCTCGAAGAGGCGAAGCAAGAAGCGATCGAGCCGCTGCCTGCGGCCGCCCGCGAGCAAGCAGTGGAGGTGCTCGAGCACTACGACAACTATCAGCAGGCACAGAAACAGGCGTATCCGCCGGGCGTCGCGCCGGCGACCGCGGAAGCTGCCCTGGCCGAGCTCGAGGGCTTGCACGCGCTCCGCGTCGCGCACTTCGGCCCGATCGTCGCCCGCGCGATGTACGGCGGAGAAGAGACTGTAACGCGTCGCCTGGTCGAGCTGATGCGATTGGAAAAGGATGAAAGTCTCACAGTGGAAGAAAAGGCGGAGCGTGCCCAGCAACTGATGTATCACACGCAGGGCGAGCCGCACTGAGCGCACTCCAGCGCCCAAACGCGGCTAAACTGCGCCGCGCATGAAACCGTCCTTGCTTTCCCGCAGCGTGCACAAGTGGCTCGCGCTGTTCGTCGGCCTGCAATTGCTGATCTGGGCGATCACCGGCTTCTACATGGTCGCGATCAAGCTCGACTTCATCCACGGCGATTCGCTGGTGCGCAACCTGCGCACGCCGCTCGGCAATACGGCGGACGTCTTGCCGATCGCGCAGGTTACGAGCCGGTATCCGGAGATCACACTGATCTCACTGCACTCGTTGCCCTCGCTGAGCACGCCGGTGTACGAGCTGACTGCGGCCGGTCGACGCGTGCTGCTGGATGCGACCAACGGTCAGCAACTTTCGCCGCTCTCTTCCGGAATGATTCGCCAGCTCGCACGCAGTTATTACGCCGGCAAGGGCCAACTGAGTGCCGTCCAATTGCTCGAGCACGACGTGCCGATGGAAATACGCGGCCGCTCGGCACCGCTGTGGCGCGCTGACTTCGACGATTGGCTGGAGACGACGCTCTATCTGCATCCCGACACCGGTGCGCTGATCGCGCGGCGTCATCGATTGTGGCGTTGGTACGATTTCCTGTGGACGCTGCACATCATGGATTACGGCGTGCGCGAGGCGCCGACTGGCGTCGTGCCGCGAGTCGCGACTGTGCTCGGCACGGTCACGATCGCGAGCGGCGTGTGGCTGCTGTATTTCAGTTTCTGGCGTCCGCGTCCGCGCGTCGATAGGTCCAGCTGATGTCGTTCCTGCGCAAGCTTCACAAGTGGCTCGGACTTATCATCGGTGTGCAGCTGGTGCTGTGGGCCGTCAGCGGCGTGATGTTCGCGTGGCTTGATCGCGACGCTGTCGATGCGGTCGGTAGCGTGCGCACCGCCGAACCGACCGCGCTCTCGCCGACGCTGATGAAAAAAGAGCCGACGACGTGGCTCAGCGATTATCCCGCTCAGGATATCTACGAGGTCCGCGCGATCGCACTCGCGGACCGCTGGGTTTGGCGGGTCGAGTTGCGCGATCGTGTGGAGCTGCGTGCCATCGAAGATGGCGCGCGGGTAAAAGTGGACGAAGAGTGGCTGCGTCGCGTGGCGCTCGATCGTTACGCAGGCGGCGGGCATCTGCTCGCTGCGAGGTTGCAGACGCAGCCGGACATCGCCTCGCGCGCCAAGGGCCCGGTATGGCAAGCGCAGTTCGATGACCCGCAACGCACGGCGCTGTACTTTGCCGCAGACGACGGTCACTTCATCGCAGCCAGGACCGCTTCCTGGCGCTGGTACGACTTCTTCTGGATGCTGCACACGATGGACTACAAGGGCCGCGACAACTTCAACAATCCCCTGATCGTCCTGCTCGGCTTCGCGACCTTGTGGCTGTCGGTTTCCGGCGCGCTGCTGCTGTTGCGAAGCTTCCGCCTGGCATAGCCACGCTCACCAGAATCGCACCGTGAGCGTGGCGACGACCGTCGCACTACAGCGCTTGCTGAAGCCGCACTCTCGCTCGTCGAGATTCGTATCGACATAGCGCAGATCGAGCGCAAGCTGCTTCCACGTGCCGGTGAGACCCGCGTCCCAGAACGTGCGGTCCACACCGACTTCGATCCAGCGGCGTCCCACGGTCGCGCTGGCCTTCACCGCGGAGTGGAACGAATACGACGCGTCGATCGCAACTCGCCATGCCGTGCCCGAGTCGTACGACGCCTCCGGTGTCCAAGCAGCCATCGCGCCGAGCGTGAGTGCGTCGAACACGCGGCTGCCGCGAACTTTCAATTGAATGAAGTCGTAAGTCGGACCATGGAAGGTTTTGTCGGGAAAGAACGTGTACAACACTTCGCCGGCGACCCGGCTCGATCCGACGTCGAACGTGCGACCGACGTACAGATCACCTTCGATCGAAGTATTCCCCGGATCGTCGAAGTCGACGCCCGAAGTCCACACGCCGGCGTACCAGCCGCGCGGACCGAGCCAATGGAGCGAAGCCTGCGGTGTCGGCTCGCGTCCGCTGTAACTGACGCCGTTGTAACGATAGTCGCTCGTGTAACTGACGGAAGGATAGAACTTGCCTGGCAGCAGCAGCGCCAGCGCGGCACAGCAAACGATATTCATCGCCGCAGACTAGAGACGTCGGCGACCTGCAGCAGGTCGATTCCTGCAAGCGGCGTGTGATTGCAGAAATCGGTGCGAGTTTTCTATGAATCGCCGCTCGCGCCGGCGCGAAACTCGCTCGGCGTCATGCCTTTGAGCTCGCGGAAGGCGCGATTGAAGGGATTGATCGAGTTGTAACCGACGCTGAGCGCGATCGTGAGGATCGGCAAATGACGCCGCTGCGGATCGGCGAGCAGCGCACACGCTTCCTCGATGCGATACCGATGCAGCAGCGCGTTGAAGTTCCGGTATTGCAGCCGCTCGTGAATCACGCGTCGCAGTCGATACTCGGGAATCGCCACGCGCGCCGCGAGCGACGCAACGGTCAGCTCGCTCTCGTGATAGACGCGCTCGACATCGAGTACCCGCCGCAGCGCCTCCAGGTCGGAATCATCCGGCGGCCGCTCGACCGCGGCGGGAACGGCCTCGCTGCGCAACGGATCGAGATACGCCGCCGCGTCGGGCCGGAACATGATCCACAGCATCGCCGTGCTCAGCAGCGCCCCGACCATCGACAACGTGATGTGAACGTCGAACAGCGCGGCGGACTGCCACGGGATCAGCAACCGCTCGCCGAGGATCATCGCGAATACGAACGTGCCGACGATCGCGATGAAGATCTTGCGCAGCAGGCGCCGGTCTTCGACGAGATCGGCGCGCCAGCCCGACAAGGTCCAGTACAGCCCGTAGGCGACGAACAGCAGCTGCAGCGACGCGGGCACGACTTTCAGCAGATCGTACTGAGCAGCATGCGCGCCGAGCAGCAACGGCACCGGCTCTTCGAGCAGACACTGCACGACAAATGCGCCGAGCAGCCAGCGCGGCAGGCGCGATCCTTCGCGAAACAGCGAATGACACAGCACCATGAACAGGCCCGGCGTCATGTTGCGCAGGAGATTCATCGGCGCTGCGAACCCACCGACGTCGATGTCGTACGCGCTCGGAATGAAGAACGAATACTCCTGCCGCGCGAGCAAGCGGGCGCAGGCCGCGTTGAGACAGATGAGCGCCGCGAGTTGCACGTTGCGACGTGCCGGCGCGCTCACGATCAGTCGCGAGCCGAGCAGCACGACTGCGAACAGTCCGATCGCCTCGACGGCGAAGAACAGCAAGTGCGGTTTCATGCTCGAATGCTAAGCTCAAACATGCTTCTGAAATCGATCCTCGCCGTTTCTCTCGGCGCGGCGCTCGGTGCGTTGCTGCGCTGGCAGTTGAGCGTCTGGCTCAACGCATCCTTTCCGGCCATTCCGCCCGGCACGTTGCTGTCGAATCTGATCGGCGGCTACGTCGTCGGCATCGCGATCGCAGTGTTCGCGACGTCGACGTTGCCGGTCGAATGGCGATTGTTCGTCATCACCGGCTTCTGCGGCGGCCTCACGACGTTCTCCACGTTCTCCGCCGAGCTGGTGACCCTGCTCCAGCAAGGCCGCTCGATGTGGGCGCTCGCTGCTGCGGGCGTTCACCTCGTAGGGTCGATTGCGATGACTTTCGCCGGGATCGCTACGGTCTTTTTGGCCCGCAAATTAGCAAGTTAGCGGGCGCTTGCGAGAGCGCATGGCAATGAGAACGATTCTCATGTAGTCTCCCATGCCATGTCCGCCGTCCTGCCTCTCGACGCCTACTCCGCGCCTCCCGCGTGCCAGGCCCTGAGCGATCTCGCCAAGGGTCAATCCGCACGCGTCGTCGGCGTCGTCGCGAGCGCGCCCGACGTGCCTGCCGACCTGACGCGACGGTTGGCGGATCTCGGCTTTCTCCCGGGCGAGCGCGTGCACGTGCTCGCGCGCGGCCCTCTCGGAGGCGAGCCCGTCGCGGTCCGCGTCGGCACCGCCACTTTCGCATTGCGCCGGCTGGAAGCGGACTGCATTCGAATCGCGCCGCTGGAGTAGATCGTGAGTGCCGTCGCAGCTGGCACCCCGCAGCTGATCGCGCTGGTCGGCAATCCCAACTGCGGCAAGACCGCGCTCTTCAACCTGCTCACCGGCAGCCGTCAGAAGGTCGCGAACTACGCAGGCGTCACCGTCGAACGCAAAGAAGGCGTCGCGATCACGCCGTCCGGCAAGCGCGTCCGCATCCTCGATCTGCCCGGTCTCTATAGCCTCGAGCCCGCGACTCCCGACGAACAAGTCACGACCGACGTGCTGCTCGGCCGGCGCGATGGCGAGAACAAACCCGACGCGGTGGTGTGCGTCACCGACGCCACGAATCTCCGTCAGAACCTGCGCCTGGTGCTCGCGCTCAAGCGACTCGGCGTGCCGCTGCTGCTGGCGCTCAACATGAGCGATCTCGCGCGCAAGCGCGGCATCGTCGTCGACAAGGACGCACTCGCCCGCGAGCTCGGCGTGCCCGTCGTCGAGACTGTCGGCGTGCGGCCGTCCGGCGTCACGGAGTTGCTGGGTCGCCTCGACGCGCAGTGGCCGGCGATGGCGCAACTCGCCGCGTCTTCCGGGAACGCAGACGTCGTTCGCGATCACGCTGAAGTCCGGCGCATCCTCGCGGCCGTCGGCGGCGAAGCGCGGATGAGCGAGACGATGAGCGATCGCGTCGATCGCGTAGTGCTGCATCCGGTTCTGGGATTGCTGATTCTCGCGGCGACGCTGTTCCTCGTGTTTCAGGCAGTGTTCGCGTGGGCCACGGTGCCCCAGGATGCGATCACAGCCGGCGTCGATGCGCTCGCCGGTTATCTGCGCACGGTGATGCCGGACAACGCACTGCGCAGCTTGTTGCTCGATGGCGTACTGGCCGGAGCAGGCAGCGTGCTGGTGTTCCTGCCGCAGATCCTGATCCTGTTCTTCTTCATCCTCGTGCTCGAAGACTCGGGTTACCTGCCGCGCGCGGCGTTCCTGCTGGATCGCCTGATGGGTGGCGTCGGTCTGTCGGGCCGCTCGTTCATTCCGCTGTTGTCGAGCTTCGCGTGCGCGATTCCCGGCATCATGGCGACGCGCACGATCGCGAATCCGCGCGACCGGCTCGCGACGATCATGATCGCGCCGCTGATGACGTGCTCGGCGCGCCTGCCCGTCTATGCGCTGATCATCGCCGCATTCGTTCCGCAGCAGACTGTGTGGGGTCCGGTGCAGTTGCAGGGCCTGGTGCTGTTCGCGCTGTACATCGCAGGCGTCGCGAGTGCGATGGCTGTGGCGTTCGTCCTCAAGCGCACGACGATGCGCTCGCGCTTTCAACCGCTGATGCTCGAGCTGCCCGCCTATCACTGGCCGCACCTGCGCAATCTCGCGATCGGCCTGTGGCAACGCATTGAGATCTTCCTGACGCGCGTCGGCACGATCATCCTGGCGTTGATGATCCTGCTGTGGGCGCTGAGCTCGTTCCCCGCGCCGCCGCCGGATGCGACCGGGCCTGCGATTCAATACAGCATCGCCGGCAAGATCGGCGCCGCGCTCGCTGTGGTCTTCGCACCGCTCGGCTTCAACTGGCAGATTTCGATCGCGCTCGTGCCGGGTCTCGCGGCGCGCGAGGTTGCGGTCGGCGCGCTCGGCACTGTCTATTCGCTCGCGGCGACCGGCGACGACGTCGCGAACGCACTGACGCCGCTGATCAAGGCTTCGTGGTCGTTGCCGACCGCGCTTTCGCTGCTCGCGTGGTATGTGTTTGCGCCGCAATGTCTGTCGACGCTCGCGACGGTGAAGCGCGAGACCAACTCCTGGCGCTATCCTCTGCTCATGGCGGGCTACTTGTTCGCACTTGCGTATGCGGCGTCGTTCGTGACGTACAACGTCGCGGTGTGGTTCATGGGGAAAGCATGAGCAACATGCTCTCCAATGCGATCGTCATCATCGCGATCGTCGGGAGCGCCGGCTACGCGGTGTGGCGGCTCGGCCCGCGCAAGATGCGCGATGCATTGCGCACGCGCTTCAATCTGGGCGACAGCTCATCTGCAAGCGGCTGCGATGCCTGCGGTGGCTGCGCGCCGACGACGAAGACCGCGACCCCGGCGCGCAAAGAGCACGGGGTCTTCTGGCGCAAGCACCCGCGCTGAAGTCAGGACATCGGTTCCGGCGGGGGCGGCGGCTCTTCCGGCAAGGGAATGAACTCGGCGGCATCGTCGACCGGCAATGGAATGCGTCCCGCGCGCCAATCGGCCTTCGCCTGCTCGATGCGCTCCGCTCGCGACGAAACGAAATTCCACCAGATGTGACGTGCGCCGAGCGGCTCGCCGCCGAGCAGCATCACTGTCGCATCGGTCGTGGCAACGATCTTCGGTTGGCTGCCCGATGCAAACACGACCATCTGCCCCGCTGCGTAGCTTTGCTCCCCGACACCAATCGTCCCGGCCGCGACGAAAGCGGCTCGCTCGCTGTAGCCCTCTGGAATACCGCTGCTCGCGCCCGCTTGCAGCTCGACGTGCACATAGACGAGTGGCGACTGCGTGCGCACCGGACTCGTCTTGCCGAACGCCTTGCCCGCGATGACGCGCATGCTCGCACCGGCGCTGCGCTCGAGCGGCAACGCGTCCGCTTCGTAATGCACGAACTCGGGTGCGATCTCTTCATCGCTCACTGGCAATGCAATCCACGCCTGGATGCCGTGCAGGAGTCCGCCGTGCTGGCGCATCGTCTCGAAGCGCTCGGAATGACTGATGCCGCGGCCCGCGGTCATCCAGTTCACTTCGCCAGGTCGAATCACCTGATGAAAGCCGAGGCTGTCGCGATGGACGATCTCGCCCGCGAACAGATACGTGATCGTCGACAGGCCGATGTGCGGATGTGGCCGCACGTCGACGCTGCGCGGCAGATTCGCGGCCATCTGCTTCGGTCCCATGTGATCGAAGAACACGAACGGGCCGACCATGCGCCGCTTGGTCCACGGCAGCACGCGGCCGACCTCGAATCCACCGAGATCGCGGCGCCGCGCATCGATGACCATCTCGACCGGTGAATTCTGGTTCATGCGGCGAGTTTAGCCCGGTCCCGGACCGTTTGGACTATCGCTTTCATGCAGCGCACGGCGTAAGACATAGCCGGTCGCGTTGTAGTCGCGGGGAGACCGACATGCCGAAGCGAATCGTGTTCTGTGCGGACGGCACCTGGAACGGCCCGGAGCAGCAGACGGGCGTCACGCCGATCGACTCGAATGACGACCAGGGCGAGCTGAACGGCGCGAAAGTCACCAACGTCGTCAAGCTGTTCGCCAACCTGGCCGGACGCGTCACGCCGGAGACGATGGCGATGCGCGACGAGCAGGAGAAAGTGGTCGTCGACCCCGCGGGCGGCACCGTGCAGATCGCCAAGTACATCCACGGCGTCGGCGACTCCAACAGCTTTCTGAAGAAGGCGATGGGCGGCATGTTCGGCATGGGCGTGATCGCGCGCATCGTGCGCGGCTACACGTTCATCTCGCGCAACTACGACCCGGGCGATGAGATTCACATCGCCGGCTTCAGTCGCGGCGCGTACACGGCGCGCGCGTTGGCGGGACTGATCGCCAGCGTCGGCTTGCTGAACCGCGCCCACTACGATCCGACGGACAAGAATGAAGCCTACCGACTCGGCATCGCCGCCTGGTGCAGGAGCAAGAACACGACTTTGAACGGCGCCGGCAAGCTCACGGACCTGGCGAATCACCTGCTGAACTTCGTCGGCGGCTTCTTCGCGCATCAGCTCAAGGCGAACCAGCTCATTCCGAACGTGCCGATCAAGTCGGTCGCGGTGTGGGACACGGTCGGCTCGATGGGCATTCCGGCGTACGCCGGCGACAAGCGCTACGACGTGTTCCGCTTCGTCGATACCAAGCTCAGCGACAAAGTGCACAACGGCTTTCATGCGATGGCCATCGACGAGCTGCGCATGGATTTTCCCGTGACAGCCTGGGACAGTCGCGCGGGCATCAAGCAGGTGTGGTTCATCGGCGCGCACGCGGACGTGGGCGGCGGTTATAGCGCGCAGGAGTCGCGGCTATCGGATATCGCACTCGACTGGATGATGAAGCAGCTTGCGGAAGTCGGCGTGCGCCTCGCGACGCCGCTGACGTACAAACCGGAGCCGCTGATCGCGCCGGCGATTCATCAGCCGTGGAGCAAAGCCCCGTTCGCGCTGTTGCCGCGTTCGCCGCGACAAGTTGCAGGCACTGACACGATTCACGACAGCGT
Source organism: Steroidobacteraceae bacterium (assembly GCA_035493235.1). Lineage (GTDB taxonomy): Bacteria > Pseudomonadota > Gammaproteobacteria > Steroidobacterales > Steroidobacteraceae > Steroidobacter. The sequence continues at coordinate 24,831 of DATJIP010000135.1, forward strand.
GCTGCGTCGTTGGCAGGCGGATGCGAGTTATCGACCGCAGTCGATGTCGGCAGTTGCGTCGACCGTGGATCGGCTGAAACGCGACGTGTGAGTCAACCTAGCGCGATTTCGACGCGCTTGTTCTTCTTGCCTTCGTTGCGGATCCGCACGACTCGGATTGCACCGATCTCGCCGATGTTCGCGACGTGCGTGCCGCCGCACGGCTGCAGATCGATCCCTGGAATCTTCAACAACCGCACGCGTCCGGCGCCTCGCGGCGGCTGCACGCTCATCGTCTTCACCAGTTCCGGCCGTGCGTCGAGCTCTTCATCCGTGATCCACACCGTCTCGGTCGCCGTGGCGCGAGCCAGCAGTTCGTTCGTGCCCTGCTCGATACGCTCGGCATTCAGCAGATTCATGTCGATGTCGAAATCGAGCCGCGCCTTGTCGGGCGCGATGTTGCCGCCGGACACCGGCGCGACGACGACGCACGACATCACGTGCAGCGCCGTGTGCAGTCGCATGAGCGCATAGCGACGGTCCCAATCGATCTCCAATGTCAGCGGCTCTCCGGGCTCGGGCAGCGAGCTGCCGGGCGCGGGTACGTGCAACACGCTGTCGAACGTGTCGCCCTTGCGGGTGTCCGCGATCACGATGCGCTGGCCGTTCTGCCGGATCAGCGCGCCCGTGTCGCCGGGCTGTCCGCCGCCGAGCGGATAGAAGATCGTGCGATCGAGCTCGATGCCCCGCTCGCCGACCGCGATGACCTGGGCCGTTGCGGTCTTCAGATACGCATCGTCCCGGAATAGTAGACTCGTCATGAGGGGCAAGAATAAACCAGAAGGAGACCGCTCATGCAGACGACGATGCTGACTCCCGTGCTCGCGCTGATCGTGTGGACTTTCGTGATCTGGTTCTGGCTGTACGCGACCCGCCTCCCGGCGATGCGCGCCGCGGGGCTCGATCCGGCCAAGGTCAAGCGCAAGGCCGACCTGGATCCGCTGCCGGTGTCCGTGCAGCAGATCGCCGACAACTACAACCACCTCCACGAACAGCCGACGGTGTTCTACGCGCTGGCGGTGTACTCGCATCTGGTCGGGGTCGCGGACCCGCTGAACATCGGCCTGGCCTGGGCTTATGTAGGCGTGCGCATCGTGCATTCGCTGATTCAGTGCACCTCGAACTTCGTACCGGTGCGCTTCATGGTCTTCGCCGTGAGCTCGTTGCTGCTTATGGTGATCACCGTGCGCAACGTGCTCGCGTTGTTCTAAACTGCGTGCCCAGATTCGGAGCTGGCAAAAGTCACGCCTTTTGCCAGCGTTTGTCGAAAGGGCCTGGGCCGCTTTCGACCAGAGAACAGGAGCCACCATGCACGACGACGAGAGAGACGACAAGCCCGAGGGCAACGAGCAGCAGCGCCCGGAAAGCATCATCGACCGGCTGTCGTTCAAGTCGCGCTTCGTCTTCCTGTTCGGCGACATCAACCACACCGTCGCGCGCACGACCTGCGAGCGGCTCGTGGCGCTGGCCGCGCAGTCCGATGCGCCGATCCGCGTGCTGATCTCCTCGCCGGGCGGCCACGTCGAGTCGGGCGATGCGATTCACGACATGATCCGCTTCATCAGCGCGCCGGTGACGACCATCGGCACCGGCTGGGTCGCGAGCGCGGGCACTCATATCTTCCTGGCCGCGGACAAGGAACGGCGCCTGTGCCTGCCGAACACGCGCTTCATGATCCATCAGCCGCTCGGCGGCGCCGGCGGTCCGGCCACGGACATCGCAATCCAGGCGAAGGAAATCCTGCGTACGCGCGAGCGCATCGCACGCACGATCGCGAAGCAGACGGGCAAGGCCTACGAAAAGGTGATCGCCGACATGGAGCGCGATTTCTGGATGAGCCCGAAGGAAGCGATCGAATACGGCATCGTGTCGAAGATCATCGACTCGTACAAAGATCTCTAACTGGATCTATAAGTCCAGATCCATCCACACCATGTCGCGCAGGCGGATCCCGTTGTCTTGCATGACGGCGGGATAGCCGCGCGCCGGCGAGAAAAAATCGCGCTCGATGCGCAGCAGACGAAAGCCAGCTTTCTGATAGAAGGCGAGCTGCCCGATCCCTGCGTTTGCCGTGCCCACCACGGCGCGTGGCTCGCCGCGTCGACGCAGCTCATCTAGCACCGCAGCGAGCATGCGACGACCGATGCCGTGATTCTGATGCGTCGTGTCGACAGCCACCGATACCAATTCGACGCCACCGAGCTGCGCAGGAATTGTCAGCACTATTCCGACGGCGACTTCATCAGCCCCGACGAATGCGTACAGCTCGCCGCGCTGCATGTACGAACGCACTTGCTGCAGCGATTCATCCGCCAGCAACAACAGCGGCAGGAAGCGCTCGCGCTCGATGCCCGGCGGCACGCTGATCAGCGTGTAATCGGCCATCAGCGTTGGTCGAGCTGCTTGAGCATCCGCTTCGATGCAAAGTGCCGGTAGCTGAACAGCGCCAGCCCGCGCACTTCGTCCTGGTCGAGATGCTTGCTCACATCGAGCGCGATCCAGCCGTTGTGCCCCATGTACTTCGGAATGTCGTAGCGCTCGTCGCCAGTGAGCATCGCCTGCTGCTCGACGCCGACCCAGAACGCAACCTTCAGTCGATCCTCGCTGCGATACTGATACGCCTGCGCGAATGTCTTCTTGCCCGCGCGCCACACCGGGAATCCGAACTGCTTGTCCTCCGCAGTCTCGGGCAACGCGAGGCAGACGCGACGCATCACCTTGAGCACGGCCTGCGCGCCCTTCGCCTGCATCGGATCGATCTCGGCCGCGGATAGCGGCTTCGTCGGCGGCGCGATCTCGATGGTCTTACCGAGCTTCGCCGTGAGCGCCGGCGGCGCGACTTTTTCATACGCCTCGCGCACGAGCCTGGCGACGCGCTTCCACGAAATGCCCTTGTTCAGATGCACGCCGAGCCAGCCGCGCGGGCCCACATAGGGCGGCACGAAGAAGTGCTTCGGCTCTTCCTTCGTGTACAGGTCCTGCGCGCCCGCAGGAGCGTTCAGCCACAGCGCAACACGGCCGTCGCCATGGTGATTGATGACGTAAGTGGCGAAGGTCTTGCCGCGCACACGAAAGTCCGGCGAGCCGTGCGAGAGCACCTCGGCGGTTTCCGGGAACCACAGGCATACTTCGCGCACTGCCTGACTGACGTCTTTCGCTATGGTCTTGGGCATGCCTTGAGCATACCCTCGCAAGATCGATTCAGGAGATCCGCCATGTTCCGCACTCAGGTTTCCCTCATCGTACTGACGGTATGCGTGGCCGGCGCAACGCTGGCAGCCGAGTCGGCCAAGCCGACCTTCGAATCCCTCGACAAGAACTCCGACGGCAAGGTGAGCCTGAACGAGGCCGCCGAGAACGACGCGCTGTTCGTGGCGTTCAAGAGCCTGGATACCAACAAGGATGGCGTGCTCAGCCGCGAAGAATTCGCTGCCTACATGAAGGACAAGCCGTCGGCGTAGTCGGCCGCTACTTGGCCGGCACGATCAGATATTTGGAGTGACAGGCGGTGCAGGCTTCATACAGCGCACCGCCGGCATCGAAATAAGCTTCGACATCCTTCGCTTCAGCCGCCTCCAGCACCTGCGCGGCCGCGTCCGACATCCCTTTTGCGGTAGCCATCCACTGATCCTGGTCGACGGCGCGACCGTCGAGCATCAGCAGATTGCCCGACTCCACCAGCGTCGCGGCGGCATTCCGGAACGTCGACCATTCCTCGTCGGTCTGCGGATGACGCTCTTCGGTACCCTTGTCCGTCGCAACGCTGCCGACCGAGCCCCAGATCGCGGTGGCATTCGGATCGATGATCCAGGTCATCAGCTGCTTGGTCGTCAGCGTCGTGTGGAATGGTGGCGCAGCGGCGGCGGGAGTTGCGGCCGGCGGCTCTTTCGACCCATTGCAGCCGAAGAGAACGATTGCGCACAGTGGAATGCAGGCCAGTTTTCGCATGGAGTTAGTCTTGCAGACGAGCGCCGCGCGCGCACGTCGATCTGGTGCGAACGGCCGCTAACCTGACGATTCTCCACATGTTCGCCAGCGGCGCCCGCAGATAATGCGTTCCTGACGCGGCGCTGTATTGACAGCCTGCAACGCACACTGTTTCATCGCCGGACCCTGGGGGAGACACCAAAGATGCGAGTAATTTCACGCGCGCTACTGCTGGCTACGGCCGCAGTTTTCGCCACTGGCGCACTGGCTGCAGGCGCACCGGCAGCCGCCAAAGGGCCACGCACCAAGGACGGCAAGCCCGACCTGAACGGCATCTGGCAGGCGCTGAACTCCGCGAATTTCGATCTCGAGCCGCACGCCGCGCGTGCCGCGCTCGCCATGGTGCCGGGCCAGTTCGTGCCGGTGCCGGCGCCGGAAGTCGTCAAGATGGGTGCCGTCGGCTCGGTGCCGGCCGGCCTGGGTGTGGTCGAAGGCGACACCATCCCGTACCTGCCCGCCGCGCTCGAGAAGAAGAAGGACAACCAGAAGAACTGGCTGACTTCCGATCCCGAGATCAAGTGCTACCTGCCTGGCGTGCCGCGCGCCAACTACATGCCGTATCCGTTCCAGATCTTCCAGAGCAAGGACTACGTCTTCATCGCGTACGAGTACGCTGGCGCGGTCCGCAACGTGTACATGAAAGATCCGGGACCGCCGCCGGCCGACTCGTGGATGGGCCAGTCCGTCGGCAAGTGGGAAGGCGATACGCTGGTGATCACGGTCACCGGCTTCAACGATTCCACTTGGTTCGATCGCGCCGGCAATCACCACAGCGATTCGCTGAAGGTGACCGAGCGCTGGACCCCGAAGGGCCCGGATCACCTGTGGTACGAAGCGACAATCGAGGATCCCAAGACGTTCTCGAAGCCGTGGAAGATCAGCATGCCGCTGTATCGGCGCGTCGAGCCGAATGCGCAGCTGATGCAGTTCAAGTGCGTCGAGTTCGTCGAAGAGATGATGTACGGCGAGCTGCGCAAGAAGCCGACGCAGGCGCCGGCACCGAAAGAACAGAAAGAGTAGAGGTAAATCCCATGCGGACGAAGTTGTTTGTGATGGCCGGTGCGACGCTCGCGACCGCACTGTTCGGAGGCGCGGCCGCGCTCGCCCACCATGCGTTCGCCGCGGAGTTCGACGCCAACAAGCCGGTGAACCTGCGCGGGCCGGTCACCAAGGTGGAGTGGATCAACCCGCACGCGTGGATCCACATCGACAACAAGAATCCTGACGGCACGATCACGCCGTGGATGGTCGAGGGCGGCACGCCGAACACGCTGCTGCGCCGGGGCATCACCAAGGATTCGCTGGTGATCGGCACCGAGATCGTGGTGCGCGGTTACCAGTCGAAAGACGGGCTGTGCAAGCCGAAGTGCCGCGCCAACGGCCGCGACGTGACCTTCCCGGACGGCCGCAAGCTGTTCATGGGTTCGTCGGGCACGGGCGCGCCGAAAGACGGCTCGGACCAGACCGAGAAGTAAGCCTTGGGTGCGATGAGCACACAGGAGAAGGTCGCGGCGGGAGTATCCGCCGCGATCCTGCTCGCAGCGGCGATCTACTGGATCGCGCAGATCATCGACGTCGTCGCGACCGTCAAACTCGCAGGCTCGTTGTAGGGCTGTAGGTCGGGCTTCAGCCCGACTCCTTCTCCTACCCCGAAAATCCAATCCAGCGGCCCGACGAGGCCACCACGAACCAGATCACCATCGACGCCAGCGCCATCAGCTTGAGCGTCATGGGATTCAGCTGCGTGTGATCCTTCCGCAGCAGCGGCGCGCGAATCGCAAACACGAACACGATGCCGATCCCCAGCGTGATCATCTTCGCCCAGTAAAACGGGTTGTGATAACACTTGGTCGCGACGCCCGCGAGCATGAAGAACCCGGTGATCAGCAACACGATCAGCGCCAGCTTGAACCAGCGGTGCGCTTGATCGGTCACCGTGTTCGACGGCACGTCGCGCATCACCAGGTTCAGCAGCCGCAGATCCGCACTCAGCACCGCCGCGCCGAGCAACGCCAACGCCATGAGGTGCACGGCCTCGATGATCGCGAAGGTCGCGGCCTTGTCCTTGACGAACACGCCGATCGGCGACGCTTCCAGCGCCTCGAAATAATGCAGCAGGCTCATGGGGCCTCTCCCTCACCTGCGACACAGCCGGCGGCCCAGTCGACGAACGCGGGATTGTCCTGGCCGCAGTCGTACCAGTCGTAGGCGATGAAGCGGCCACACATCACGACCAGTGCCCACAGAGTGAGCGACAGCCCGGCAGCGATGCGGGTCCGACGCGGCGGCACGGCCGCGACGTCCCACGAGCCCACCGACTGCTGCATGTGCCGCCGGAACAGCCACGCGTTGATGAAGGCCACCACCAGGAGAATCAGCTTGATGCGGAACCACAGGCTCTGCGTCGTGCGGATCGGGATGCCGACGTACAGCAGCACGCCGGTCACGACCATGATCGAGAAGCCGATCATCATCGGCCGGTCGAGCCGCTGCGCGATCGTCGAAGCCGGCACGTTGGTCAGCCACAAGCCCAGCATGCGCAGGTCGATGACGATCAGCATGCCGAGGCTGATCATCAGCGTGATCACGTGGATCGATTCGACCCACGCGTACGCGTAGTAGGACTCGTGCAGGGCGACGCTGAACCACGTCGCGCCGATCGCCTCTGCGAAGTGCAGCAACCAGACGTTCAGCACAGGATCATCGGCTCCCTATTGCTTTGGCGCATCAGCTGCCGGCGGCGGCGGCGCTGCATCCATCTTGGTGGCGCGCGTCTTGAAGCGCCAACCGTGAGCGGTCTTCACCAGCGTGTCGTTGTACATGCCGGTGGCGACGATGCTCTTGGTGGTCACGTCGACCAGCATCAGGAACACGGAAGCACTCGCGCCGTCCTTGCTGGGCAGGATGCGCAGGTTGGTGTTCCAGTGCCGGCGATTGCCGCCGTTCATCTTCTCCTTCCACTGCTGGATGAAGCCGACGAGCTGATCGTGGCCGGCGAACTTGTTGAAAGTGCCGTCGGGCGTGAAGGTCGCTGCCCACGCTTCGCCGTCGCCGGAATCGATGGCGTGGTTATAGGTCGCGTAGAGCTGCTCGATGTCGATGTAGTCCTGCGTGCTGAGCCCGTCGGCCCAGGCGACGCGCGTGAAGCCCAGGATCGTTACCGCTGCCGCAACGAACGTAATAAACCTGTTCACGGTTGTTCTCCCCTGCTGAGTTAGCCGGAAGTATCGGCGATCCGGCTGGCCGCCGCCCAGGTCCTTAAGAAAACTTGGCCGCTCCAGCGCATCTGCGCCCGCGGCTTTCGCGCATCACTGCGCAGCAGGCTAGAAAATGGTATAGCCGCCGTCGATCACGAAGCTGTCGCCGGTGTGGAAGCGCGAGGCGTCCGAGGCCAGATACACGGCGATGCCCGAAAAGTCCTCGGGTTCGCCCCAGCGCCGCATCGGCACGCGCCCGATTGCCTTCTCATTGAACTTATCCCAGGACACCAGGCTCGCCGTCATGTCGGTGCGGATCCAGCCCGGCAGGATCGCGTTGGCGCGTACGCCATAACGCGCGTACTCGACGGCGATGCCGCGGATCATCGCGATCACGGCGCCCTTGGTCGAGGCATAAGCCTGGTTGCGCGGCGCGCCGTGGATCGCGGAAGTCGACGACGTGACGACCACTGAGCCGCCCGGATCGCCGGCTTCGGCGCGCGTCATCATGTGTTTGCAGGCTTCGCGCAGGGTCCAGAACACACCGTCGAGATTGGTCATCGTGACGCGGCGCCACTGCTCCGTCGTCGTCTCCGCGAACGACGAGCGACCGCCGCCGCCGACGCCCGCGTTGGCCGCGACGAAATCGAGCCGTCCAAACTTGCCGATGACGTCGGCGATGCCGCTCGTCACGGCCTGCTCGTCGGCGACGTCGATGCGTTGAACCAGCACGTCGCTCGTATGCGCGCGCAGCTTCTCTTCGGCAATGCGGTTTTTCTCGGCGTTCTGGCCCCAGATCGCGATCCTGGCGCCGGCCTGCGCCAGCCCCTGCGCCATGCCGAGCCCGATGCCGCCGTTGCCTCCCGTGACGAGGGCAACCTTACCTGTCAGATCGAATAGTTTTTGCGTCACAGTCCACCCTATAGTCTGGTCGAAAGCGGCCGAGGGCCCTTTCGACAACGTCCGTCAAAAGGCGTGACTTTTGCCGGACTAGTTGAGGTATATACGATCACATGACCGGCCGCGATCCTGCAATGAGCGAAGGCCTGCGTCGCGTGCTGGCACGGCTCGATCCGCGTGTGCAGGAGGTCGCCAATCTCACTCGCTTGTCCGCGGGCGCGACCAACGAGACCTGGTCGCTCGATGCCGTTCGCGATGCAGGCGTCGAGCCGCTCATCCTCAGACGTTCGGCAGTCGGTCGCGGACCTGGAGTGCTCTCGCTGCAAGCGGAAGCCCGTGTGCTCACGGCTGTGCACGCATGCGACGTGCCGGTTCCCGCAATCCGCTATGTGCTCGCACCCGAAGACGGGCTCGGCGAAGGATTTCTGATGGAGCGGATTGCAGGCGCGACACTGCCTGGAAAAATCCTGCGCGATCCCGCGCTCGCGTCGGTGCGGCCGCAGCTCGCGAGTCAGCTCGGCAGCATCGCGGCGGCGATCCAGGCGGTTCAGTTGTCGCGTCTTCCGGAATTGCCGTTGCTCGATGCGCAGCGGCAGTTACAGCACCTGCATTCGCAGTACGCAGAGCAGGAAACGGCGCGACCGGTTTTCGATCTCGCGTTTCGTTGGCTGCGCGAGCATCTGCCGCCTGCAGTCGCGCCAGTGCTCGTTCACGGCGATTATCGTCACGGCAATCTGATCATCGGCGCGCAAGGCGTGCACGCGGTGCTCGATTGGGAGCTCGCGCACGTCGGCGATCCCGCGGAAGACCTCGCGTGGATGTGCATCCCGCCGTGGCGGTTCGGCGAGCTCGACAAACCCGTTGGCGGTCTTGGGATGCGTGAGGAGCTGCTCGCTGCACATGAGCGTGCGAGTGGTAGAGCGATCGAGAAAGCGCGGCTCGAGTGGTGGGATGTGCTCGGGAGTCTGCGCTGGGGAATCATGTGCGCAGACATGCCGAAGTGGATGCGCAGCGGCAGAGACAAGAGTGTTGAGCGCGCGACGATTTCTCGTCGGGCGTCTGAGAGTGAGTTGGACCTGTTGCGTTTGTTGGCACCGCGCCGGATGTCGGGCTGAAGCCCGACCTGCAGCGCAAGAACAAACGCTGGTTGTAAGGCTTAGGTCGGGCTTTAGCCCGACAATCCGTCGAGAATTACTATGCAAGATCCACCAACCGTCACCGAGCTGCTCGAAGCGACCGCCGCGTTTCTTCGCGAAGTCGCAGTCCCGCAGCTCACGGGGCACGCGTCGTTTCACGCGCGCGTTGCTGCCAACGCGCTCGACATCGTCAAGCGCGAGCTCGAGTTGCGACCGGCCGCCGAGCGTGACGAGCACGCGCGGCTGCAAGCACTGCTGCACACCGAGGGCTCGACTGAAGAGCTGAATGCACTGTTGAGCCGACGCATCGCAGCCGGCGAGCTCGATCTGCAAACGCCCGGCCTGGCCGAGCACTTGTGGGCGACGACGCTGGCGAAGGTCGCGATCGATCAACCCACGTACGCCTCCTATCGTCGCGAAACCGGGACCTGACACCATGGACTTCTCGCTGCCTGCCGATCTGGTGAGCTATCTCGCGCGACTCGATGCGTTCATCGCAGCCGAGATCGCGCCGCTGCAAGCGCAGAACGACAACCAGCGCTTCTTCGATCATCGCCGCGAATGGGCGCGCACGGATTTCGAAGGCGGCGGACTGCCGCGCCGCGAATGGGAAGAACTGCTTCACGAAGCGCGCCGTCGCGCCGACCGCGCCGGCTTCTATCGCTTCTCGCTGCCGCGCGAGTACGGCGGCGACGGCGGCTCGAATCTGTGGATGGCTGTGATTCGCGAGCACCTTGCCTCGCAGGGTCTCGGCCTCCACAACGATTTGCAGAACGAGCACTCCGTCGTCGGCAACTTTCCGTTCATCGTGATGGTGCGCGACTTCGGCAGCCCGGCGCAGAAGGAACAGTTCATTCGCGGCAGCCTCGACGGCCAGGTCATCGTCGCCTTCGGCTTGACCGAGCCGCTGCACGGCTCGGACGCAACTCACATGGAAACTCACGCGGTGCGCGAGCAGCGCAATGGCGTCGACGGCTGGCGCATCGACGGCGAAAAGATGTGGACGACCGGCATGCACGTCGCCACTCACTGCGTCGTCTTCGCGCGCACCAGCGGCGAAGCGGGCCGCGCGAAGGGCATCAGTGCCTTCCTCGTGCCCACCACGACGCCCGGCGTGAAGGTCGAGGAATATCTCTGGACGTTCAACATGCCGACCGATCATCCCCGCGTGAGTCTCACGAACGTGTGGGTGCCGGACTCCGCCGTGTTCGGCGCCATCGACCACGGTTTACCGATCGCGCAGGCGTTCGTGCACGAGAACCGCATTCGCCAGGCCGCGTCGTCACTCGGTGCAGCCGTGTTCTGCATCAACGAGAGCGTGCGTTACGCCCGCGAGCGCAAACCGTTCGGCAAAGCGCTCGCTGAAAACCAGGCGATCCAGTGGCCGCTGGTCGAGCTGGCGACCCAGGCAGAGATGCTGCGGCAACTGATTCGCAAGACCGCGTGGGAGATGGACCAGATGCCGCATCCGGAAGTCGAGCACCGACTCTCGGACAAGGTGTCGATGTGCAACTACTGGGCGAATCGCATGTGCTGCGAAGCCGCCGACCGCGCGATGCAAGTGCACGGCGGCATCGGCTACTCGCGCCACAAGCCGTTCGAGCACATCTACCGGCATCATCGCCGCTATCGCATCACCGAAGGCTCGGAAGAGATCCAGATGCGCAAGGTCGCGGCGTACCTGTTCGGCTACGCCGGACCGAGCAAGATCAAGGCTTGATCGCTTCCATCTCGCACTTGGGCGGCGTGAACGGCCCGCCGACGTCGAGCGTCTGGAGGAGTTTTTCGATCCGCTGCACGTTGCCGAACGTATCCACGAGCACCAGCATATTGGTGCAGGGAAAGGCGACGAGATGTCCCATTTGCGGGATCAACGGACGCAGAAGCGGCACGAGGTACGCGGCAGGGACGTTCTTCAGAGTGAACGTCCTGGTCACGAACTCAGCGTCAGGATGGGATTCCTTGCCAGTCACGATCGGCAGCGCCTGCTGTCGCACGTTCGCGTCCGGGACCACACGCACGACATCGCCCCGCGCGACCACTGCGAACCCGTTGACCTGCAGCACAGAGAGCAGCTCTGCGTAGTCGAGCTTCGCGGCATCAGCGCCGATCAGCACTGCTTCGCCTTGCACCCGCGGGTCGACGATGACTGTCTTGCCGGTACGCTTCGCGACGGCAGCGATCAACTCGTCAATGGGCACGCCGCCCTTTCTCGAAGGCGCCGTCGGTTCACTCTGCGCGCTTGCGGCTGGCGCGACGACGATCGCGAGCAGCGCGAATGCGGCAACGAAGCTGAGGCAAGTTCGATTTCTCATTTGTCTGCTCCTGCGGGCTTCAGGGATTCGAGCGCGGGCGGTATCGACGGTGGGACTTCCTGCCGCGATGGCTCGTCCAGCCGGACAAGGCCTTGGCGCGCACCTACGGTGTATCGGTCAGTCAGCCCGTACACCAGAGAACGATAGCTATAGTTTGTGACGATGCGCTGCCGCTGGCCATAGACATAGACCGGTCGGGCCGCTGGATACGTGCCGTCGCTCAGCGACGCGCGCGTCGGCACCGGTCCGTCCAGCATCGTGCCCAGCAACTTCGTACTGTTCAGCTCGTAGTCCCTGAAAGCGAGAACGACGAGCCAGTTCGGCTCCGCCCACAGCTGCTGTGTGATCGTCGTACTCACCAGCTCGACCTCATGCAGACGTTCGTCGTTGCGGAGCTGGTGACACACGTCGTCGTAACGCTGCCGGTTGACCTGCTTCAGCGCGCGCAGCCATAGATAGGTGTCGCATCCCGGCTCCATGATCAGCTGCACGAACAAGGCCCGAGTGACGGCGTCGGACGGCATCATCACGTCGATGCCGCGATAGTCGAACCGCGAATCGACGTCGTGCCAGGTCATGTTGGGATTGTCGATCAGCCGCTCGGGCTGTGCCGGATCGGGGATGCGCCGGGCAAGCGCGAGAAAAATCTCGCGCGGCTTCAGCGCTGCGGGCTGCGCCGTAGGACCCGCAGTGAGCACGACTGCCTGGTAGCCCAGCATCCACTCGGCGACATCGACATGCCTTCTCCAACATTGGATGAGCTCTTGCTCGGTGATACGGCGCGAGACCATCGCGAAAGCGGCGTTGATACACACAGCTTGTAAGGCTTCTGCGTCATCCATGACCACAACACGAGACCCCGCGCGGCTGAGGATGTTCGAGTCTTCTACCAACGCCTGAGCAATTGGCCGCGCCAGCCGTGAAACGGCGAACGCGCTTCTTGGATCTTCTGCAGCTGGCTCCTGCGTCGGCGGCGACACTGCGGGATCGATCGCGGTAACTTGCCGTCCAGGTTGCGGCGTAGCTGTGGATTGCGGCACGGTTGCTGCCGGCCTGGGCACAACCGCGTGAACGATCGGCGCAGCTTCCCGCGTTACCTCATCCCGATTTCGCAGCAGCAAAACTGCAGCCATCGCGACGCCACCAACCAACAACATCGCTAGCAGCGCGCGTCCGAACGTAAAACGCGCGCCTCGTCGTGCGTGCACACGATCGAGCCGCCGCTTCAGCTCGCGCGCGAACGCCGGCGGCGGATCGCGGCGCAGTGCATGGAGGAATTCATCGTTCATCGGTGCTCTCCGCCGCTACCATCGCGACCGCAATGCCTGCACCGTCCGGTGCAGGATCGTGCCGACGTTCGACTCGCTCAGCCCCACGAGCGGCGCGATCGCACGATTGCTCAGCCCCGCGCCGTACCTCAGTGCGATCAAGTCGCGCTCGCGATCCGGCAGCGATGCCGTCAACGCCGCGAGCCGCGCGAGATCCGAGCGGCGTTCTGCGTCGGCTTCGGGCGTGCCGTCTGCAATCACTTCCACTGCATCTTCGAGCGGCGCGTGAGTGCGCCGCGAACGCAGATAGTCGACGCCGACGTTCTGCGCGATTCGATACAGCCAGGTCGAGAACGCTGCGAGGTCTCGCCGATAGCGGCCGCGCGCCGACCACGCCTTCTCGAACACGCGCGCCGTCAAATCCTCGACGTCCGCTTCGGCCGCGAGACGAAAACGGAAATAGTTGTAGATGCGCGGCAGATGCTCCGCGTAGAGCGCATCCCAGTCCGCTGCCCCAGGCGCCGGCCAGTCCATCGAACGATCCGCAGCTGCCTCGCGTGACCCCATATCGCTATATACGTCCAACGTTTACGACTATCACAGCGGGTTGCGCGTCCCGCCTTGCGCTTTGACCTGTTGATACCCTCGTCACTTGGACGCAAGCGACCGCTCGAGGTTTAAGGGCCGCCTGGCTGTACTAGATGGATGGGCACTGGAGGTAAGATGCGGCCCCATGGCAAATCTCATTGCCGCCGCGGCGTTCTTTCTCGCCATTCACTTCGGCATCTCCGGCACGAAGCTGCGTGACCAATCGGTGCGCCTCGTCGGCGAGAAGGTCTTTCGCGCTCTGTTCGCGCTCGCCTCGATCATCGGACTCATCTGGCTGATCCGGGCGTACTCCGTTGCGCCGTACATTGCACTGTGGGGTCGGCTGACCTCGCTCGAACCGCTCGCGGCTCCGCTCGTGCTCGGCGCGGTTGCGCTCGTCGTCATCGGCATCTCGACGCCGAATCCGACGGCAGTTGGCGGCGAGTCGCAGCTCACGAGGGAAGTGCAGGTGCGCGGAGTCATGCGCATCACGCGACATCCGTTTCTGTGGGGCACGGCGTTGTGGGCGTTCGTGCATTTCGTAATCAACGGCGATCTCGCATCGTCGGTCGTGTTCGGCTCGTTGCTCGTGCTCACTCTGGTCGGCACGCGATCGATCGATGCGAAACGTCGCCGCGCTTACGGCGAACGCTGGGAACACTTCGCGCAACAGACTTCCAACGTGCCGTTCGCGGCGATCGCCACGCAACGCAATCATCTCGGCGTGGCGTTGCACGAAATCGGCATCGTGCGCCCGGCACTCGCGATCGCAGTATTCGTCGCGCTGTTCCTGTTGCACGGTCGCTTGTTCGGCGGACCGCTCACTTAGTCTGATCAGCGTCAGTGATCTTCGCCGTCGCCGGATTGTGACGGCGCAACCCATTGCGCGCACCAAACGATGAGCGCACTCTGCCGCGCGTCCAAATTTACTCATCGCTGCTTCGACAGCACACAACCGGGGAGACCAGCCAACGACGAGAAAACTCGCGCCACGCGCGAGACGGGATTCTTTTGCCCAACGATCAACCGGGAGAAATAGTGATGCAAGCACTGAAAAGGTTTGCACTGATAGCGGCAAGTGCATCGCCGCTGCTGTTACTGGGAGTCGGCTCCGTCGCCGACGACCGCGCCACCACCCGCTTCCAGCCTTCAGGACGAACGCCCGCGGAAGAAACGGCAGCGGTCACGCAGGCGGACTTCTTCACCGAAGCGCCGACCGGCTTCGACAACCGCACCAACGGCTACCTGCGCCAGGGAGCGCCGTACGACACCCTCAACGAGGACAACGTCGTGCCCGACCGCTCGTTCAACGACAACCGCTTCATCTTCGAAGAAGTGGAATCGATCGCCGACGGCCTCGGCCCGACCTACAACGCGCAGAGCTGCGCCGAGTGTCACCAGAACGTCGTGACCGGCGGCGCCAGCCAGATCGCCGAGCATCGCACCGGGCGACTGGATGCGTCCGGCGGCTTCTTCGAATCGCTCGGCGGCTCGCTGATCCATTCGCGTGCGACCAACGCGGCAATCGTCGAGCGCGTAGCGTTCGAAGACGACGTCCGCACCTTCCGCATCTCGACCAACACGCTCGGCAACGGCTTCGTCGAGTGCGTCGCCAGCGAATCGCTGCTCGCGATCCGCGACGCGCAACCTGCCGACATACGCGGCACGGCAGTCATGGTGCCGGTGTTCGAAGGCGGTAACGCGATGCGCGTCGGGCGCTTCGGCTGGAAGAATCAGCACGGCAGTCTCGAGTCGTTCTCGGCGGACGCGTACCTCAACGAGATGGGCATCACCAGCCCGCTGTTCCCCGACGAGAACACCTCGAGCGGCCGCAACGTCGGCTTCGGCACGGGCTTCGATCCGGTCCAGGATCCGGAGGACCAAGGCGAGGACGTGAAGGCGTTCGCGAACTTCATGCGCTCGACCAAGGCGCCTTCGCGCGGTCGAATCACGCAGTCCGTGCAACAGGGCGAAGCGTTGTTCAACCAGGTCGGCTGCAACGGCTGTCACGTCCAGACCCTGCGCACGGCACGTCCGGGCACGGTGATCAACGGCGGCACGTTCCGCATTCCGTTCGCGCTGGGAAATAAGATCATTCATCCCTACAGCGATTACCTGTCGCACGACATCGGTACCGGCGACGGCATTCCGATCACGCCTGCGCCGGAGTTCGCGGTCACCAGGAATCTGATGCGCACTGCTCCGCTGTGGGCGCTGCGCACCCGCAACCGGCTCATGCACGACGGCCTGTCGTTCACGAAGCAGGAAGCGATCCAGCGTCATGCCAATCAGGGCGCCGGCGCACGCGATCGTTACAACGCGCTGACGGATGCCCAGAGGAATCTGGTGCTGACGTTCCTCGATTCGCTGTAAGCGCTTGCCAAGGAGGGCCATGGCGTTTCTCATAGCGCCATGGCCCTCCCCGTTCTCCATCACGACGACTACGAACGCCAGGCGCGCGCCGAGCTGCGCCGCTGGCAGGAACAGATGAGCACGCCGCCGGGGCTGTGGAGCCACGCGACGCGTGGCCTGCAGCAGCGAATCAACCGGCTCATTCCCGAGCGCGTTCACGAGACCGTCACGACCGTCATCAAGCAGATGACACGCGCTGTCATCGCCGGCTCGAATTTCACCGCGCCTGCCCCGCTCCACAATCGCACGCTCTCGCAACGTGAAATTCTGGTGATGGAAAAGATCGCAAATTACAGCCGCACTGCTGCGATCGAAGGCGGTGTGACAGGTGCCGGCGGTTTCTTTCTCGGCCTCGCTGACTTCCCGCTCCTGCTCAGCATCAAGCTGAAGCTGCTGTTCGACATCGGCGCGCTCTATGGCTACCCGGGCGAGGACTACAAGGAACGCATCTACCTGCTGCATGTCTTTCAGCTCGCATTCTCGAGCGATGCGCATCGCCTGGACGTGTATCGCCGGATCAGCGACTGGCGTACTTACAGTCAGCAGCTTCCTGCATCGCTCGACGAGTTCGACTGGCGCACGTTCCAGCAGGAGTATCGCGACTACATCGACCTTGCAAAACTTGCCCAGCTGTTGCCGATCATCGGTGCGCCGGTCGGCGTCATCGTCAACAACCGGCTGGTGCGCCGGCTCGGGCGCACTGCGACGAATGCGTACCGCCTGCGCTGGTTCGACGACCAGGCATCGAAATAAATAAATCGTAATGCACGACGGCGAGAACCGCCGCGCGCAGCGCCGTCACTCACTCGCGCACCAGTAACGCGAGCTCCGCCTGGCACTTTCTGCATTTCCGTATTTCCGAGGAGTACGAAGATGACCACCGCATCCGTTTCGTTGCGGGTCTTGCTCGCGTCCGTCACTTTGACCGTTGCTTCGGCAATGGCCGTCGCGAACGACGACGAACAAGACAACAGTCGCCATGGCGACCGACCCGACCAGTTCTATACGAACAAGCGACTCGTCTCGGACGGCGCGTTCCCGGCGAACTTCACCGATCCGCACCTGAAGAATGCCTGGGGCGTGGCCTTCAATCCGCAAGGCTTCGTCTGGGTGGCCGACGCCGACGGCCACGTTTCCACGTTGTACGACGGTAACGGTCAACCATCCCCGCCGCCACCGTCGCCGCAGCCGCTGGTCGTCAGCGTACCGGGGCCCGATGGCACGCCGGGCAATCCGACCGGCATCGTGTTCTCCGGCGGCAATGACTTCGCGGTGACCAAAGGCGGCGTGACCGGCTTCGCGCGCTTCATCTTTGCCACCGAGCAGGGCAATCTCGCCGGCTGGGCACCGAACGTCGACGCGACCAACGCCGTGTTCGTGCCGAAGGATCCGACGGATAAAGATGAGTCTTCTTATAAAGGACTCGCGTTGAGCGGCAACGGCACCACGCATCTGCTGTTCGCCGCGAACTTCGCGCAAGCACGCGTCGACGTGTTCGACGGCACCTTCAAGCACGTGAGCGTGCCCGGCGGATTCCGCGACTCGCATTTGCCGCCGCACTACGCGCCGTTCGGCATCCAAGCGATCAATGGCGACATCTACGTCACCTATGCGAAGGTCGAGGGCGACGAGGAAGCGCACGGCCAGGGCCTCGGCTTCGTCGACGTGTTCGATACTGACGGTCGGTTGCTGCGTCGAGTCGCTTCGCGCGGCACGCTGAACGCGCCGTGGGGTCTGGCGCTCGCGCCGGCAAGCTTCGGCAAGTTCGGCGGCGCGTTGCTGGTCGGCAATTTCGGTGACGGCTTCATCAATGCTTACGCCCCGCTGACGGGCACGTGGCTCGGCTTCCTGCGCGATCGCAACGGCCGGCGCATCCACGTCGACGGCCTGTGGGGCATGCAGTTCGGCAACGGCCTTCTGAACCAGAAGACCAATCAGCTGTTCTACGCGGCGGGACCGAACGAGGAAGAGGACGGCGTGTACGGCGTCATCACGGCAGTGACGCAATAGTCCGAAGAAACGGCGATCCCGGTGGCATGCGCGCCATGGAAGGTGCGCATGCTTGGTTTTTTGCGCTAGGCTTGGGCCGTGCAGAAGATCTCGGCCTCCCATTCGACGTTCGTCAAGCGAGTGCTGCCTTTCGCAACCATAGCGGCCGCTTCTGCCTGGACTTACTCGTCCCATCGCGGCGAACAGTACGCGCTCGAGCTGGCACTGCTCTGGTTTGTTGTCGGCTCGATCGCCCTGTGGGTCTTGCTCAGGCAAGGGTTCTGGCGCCTGGCCGACACCGTTGAGGACCAGGGCGACAAGCTGGTCATCACGCGCTGGAAGACCCGCATCGAAGTCCCGATCGAAAACGTGAAGGCGCTGCGCCGCAAACCTGCGTTCAGCGGCAGCAACGTCACGCTGTTCCTGAGAGCGCCGTCGGCGCTGGGGTCCGAGATCAGTTTCCTCGCGCCTGGCTGGCGCACGATGCGCGACATCGACGAAAAGCTGGAAGCGTTGGCCCGCCGCATTTCGAAGCCGACTTGAAAGGCCTGGGACCCAAAAGCTCCGCTGCGTTGCGCAGCATCGGCATCGCTTCGCTCGAAGAGCTGCGCGCGCGCGATCCGTTCGACGTTTATGCAGTGCTCAAGGCCAACGTGCCGGGCACGAGCTTGAACTTCCTGTATGGACTGATCGGCGCCATCGAGGATGTTCACTGGCAGGAGATCAAGCGAACGCGCCGCACGGAGATCCTCCTGCGGCTGGAAGAGATGGGGATTGCGCCGAAGTAAGGTCAGTCGAACCTGACGCCTTCGAGCACCGTCTCCGTCATCTTGCGCGCCTTCGCTCGTGCTGCGTCGATCGTCGCGCCGAGCGCGAGCGATACGCCCATGCGACGATGGCCGCGGACTTCCGGTTTGCCGAACAGGCGCAGCGCTGTGTCCGGCTCCGTGAGCGCGCGCTCGACGTTCTCGAAGCGAACGTTGCTGGAGTCACCGTCCACGAGGATCGCGCACGACGCCGACGGGCCGCGCTGACGAATCACCGGAATCGGCAAGCCGAGAATCGCGCGTGCATGCAGCGCGAACTCGGACAGATCCTGCGAGATCAGCGTCACGAGTCCGGTGTCGTGCGGACGCGGCGAGACTTCGCTGAAGTAGATGGTGTCGCCCGACACGAACAGCTCGACGCCGAAGATGCCGTTGCCGCCGAGCTCTGCCGTGACCGCGTGCGCGATCTTCTGCGACTCGGCGAGCGCAGCGGCACTCATCGGCTGCGGCTGCCATGACTCGCGATAGTCGCCGTCGATCTGCAGGTGACCGATCGGCTCGCAGTACGTCGTCTTGCCGCCGTGACGCACGGTGAGCAGCGTGATCTCGTAATCGAACTTGATGAAGCCCTCGACGATCACCCTGCCCTTGCCGGCGCGGCCGCCCTGCTGCGCGTAGTTCCAGGCGTGCTCGACGTCGGCCTGCGTGCGCACCACGCTCTGGCCTTTGCCCGATGAGCTCATCACGGGCTTCACGACGCACGGCATTCCAAGCTCGCCGATCGCGTCGCGGTACTCTGCCAGCGAATCCGCGAATCGATACGGCGAGGTCTTCACTCCGAGCGTCTCTGCGGCGAGCCGGCGAATGCCTTCACGATCCATCGTCAGCCGCGCGGCGCGCGCCGTCGGGATCACCGTGAAGCCTTTCTTCTCCAGCTCCTGCAGCGTCGGCGTCGCGATCGCTTCGATCTCCGGCACGATCAGATGCGGCTGCTCGCGCTCGATCACGGCCGCCAGCGCCGCGCCGTCCAGCATGTTGATCACGTGCGAGCGATGCGCGACGTGCATCCCCGGCGCGTTGGGATAGCGATCGACTGCGATCACTTCGCAGCCGAAGCGCTGTAACTCGATCACCACTTCTTTGCCGAGCTCGCCCGAGCCCAGCATCATCACTCGCTTAGCCGAAGGCGCGAGCGGCGTTCCGATCGTTGTCATGGTTGTAAGCCTCGAACGCGAATGCGAGGGCGCTGAGCGCAGCGTAGCCCGCGAGCCCGATTGCGGCGGTCGTCAGAGTTTGCGGCCAGAGCAGATATGCAGTGAGTGCAAGTGCCAGCGTGGCACCCACGCGCAGCCACTCGAGCTTGCGGGCATACACGCGGCCTTCGAGCGCGGCGCCTTGTACGAACAGCGAGAAGCACATCAAAACGAACACCAGCAGCACGAAGGTACGCGGCAATGTCTTCTCGACTTCCAGCAGCCACAGCGACGCAAACGTCAGCACCCAGTACTGCACGAATGTGTACGCACGCGCGTAGCCGCTAGCAGGCGGATCGAACTTGGGATAATTCGGATCGATCTTCTGGTGCGGATCCAGATCTGCCGGTTGCCACGCCGGCGGCTTGAACCAGATGCGCAGCTTGTCGCCCCAGCTGCGCGTGCGCCAGGCGAGCTTCGCCGTGTCGAGCCAGAAGTGCAGATTCGCCCACAGCGGATTCCAGCTCTTCAACCCGGTCGTGATGCCATAGACGCACGGCACGTCAACGCGCTCGTCCTGAAACGTGCCGAACATGCGATCCCAGAGAATGAAGACGCCGCCGTAGTTCCTGTCGATGTACTCCGGATTGCGCGCGTGATGCACGCGATGATTGGACGGCGTGACGAAAATCCACTCCAGCGGTCCGAGCCGACGAATGTGCTCGGTATGCACCCAGAATTGATAGATGAGATTCAGGCTGCCGACGGTAATCACCGCAGCGGCAGGCACGCCGGCAAGGTACAGCGGAATGTAGAACACGAAGCCGACGTAGTCGGTGCCGGTCTGGCGCAGCGCCGTGCTGAGGTTGAACTCTTCGCTCTGGTGATGTGCGATATGCGACGCCCACATGATGCGCCACTCGTGACCGTAGCGATGCTTCCAGTAATAGAGGAAGTCATAGGCGACGAACGCGGCGACCCACTGCCACGCCGAATCCATCGACCACTGGTGTACGCCGAGCCACTGCACCAGCGTGCCGAACACGATCGCGGAGAAGCCGAGACGCAGCACGTCGACCAGCCGGCTGAGCGTGCCCAGCTGCAGGCTGTTCACCGTGTCCGCGAGGCGATAGGTCTGGCGCTTGACGAGCTTGCCGTAGCAGAACTCGACGAGCATCGCCAGGATGAAATAGGGAATCGCGACTACGACGTAGTTCATGAGGAGGATTGTCAGGCTGAAGCCTGACCCACGAGAGATGGGCGGCAGTATACATCCGTCGGACACTGGTGCTTCGCGGCCGTGGGATGACATAGACTCACCGCCCGGGTTGGGGGCCGGAGCCGCATTTTGTCGCGTAACGTCTATCTGGGAACGCTGGCCGCACTGCTGGCAGCGCTGTGGGTAGCGCTCGCGTTCCATCCGTTCGACCGCTCCGACTGGTGGCTGGAGAACGTGCTGCTGTTCGCTGCAGTCGGGCTGCTGGTCTCCACCCACCGCACCTTCCCGCTCTCCAAAGTCTCCTACACCACGATTTTCGTTTTCCTCTGCCTGCACACGGTCGGCGCGCACTACACGTATGCCGAGGTCCCGTACGACGAGGCCTGGCGCAACCTGACCGGCCACTCGTTCAACTCGGCGTTCGGCTGGACACGCAACAACTTCGATCGCGTCGTGCACTTCAGTTACGGGCTGCTGCTCGCGTATCCGATCCGCGAAGTATTCATCCGCGTCGCCAACGTCCGCGGCTTCTGGGGCTACTTCCTGCCGCTCGATCTCACCATGTCCACCTCGATGCTCTACGAGCTGATCGAATGGGGCGCGGCGCTGGTGGTCGGCGGCGATCTCGGCCAGGCATATCTCGGCACGCAGGGCGACGAGTGGGACGCGCACAAAGACATGGGGCTCGCTTCGCTCGGTGCATTGATTTCGATGTGCATCACCGCCGCCATCAACGTCTATCTGCAACGCGACTTCGCCCACGAGTGGGCCGAGAGCCTGCGAGTTCACGGCCGCGAGCCGCTCGGCGAAGTGGCCATCAAGCAAATGCTCGGCCAGAAGGGATCCGCATGAAACTTCGCTCGATCGCCGTCCTGCTGCTGTCCGGCAGCGCTGCATTCGCCGCTCAAGACGAGAAGAAGAACGCGTGGGATGTGTCGGCGCCGCCCGGCGAGCGCCACGACGTGTCGATCGATACGCGCTCCGGCACGTGGATGAGCGTCGACGTGAGCCCCGACGGCAAGCGCATCGCCTTCGACATGCTGGGTGACATTTACGATCTGCCGATCGACGGCGGCGAAGCACGCCCACTAGCGTCGGGCATGGCGTGGGACATGCAGCCGCGCTACTCGCCCGATGGCAAATCGATCGCGTTCACCTCCGATCGCGCCGGCGGCGACAACTTGTGGATCATGGATGCGAACGGCGGCAACGCGCGCCAGATCACCAAGGAAAGCTTTCGCCTGGTGAACAATCCCGTGTGGCACCCGAGCGGCCGCTACATCGCGGGCCGCAAGCATTTCACGACGCGTCGCTCGCTCGGCACGGGCGAGATCTGGCTGTACAGCCTCGACGGCGGCGACGGCGTGATGCTGGTGAAGCGACCGAGCGACGAGTTCCAGAAGGAGCTCGGCGAGCCGGTGTTCTCGCCCGACGGCAGATATCTATACTACAGCCAGAACATCACGCCCGGCCCGGTCTTCGAATACGCGCAGGACACCAACAAGACCGTCTTCGCGATCCATCGCTACGAGGTGGCCAGCGGCGAAACCGATGACGCAGTGAACGAGCCCGGCGGCGCGATGCGGCCGACGCCGTCGCCCGATGGTCGCTGGCTCGCCTACGTGCATCGCGTGCGCACGCCGAAGACGTTCGAGACTGCGCTGTTCGTGAAGGATCTTGCGTCCGGTCAAGAGCGCCCGCTGTACATGGACCTCGATCGCGACGTGCAGGAAACGTGGGCGATCAACGGCCTCTATCCGAACATGGCATGGACGCCGGACAACAAGAGCATCGTGTTCTGGGCCGGCGGCGGCATCAAGCGCATCGACGTCGCGTCCGGCGCGGTGCGCGACATCCCGTTCCACGTCAAAGACACGCGCATGACGTTGACGCCGCCGCGCCCCGAGATCCCGGTCGCGCCGGATCAAGTGCAAACGCGCATGGCGCGCTTCGCGAGCGCTTCTCCGGACGGCAAGCAGGTGGTGTTCGAATCGTTCGGCCGTCTGTGGATCCGCAATGTCGTAGACGGCACCGCACGTCGCCTCACGCGCGAAGAGGCCGCGGCGTTCGAGTTGTTCCCGTCCTGGTCGCGCGACGGCAAGCGCATCGTGTTCGTGCGCTGGACCGACGCAGGTCTCGGCGAAGTTCACATCGTGAGCGCCGGCGGAGGCAGCTCGCGCGCAGTGTCGCGACAACCCGGGCACTACATGCATCCGCGCTTCAGCCCTGATGGCAAGGCGATCGTAGTCGAGCGTTCGGCCGCTGATCGACTGACTTCGCCGCTGTGGGCGAGCGAGCCCGGCATCTATCGCCTCGCGGTAGACAGCGGCGCCGCGGTGCGCCTGACGGACGAGGGCCGCGATCCGCATTTCGTCGGTAACGACGGCCGCATCTATTTCACTGCGGACAAGGCGCCGAAAGAGAGCGAGCCGGCGCACGAGCTCGTCAGCGTGGACGCGAACGGCAAGGATCGCCACGTGCACGCGCGCTCGAGCTACGCGAGCAACCTCGAAGTGTCGCCGAGCGGCGAGTGGCTGGCGTTCCTCGAGAACTACCACATCTACGTCGTGCCGATGCCGCCGGGCGGCCAGATCGACCTGTCGTTGCAGACCCGCGCGGTACCGCAACGACGCGCTACCGACATCGGCGGCACGTACATCAACTGGATCGACGGCGACACACTGTCGTGGACGCTTGGCCCCTCACTCTATCGCGCGAAGATGGCCGAGCTGTTCGCCAGCGAAGACGCACACGGCAAAGTGGTCGCGAACCTGAGCATGACGCGAGCTGCGGACAAGCCGCACGACGTCGTCGCCCTCACCGGCGCGCGTATCGTGACGATGAACGACGCACGCCAGGTGATCGAGAACGGCACGATTCTCGTGCGCGACAATCGCATCGTCGCCGTCGGCGCGAACGGCTCGGTGGAGATTCCGGCGGACGCAAAGCGACTGGATCTCGCTGGTCGCACCGCGATGCCGGGCATCATCGATGCACACGCGCACGGGCCGCAGGGGTCGAACGACATCGTTCCTCAACAGAACTGGTCGGCGCTCGCGCATCTCGCGTTCGGCGTTACGACCATTCACGATCCGTCGAACAACGCGACGGAGATCTTCGCGGCGTCGGAGTATCAACGTGCGGGTGAGATTCTCGCACCGCGCATCTTCTCGACGGGCGACGTCGTGTATGGCGCGCACTCCGAAGGCTTCGCGAGCATCGACAAGCTGGAGGATGCGCGCAATCACATCCAGCGGCTCAAGGCGCAAGGCGCGATCTCGATCAAGAACTACAACCAACCGCGGCGCGAGCAGCGTCAGATGGTGACGACTGCGGCGCGCGAAGCCGGGATGCTGGTCGTGTGTGAAGGCGGCTCGCTCTATCACATGGACATCAGCATGGTCGTGGACGGCAACACGAGCATCGAACACAACCTGCCGGTGGAGCACTTCTACGACGACGTGCTGCAACTGTGGCCGCAGACGAAAGTGGCTTACACACCGACGCTGATCGTGACCTTCAGCGGCCCGGGCAGTGAACGCTTCTTCTATCAGGAGTCGGAGGTCTGGCTGCATCCGATCCTGTCGCGCTACGTGCCGCCGCAGGTCCTGCAGCCGCGTGCCGTGCGCAGAGAGATGGCGCCGGAGAGCGATTACCAGGCGTTCCGCGATTCAGCAGCGAACGCCAAGCGGCTGCTGGATCAGAACGTGCTGGTCAACACCGGTGCGCATGGCCAGCGAGAGGGACTCGGCTCGCACTGGGAGATGTGGGCATTCGTTCAAGGCGGCATGTCGCCGATGCAGGCAATCCAGGCAGCGACCATCGATCCGGCGCGGCATCTGGGCATGGCGCGCGATCTCGGCTCGATCGAAGCCGGCAAGCTCGCCGATCTGCTGATCGTCGACGGCAACCCGCTCGAAGACATTCGCGTGAGCGATCACGTCGCGTACGTCGTGCAGAACGGCCGCATCTACGAGGGCGGCAGTCTCGCCGAGAAGCTGACAGGTCAACGCAAGGTACAGCCGCTCTATTGGCAGCAGTAACTACCTCGCGCACATCGCGATGCGCGCGAAGATACAGCCTTCGGTGCGCGAGACGAACCAGCCGGACAGATTGACTGTCCGGCCGGCGACGTAGTCGTAGTGGATCATTTCGCCGAGCCGGCGCAAGGCGTCGTCCAGTGCAGCGGTGGGCGCGCGTAGCAGCGCGAGCACTTCCTTCAGCGCCGGGTCCAACGGATAGAGTTTGAGATACTCGCGCCCCAACGCTCCGGCAGCGTTGACGTCGACCCCGTCTGCCCATTGCACGCACGCACCTGCGCCCGTCGCAGCCGGCATCGCGCCGCTGGCGACCGCAGCGAGCAGCAACTGCAAGGTCTCGCGACGAGTGAGCGTCATGCGGCTGCCTTCATCGCCACGGCCAGGTGATCGCCGAGGCGCAGCGTGAGGGCCAGCAGCGTCAGCGTCGGATTGGCAATGCCGCTCGTGGGAAACACCGAGCTGCTGGCGACGTAGAGATTGCCGACGCCGTGCACACGACATTGCTCATCGACGACACCTTGGCGAGGTGAGTTCGACATCCGCGTCGCGCCCATGTGATGCC
Source organism: Steroidobacteraceae bacterium (assembly GCA_035493235.1). Classification (GTDB taxonomy): domain Bacteria; phylum Pseudomonadota; class Gammaproteobacteria; order Steroidobacterales; family Steroidobacteraceae; genus Steroidobacter. Next base: position 50,443 of record DATJIP010000135.1, read on the forward strand.
GCGACGGCGAATCCATGTACTGCACCAGTTGCTCGCGCTTGCCTTGCCAGCGCACGCGCCCGATCGCGAGGCGGCCCAACTCGGTCGCAAGGCAACCGATCGCTGCGGCGATCGAATCGAACTCAGGCTCGCCGTAGCGCATGTCGACGTGCAAGCGCGGCAGACCGAGCTCGTCGCGTTGCTCGCGCGACAAGGTTATGCGGCTATCGCGGTTCGGCGTGTGCTCGACCATGAAGTAAGTGGAACGGCGCGCGGCCGCGGGCGCATCCGCGATGCGTTGTGCAAGCTTCGCAATGCAGGCTTCGGCTTTCGGCACGGCTTCCTTCGCTGCCGTCAACGTCGCAGTGAAATTCGTGGTGCGGTACCGATACTGCGCAGCGTCCGAAAGCCCGATGACGGCGTGCGGCCGCCCACGCTGCTGGTTGTCGAACAAGCCGAGCTGCGAATCATCGCGCAGCAGCGAGACGCCGGTGTCGTCACCCTGCGAGATAGTCGTATGCCCTTGGAACGCTCGCCCGAGCCAGTCGGAATGATTGCCGATGCCTTCGCGATGCACGTCGTTCGATGCGAGCAGCAAGCGCACGTTCTCGATGCCGCCGGCGGCCAGAACATACGCGCGACCCGTGGCGCTGTGCCGGCGTCCATCGAGCTCCCGCACTTCGAGAGATGCGACTCGCTGCCCGCTAGCATCGAGCTTGATCGCAGTCACGTTCGCATGCAGGTGCACCGCGACCCGCGGATGTTCGGATGCCGACCGCTTGAATGCAGCGTACGAATCGCCCGGCGCCAGACCCGTATAGCGCGTGTAGCAGCGAGGTCGAATCGCGAGCGAGCTCGGACGACCGGCGAGCAGCGGCTCGTTGGGACCCACGACAGTGGCCGCTTCCTCGCCGAAACGCGGCAGCTCGAGCAACGTGCACGCGCGATCGTAGAAGGGCTGCAGCCCGGCCCGATCGATGGGCCAGCCCGAATACCGGATCCAATCGCGCTTGGCGAAATCGATCGGATCCAGCGGCGCGCATTTGCCGCCCCAGACGTTGCCGGAGCCGCCGAAGCAGCGCACGCGCGACGCGGCGAGATAGTCATTGAGCGGCCGCGCATCGTTGCCCGGTCCGCCGAGCGTCATCGTGCCCGCGTACAACGCCTGCGTGCGCGCTTCGGGCTTATCGCCGCCGGATTCGAGCACGAGGACGCTCAGCCCGGAGTCCGCGAGTTGACGCGACAGAGCGATACCGGCGACGCCGCCGCCGACGATCACGACATCTGCTTCGAGGTGCGAGTTTTCGCTCAGCTGAGCAGTATCGACGAGCATCGCAGGTGCCTGTGCCGCTAGCGTTGCGCGCCTTGCGAGCGCAGAAAGTCTGCTACGTCACGGTGGTCATGCTTCAGTGCTTCGCCGAGCGGTGAGCGGATCTCGGCCGCGCGGCCGGAGTCGGCGGGCACGGCGAGATTGACGTCGGCACCGTTGCCTACCAGATAACGGACGGCATCGAGACGGCCGGCGCGCGCGGCATTGATCAGCGGCGTCTCGTCGCCCAGCACGAATCCATTCACGTCCGCACCGCGCTCGACCAGCCTGGTCATGATCTTCAGATTGCCGAGCATCGATGCCGCGATGAGCGGACTGCCGTCGCCACGCACAGCGAGATCGACTTGCGCGCCGCGCTCGAGCAGCAGGTTCACCAGCGACAGGTCGCTGCTCCGCGCTGCCGCTATCAAGGGTGTGCCATCACCGAGGACTACGCGATCGACGTCGGCACCGGCGTCGACGAGAGCGAACGCGGAGTCGCGATTCCCATCGATGATCGCCTCTATCAACGCGCTCCCGCGCGCGCCCTTGATCAGCTGATGCTGCGACTGGCCACCGAACAAGACAGGCGCCTCGACTTCGGCTGCGGCTGCAGCCATGCCGCACCCCGCGATCAGCAATGCGATCGCGACAAGACGCTGTCGTGCCGTCCGCTCCACGAGGACCAGATGGATGCGCTTCTCTAATGTCGAAGGGGATTCACACATCGCAGCGGCTGCCAGCGGCACGTCGGAGGTGCGGGCGGCGACATTCAGCAACGCTTCCGCATACTCGATGCCGTCGACGCGGCCGGAAGCGAGCACGCGCGCATCGCAATCCACTTCGATCGCAAAGCGCAGCCGCCGCCATTGCCACCACAGCGGCAGATTCCAAGGCATCAGCACGACAGCGATGGTTGCGGCGAAGAGCAGCAATGGGTCGCGCGCCTGCGCGTGTGCGCTTTCGTGCGCGAGCGCGAGTCGTCGCACGCGCTGATTGGCGCCGAGCAGCCACTCCGGCACGACGATGCGGGGATGCCAGAAGCCGATGACGGCGGGGCCGACGTCGTGCGAGATGAGCACGTTAGTGTCGTCCAGGGTGTGTGGCCGCCACGCAGCGGCTCTGCGCCGCATGCGCAGCCAGGCCGCTGTCAGACCAGCCGCGAGCAGAGCAGAAGCAGAGATCCACGTTGCTCCGGCCAGCGCCAACAGCTGAAGTACCGCTGCGGCCTGGGGCGACGCGAACAATCGCGTCATGCGATGCGCCGGCTCGGCAATCGTCGGCTCGCTGGACGCGCCACCCACAGTCGTACCCAGTTCGCCGTGCGCGAGCGCGGGCGGGGCCGCAGGGGCACGCGCGTCATCGCTGGGCGCAATGAACGGCAACAGAAAGGGCGCGGCGAGCACGACGGTCCAGATCCAACGTGAAGGCCAGCGTCGCAGCCTGCAGGCGTGCTCGACTGCCAGCGCTGCGAACCCGAGCACGCACGAGATCGCGAACGTATAGGCCATCCACGCGGCGATCATGACCGGCCCTTCCCTGCCTTCTCGTCGAGAATCTTGCGAATCCGCTCGAGCTGCTTGCGGTCGAGCTTCTGCCCGGAGACCAGATGCGTCAGCAGCAGCTCAGGCGAGCCGTCGAACAATTTCGCGGCGAGGTGTTGCAGAGCGCTCTTGCGCGCTTCCTGCTGCTCGACTGCGGCGAAGTAGCGATGGGTGCGACCTTCCTCCTCGTAGCCGACGTAACTCTTGCCCTGCAAGGTGCGCAGCATCGTGAGCACGGTCGTGTACGCGAGCTCGTCGTGCAACTCCTCGCGCACCTCCGCAACGGTGGAAGGGCCGCGCCGCCACAGCACGGCCATGATGTCCGCCTCACGGTCGGTAAAGGAAATTGCCATCGACGCCACCACAACTAGAGTTGTAGTTGACGCTAATGGGCGGGCGCCGGTTTGTCAACTAGAGGTTTAGTTGTGACGTCAGCCGGCAGCGCGTTTCGCGAGCGATGCCCAGTCGACGAACGCCCATTGCCGCAACTCGTACGTGAAGGTCTCGGCCACGACCGCGGGATCTGCCGCGACGATCGCCTGCGCACTCGCGTCGTCGTCCGCGCCGAACAGCATCGCGCCGCCGCTGCCGTCGGCGAAGCGACCCGCCATGCGCATCACGCCGCGCTTGTAGAGGTCGAGCATGTAGCGCCCATGTTCGCGCAGCGGCTGTTCCGCCAGCGGTTTGCCGGGCAGCCAGCGCGGGCCGGGACGATAGACGCAGAGGTAGCTCGGCTGCCTGGTCTGTTCCTGCGCGGTGACCTCGCCGCTTGCGAGTAGCCCTGCCAAGCCCATCTGCATGAACTCGCCTCTGGTGTAACCCATGATCGCTCCCGAATTGTCAGGCTGAAGCCTGACCCACCATGCACGCCACTTCTCCTGTGGGTCAGGCTCTAGCCTGACTCTTCTGCATTTCACCACCAGTGGCATACTTGCCACCTTTATGGCGAAAACCGTCACGGTCGCAATCGTCGGCTATCCCGGCTGCTCGGCCTGGATCACCGCCGGCCTGCTCGAGCTCTTCGCAATCGCTAACAACGCTCGCGCGACACTCGGCAATCGCGCCGCCTCCACCGCCCGCTTCGATTGCCACATCGTCGGCCGATCGCGCCACCCCGTACGCAGCTCGCATGGCGTCCGCTTCACCACGAACGCCATCCGCCGGCACTACGACGCGTCGATCGTCCCGCCGGTCTGGTGCGAATCGCTCACTGACCTCGAAGTGCAGGCGCATCGGCTGCGCAGCGAGAATTCCTTCCTCGCCAGCATGGCGCGACGCTCGAGCATCTTCGCCAGCACCTGCAGCGGCGCAGTACTGCTCGCGCAGGCTGGCCTGCTGAGCCGCCGACGCGCGACGACTTGCTGGTGGCTGGTGAACTGGTTTCGTCGGACATTCCCGGACATCGAGATGGCGCCGGACCGGCTCGTCATGCGCGATGGCAATCGCTGGACCGCCGCCGCCGGCGCGGCCTACATGCATCTCGCGCTGGATCTCGTGCGCGAGTTTGCGGGCGAGCCATTGGCGGCTGCGACGGCGAAGTTGATGCTGGTCGAACGGCGCCGCGGCTCGCAATCGCCGTTCTTACAACCCCACGCGCCGCGGAATGAGGGCGATACGGATATCGCGCGTGCCACCCGTTATCTGCAACAGCACTTAGGCAAACGGCTCGCGATGGCGGGCGTATGTCGCGCGCTGGCCGTCAGCGAGCGCACGCTGGCGCGGAAGTTCAAGGCGAGCCTCGGGATGTCGCCGCTGAGCTATCTGCAATCGCAACGCATCGGCCGGGCACGTCAGCTCTTGGAGAGTTCGACGTTGCCGCTGGAACGCATCGTCGAGCAGTGCGGCTACGAAGACGTGTCCTCCTTTCGCAAGCTGTTCGCACGCCAGGTTGGCATGACACCGCGCGAGTACCGGCTCCGGTTCGGAAACGACTGACGCTCTAAGGTTGTCGGGCTAAGGCCCGACCTACAGCGCATTAAAGAACTTTCGGGGTGCGTTAAGCGTTGATGTGCCATGCACATTGCCCAGATCGCACCCCTCGCCGAAGCCGTTCCACCGAAGCTGTATGGCGGCACCGAGCGCGTGGTGGCGAATCTGTGCGACGCGCTGGTGCAGCTCGGCCACGAAGTCACGCTGTTCGCGGCCGCCGGCGCGCGCACCGACGCCAAGCTGATCCCGATGCGCGATTGCGCGATTCGCCTGGATCCCGCGCCGCTCAAATCCGACGTCGCCGCGCACTTCGCGATGCTGCACGAAGTGCGGCGGCGCGCGTGGCAGTTCGACATCCTGCATTTTCATTTCGACCTGCTGCACTTTCCGTTCTTCGAGCACCAGGCACATCGCACCGTGACGACGCTGCATGGTCGTCTGGACCTCACGGACCTGGAAGCTGCATACGCGCACTGGCCGCAGTTCGGCCTGGTCTCGATCTCCGATCATCAGCGCACGCCGCTACCGTTCGTCAATTGGCTTGCGACCGTGCCGCACGGCCTGCCGCTGCATCAGTTCGTGTTTCGCGCGCGGCCACAGCCTGGCTATCTCGCGTTCCTCGGGCGCATCTCGCCGGAGAAGCGACCCGACGTCGCGATCTCCATCGCGCAACGCGCCGGCATGCCGCTGAAGATCGCGGCGAAAGTGGACCGCGTCGACCGCGACTACTACGAGACGCGCATCGCGCCGCTCCTCGACCATCCGTTGATCGACTACATCGGCGAGATCGGCGATGACCGCAAGTCGGAATTTCTCGGCAATGCCAGCGCACTGCTGTTCCCGATCGATTGGCCCGAGCCGTTCGGCCTGGTGATGATCGAGGCAATGGCCTGCGGCACGCCGGTAATCGCCTGGAACCGCGGCTCGGTGCCGGAGATCGTCGAGCACGGCGTGACAGGCTACATCGTAGATTCCGAAGAAGAAGCGCTGGCGGCCTTGCGTAACATAGGGCAGATCGATCGACACACTGTGCGGGCCGTTTTCGAGCGGCGCTTCGCTGCACGCACCATGGCCCGCGCCTACACGGATCTGTACGCGCGCCTCCTGGACAGCCGACCGCTGCTGCGCGCGTCCTGAGCCTGCGCGAGGAACCTGATGACCTCCACCGACGACACCGGTGAACGGCGCGGTTTGCTGCCGCGTTTCACACTCAAAGACAGCAATACGTTCCTGCTCGCTGACGCACTGGGTGATATCCAGGGCGCGGACGATGGGCTGTTTACCAACGACACGCGCATGCTGTCGCGCTTCAACTTGTTCGTCGCAGGACGAAGTCCATCGCTGCTCGGCGCCGCGATCGACCGCGACAACACGCTGTTCACCGCGCATCTCACCAACAGGCCGTTGTCCGCTCCCGGCGAGCTGGCGATTCCGAAGGGCGTGATCCACATCGAGCGCAATCGCCTGCTGTGGCGCGGCCGCTGGCACGAGCAGATCACGCTCACCAACTTCGGCGACCGCGATGCAGAGGTTGCGCTGTTGTTCACTTACGCGGCGGATTTCGCCGACATCTTCGAAGTGCAGGGCACGGTCCGCAAAGAACGCGGCGAGATACTGCCGGCGTGGACTGCGAACCAGACAGTGAAGTTGTCGTACCGCGGGCTCGATAAGGTTGTGCGCACGACGTACCTCGAGTTCTCGCATGCACCGGTCGCGATCTCGGCGACGCAGGCCGAGTTCAAGTTGAACCTGCGACGCGGCGAGTGCACCGAGCTGTCGATCGAAGTCGGCACGCAGGATGAAGGCGCGCCATCGCGGGAACGTTTCAACACCGCGGCCAGAGAGCTTTCCGCCGACATGCAGGAGCGACTCGACCAGGGCGCATCGGTCAGCACTTCCGGCCGGCTGTTCGATCAATGGGTCGAGCGCTCGCGCGCCGACCTCGCGTTGCTGACGACATCGTTGCCGACCGGGCCGTATCCTTATGCCGGCATCCCATGGTTCGCCACGCAGTTCGGGCGCGACGCGATCATCACGGCGCTGCAGACGCTGTGGCTCAATCCGCTGCTCGCCGCCGGCGTGCTGAAGTTCCTGGCGTCGACGCAGGCTACCGAAGACTCCGCCTTCCGCGATTCGCAGCCCGGCAAGATCATGCACGAGACGCGTCGCGGTGAGATGGCCGCGCTGCAGGAAGTGCCGTTCGGCCGCTACTACGGCGGCGTGGACACCACCCCGCTATTCGTGATGCTCGCGGGTGCATACGAGAATCGCACTGGCGATCGCACGCTCATCGACAGCATCTGGGATTCGTTGCTTGCGGCGATCGGGTGGATCGAGCGACGAATCGCTGCCAGCCCGACGGGATTCCTCAACTACGCGCGCGGCGAAGACACCGGCCTGGTGAACCAGGCATGGAAAGACAGCCACGATTCGATCTTCCACGAGGATGGCCGCTTTCCGAAAGGACCGGTCGCCGTCGTCGAAGTACAGGGTTACGCGTACGCCGCTTTCAAATGCATGTCGGAGCTCGCGACCCGGCGCGGCAACCAAGCGCAAGGCACGGAATGGCTGCGCAAGGCAGACTCGCTGCGCGCCGCAATCGAAGAACGGTTCTGGATCCCGCAGATGCACTACTACGCGATCGCGGTCGATGGCGACGGCTCACCGTGCCGCGTATACGCGTCGAATCCCGGTCACCTGCTCTACTGCGGCGTGCCGACCGAAGAGCGAGCAGCACTGGTGGCGGCACAACTGATGTCGCCGCGCTTGTCGAGCGGCTGGGGCATTCGAACGCTGGCCGAGAAGGAGCCGCGTTACAACCCCATGTCGTATCACAACGGCTCGATCTGGCCGCACGACACGTCGATCTGCGCGGCGGGCATCTCGCGCTATGGCGGCCGCGCCAATGTCGTACAGATTCTCAGTGACATCTTCGAGACCGCGAACCAGTTCGGCATGCGCTTGCCGGAGTTGTTGTGCGGCTTTCCGCGCGTCGCGGGCCAGGGGCCGGCGCCGTATCCGGTCGCGTGTCTGCCGCAAGCCTGGTCGTCGGCTGCTGTGTTCCTGCTGCTGCAGGCGTGTCTGGGCGTGCAGGTCGATGGTGAGCGTCGCGAGGTGCATGTAACGCGTCCGCTGCTGCCGATCGGGGTCGAGCGGCTCGCGATTCACGACTTGCCGATCGACGGCACCGCGATCGACCTGGAATTCCAGCGGATCGGCGACGAAGTCGTGGTCGTGCCCGCGCGGCACCTCGACGCGGGCGTGCGCGTCCTGGCACATCTGTAGCCGCAGTCCTCACGAGACGCTTGACCCTGACGTACCGTCAGGGCCTAGAGTCCGTCGGTGTCAGGAGGTCGCATGTCCTTCACCGTCGGACAACTCGCCAGGCTCACCGGGCTCACGGTCCGCGCGCTGCATCACTATCACGCGATCGGCTTGCTCGAGCCGTCGCAGCGCTCGGACGGCGGCTATCGCCTGTATTCGCAGGCGGACATCGTGCGTCTGTTTCGCATCCAGGCGTTGCAGCGCTTGAATCTGTCGCTCGACGAGATCGCGGCCGTGCTCGCGAAAGATGGCGCGCCGCTGCCGGAAATGATCGCGCAACAGCTCGATGAGCTGGACGACCGCATCGAGCAGGCGAACGCGCTGCGCTCGCGCCTGAGCCAGCTGCACGAGGTGCTCACGAGCGGCGGCGAGCCGGTCGCAGGCGATTGGCTCGCGGCGGTCGAGCTCATCACGCAGTACGAAAAGTACTGCTCGTCCGATGAGCTGCGCCGTCTGCTGATTCACAGCAACGCCGAGAAAGATCAGTGGCGTTCGCTCCTCGACGAGCTGCGCGAAGCCGTTCGGCGCGACCTGCCGGTGCAGAGCGAACATGCGCAAACGCTTGCCGATCGATGGATGCAGCTGATGTTATCGCGCGTCGGCGGCGATGTCGGGCTCGCGATCAAGATGAAGCTGGCGTATCAGGCGCAGCCGGAGCTGCAGGCACGCATGCAAGCGCAGAACGGCCTCGATACGCAGACGCTGGACTACCTCACGCGAGCGATGCGCCACGGGAACTTCGCCGCGTGGGCAAGACACCTCGATGCGGCAGCACTCGAACGCCTGCGGATTCCGGACGAACGCCTGCGTGAACTGCTGCGTGTCTCGGGTGAGCTGCGCAGCGCGATGGCCGCGGGCGAAAGTGTCGACAGTATTGGCGTGCAGTCCCTCGTCTTCGAGTGGGAAGCACTGCTCGACGAGTTCGCGGACGGCGATGCAGCGATCAAGGATCGCATGCAGCAAGCGTTGCATGCGGATGCGCTGCTGCAGCGACGCTGGGCGCTGGATTCTTCGCTGCTGGAGTTCGTGCAACGAGCTCGCAACGTCGGACGCAATGGGAGCGCACTGCATGGCCGGGCATGATCTGAGCAAGCGCATCGTCTATCACGTCGATGGGATGCGCAACGTTCGCGTGAAGCGCGACGTGTACAAGCGCGATGCGGGCGCAGAGCTCGCGATTAACGTCTACGCGCCTGCGAGCCTTTCTGGCGGCGCACGCTTACCCGCTGTCGTCTTCGTGCACGGCGGTCCGATTCCCGCGGACTTCCAGCCGCCGACGCAGTGGGGCGTGTTCGTCTCGTACGGCGAGCTCGCGGCTGCTTCGGGACTGGTTGGTGTGACATTCAATCATCGATTGTTCGCGATGGAGGATTTCGACAGAGCGCAAGCGGATGTCACCGCCGCAATCGACTACGTGCGCAGTCACGCGACGGAGCTCAACGTCGATGCCGAGCGGATTGCGTTGTGGTACTTCTCGGGCGGGGGGCTGCTGATGATGCCGATGATGCTGGATCGTCCCGACTACGTGCGCTGCATGCTTGCGTTCTACGCGTATCTCCAGCCCGTCGAGATGCAGGTCCGGACCAAGGGCGCCGGCTTGCCGATCTTCATCGCGCGCGCGGGCCAGGATCAGCGGATGATCAACGATACGATCGATCTGTTCGTGCAGGAAGCGCTGGCCGGCAATGCAATGCTGGACGTGATGAATCATCCAGCCGGCCGGCACGGCTTCGACATGCTCGACGACGACGAGCGCTCGCGCGAGATCATTGGGCGCGCCGTCGCTTTCGCGCAGGCTCACCTCCGCTGATCAGATTGATAGCTGTTGCGGCGACAGACTTCAGCACCGCGCGTGATTCTCCGGCGCGTGCGCGGATCGCCATCGTGTAGAGGACCGCTACGGTGATCATCGCCAGCGCCTGCGGATCGGCTGTCGCGTCGATCTCGCCGTCGTCGCGCGCTTGCTTGATACGCGCCGCAACCATTTCCTCGAACTCGTTCAGCGCGCTTGCCAATCGCTTGCGCACTTCCTCATCGCCCAAGGCTTCGGTCACCGCCGTGCCGATCAGGTAGCAGCCGCGCGCGGGATCGCCGGAGGGCAGATACGAAGCAATCGCGGAATCGTAGAAGCGCTGCAAGCCCTCGGCGAGCGAGAGCTGCGGATCGAGCGCTTTCGCGATCCCGTCCTTCGAGCGCTCGGTGTAACTCTGCAATGTCTGCAGATACAGCGCGCGCTTGTCGCCGAACGCCGCATAGAGACTCGGCCGGTTCATGTCGGTGGCATCGCTCAGCTGATCGAGCGAGGTGGCCGAGTAGCCGAACTGCCAGAACGCACTCATCGCCTGCGCGAGCGCCGTGTCGGCGTCGTAAGCGCGCGGCCGGCCACGCTGGCGCGGCGCGGAGTGAACGGTCTTTTTATGTACCATGTTGTAAAAAAATACCTTGACGGGCGACCCGCAGCGCCACCAATATTATACCGCCCAGTACAGAAACACACCCGCCGGGAGTCACCATGGAACTCTACTTCGCCCCCCTCGCCTGCTCGCTCGCCACCCGCATCGCCCTGTACGAAGCCGGCGCGAGCGCGCGTTATACGCAGGCCGATACGCACACCAAGACGCTGCCGGACGGCAGCGATTTCTTCGCAATCAACCCGATGGGACAAGTGCCTGCGCTGCGTCTGGACGACGGGACCATTCTCACCGAGAACACGGCGGTCCTGCAGTACGTGGCGGAAAAGTTTCCGCACGCACGTCTGGCGCCGCCGCCCGGCGCAGAGCGCAGCCACATGCAGCAGTGGCTGGGCTTCATCGGCACCGAGCTGCACAAAGCAGTGTTCGTGCCGATGCTCGACGACAAGGCCTCGGACGAGGTGAAGCGTTACAGCCGCGAAAAGCTGCCGCGGCGCATGGAGACGCTACAGGCGCATTTGCGCGGTCGCGAATTCCTGCTCGACGAGTTCAGCATCGCCGACGCGTACCTGGCGACGATCTTGAACTGGGCGCAGGCGACGCAGGTGGATTTGAAGCAGTGGCCGGTGGTTCATGAGTACCACCAGCGCATGCTGCAGCGGCCGAGCATCGCGAAGGCGGCCGGCGAGGAGTTCGCGATGTATAAGGAGGAAGTCGCGAGAAGGAAGCGCGCCTAGCACGGATTGTCGGGCTAAAGCCCGACCTACAGTGCCTGAACCGACGTCATTTCTTCGGTGCGTAGGCGATGCACTCGACTTCGACGCGCGCGTTGCGTGCCAGGCCGCTTGCGGCCAGCGCGCTGCGCGCCGGGAAGGGCTTCTTGAAGAACTCGCCGTAGACCTCGTTGAACGCCGGCCACTCGGCGATGTCCGCGAGAAACGCGGTGCACTTCACCACGTCCGACATCGACGCGCCGTGACGCGTGAGAATCTCTTTGATCTGCGTGAGCGCCTGGCGCGCCTCGGCCTTGATGCCGCCGGCCACGGGCTTGCCGGTCGCGGAGTCCAGGCCGATCTGGCCCGACAGGAACATCAGATCGCCGGCGCGCACGGCGTCCGAGAACGGCAGATCGCGCCGCGCAGGATCGTCCGAAGGCATGAATTCCGGCTTGGCACGCTCGGCGCCGAGCGCCGTGGCGCTGAGCAGCAGAGCGAATGCGAACGCAGCGAGACGATGGCGACGAAGCATGACGACTTTCCTTCTACTTAACTGCGGACTTTGGCCAGAAACTCTAGCAGCGCGGCGTTGACGCGATCGGGCCGCTCTTGCTGAATCCAGTGACCGGCGCCTTCGACCACGACCTTCTGCACGCCGGGCACAGCGCGGCTCATGTGCTCGACCGCCGCAAGACCCCGTTTGCCTGCGACCACCGGATCGCGCGTTCCGTAGATGAACAATGCCGGTTGACGAATCGTCGCATCCTGCCACGGCGCGGTGAGCGCCCAGTTGCGATCGATGTTGCGATACCAGTTGAGCCCGCCGCGAAAACCGGTGCGTCGATACTCGCTCGCGAACTTTTCGATGTCTTCTTCGCGCAGCCACGCCGGCAACGACTTCGCGACCGCCAGCGGATCGAGAAAGCCATGACCCTCGTGCACCATCATGGGATTCTCGCGATCGATCGGAATATCGCCGGAAACGCCGTACAACAGCTTGCGCAGCGTGACGGCCGGATCGCGCTCGAACTCCGCTTCCGCGACGCCCGGCTTCTGGAAATAGATCCAATAGTAGTTGCCGAGCCCCGCCTCCTTCAGCGTCTGCAGCGGCGCTGCAGACGAGCGCGGTCGATGCGGCACGCTCATCGCAACCACCGCGGGAAATAAATCGGGCCGCATCATCGCTGCCGTCCACGCGACCGGCGCGCCCCAATCGTGCCCGACGATGATCGCTTGCTTCTCGCCGAGCGCTGCGACCAGCGCAACCATGTCGCCGACGTTGTGCAGGATGGTGTAGTCGTTCACGTCTGCCGGCGCCTCGGTCTCGCCGAAGCCGCGCATATCCGGCGCGACCACGCGGAAGCCCGCCGCCGCGACGGCAGGAATCTGATGCCGCCACGAATACCAGAGCTCCGGCCAACCGTGACACATGATCACCAGCGGGCCAGTGCCCCGCTCCGCGACGTGCATGCGAATCCCGTTGACCGGCAGCGTGTGATGCTTCAGTTCCCCGGACATGAGCTCACCTTACTTGCGATGCGGAGTGTGGATCTTCGGCAGGAATGCAGCGAGCACGCCGAGCGCGGGCAAATACGCGCACAGGCGATAGACGAATTGAATGCCCTGCGCATCGGCCAGATGACCGAGCAGCGCGGCGCCGAGGCCGCCCATGCCGAACGCGAGCCCGAAGAACAGGCCCGAGATCATGCCGACCTTGCCGGGCACCAGCTCCTGCGCATACACGAGAATCGCCGAGAACGCGGACGCGAGAATCAATCCGATCGGCACGCTGAGCACGCCGGTCCAGAACAAGTTCGCGTGCGGTAACAGCAGCGTGAACGGCAGGACGCCGAGAATCGAAAACCAGATGACGTACTTGCGGCCGACGCGATCGCCGATGGGGCCGCCGGCAAACGTGCCGATTGCGACCGAGGCGAGGAACACGAACAGATGCACCTGCGCGTTCCACACCGAGACGTGGAAGCGGTCGATCAAGTAGAACGTGTAGTAGCTCGTCAGGCTCGCCATGTAGAAGTATTTGGAGAAGATCAGCACGATGAGCACGGTCATCGCGCCGACGACCTTGCCGCGCGGCACTTGCGCGAGCGCGTGCTGCGCACTCTTGCGCATGGCGTCGATTCGCACAGTCTGACGCGCATACCACGAGCCAATCCTGGTGAGCAGCATGATGCCGAGCAGTGCTGCGAGCGCGAACCAGGCAACGCTGCCCTGCCCGTTCGGCAGCACGATGAACGCGGCCGCGAGCGGACCGATCGCGGACCCCGCATTGCCGCCGACCTGGAACAACGATTGGGCAAACCCGTGACGTCCGCCGGACGCGACGCGCGCGACCCGCGACGACTCGGGATGAAACACGCTCGAACCCAGACCGATCACGGCCGCGCCGAGCAGCAGCACCGGGAAAGTGTTGGCGACCGAGAGCAGCACCAGGCCGGTCAGCGTGAAGCCCATGCCGAATGCCAGCGCATAGGGCATCGGCCGTCGGTCCGCGTAGAGTCCGACCAACGGCTGGAACAGCGAAGCAGTGACCTGGTAGACGAAGGTCACCAGACCGATCTGACCGAAGTCGAGTCGCAGCCCTGTCTTCAGGATGGGATACATCGCCGGCAGCAGCGACTGCATCATGTCGTTCAGCAAATGGCAGAAGCTGAGCGCCCCCAGCACCGCCATGGCAGCATTGATTTCCCGGCCTTGAACATCGACATTGGAGCTCATGCGGAAAGGATATCGCGGGCCCCGTTGAACCGCTTGCGGAATTACGGGAACGTAAATTACGTGGATGGCGAAGACAGGGAACGTGGCGGCGGTGCCGACGTCTAATCTCCATCACTATTGGAGGCAAGTCATGGAAACGAGGCTGTCATACCTGACCAGAACGGGCCTGGCGAAAGCGGGCCTGGCAGGGGCGTGCATGCTTGCCGCCGTGCTGTCACAGGGCGCCTACGCGGACTCGCCCGCCGACAGCACGGGCTCGGTGCAGTCCGTCTGGAAGCCGGTCGAGGTCAAGTATTCGTACGTCGGCTTCACGACCGCGTACGACTGCGACTCGTTCGAGTCCAAGGTCAAGAGCATTCTGCTGAAGCTGGGCGCCGCACCGCAGACCCGGGTGCAGGCGAACGGCTGCATCAACACCCGGCCCTCGCGCAACTTCTTCGTCACGGTCACCACCGCGACACCGATTCCGGTGAGCGAGGCGAAGGAGCCGGCGAACAAGGCGACGAAGGAACTGACCGAGCGCCTCACGGGCAAGAAGGATCCGCTGCAGACCGATCCCTTCCCCGCACAGTGGAAGACCGTCGACGTGTCGCGCGATCGTAAGCTGGATCTCGAGCCAGGCGATTGTGAATTGCTGGAGGGTCTGAAGAAGGAAGTGCTGCCGAAGCTCTCGGTGAAGGTGATCGAGGATCGCGTGTCATGCACGCCGCACGATCTGAGCATCCAGACGCCGCAGCTCACAGTCTCCGCGCTGGTGGCGCTGCCGAAGGCTGACGACTCGACTGCGGCGGCCGACCGCAGGTGAAAGCCGATCGACCCTCCGTCCTCACGCCTGAGGTTCCAGCGCGTAAGCGCGCTGGAACGCGGGCCGCGCGGCGCAACGATCTGCGTAGGCGAACAGCACCGGCTCGTTCTCGATCATCTTGAACTGACGCAGGAAGTTGCAGCTCATGCCGAGCAGCACGTCCGCAGCGCTGAAACGCTCGCCGAGAATCCACGGGCCACGCTCAACGGCGGTGCGCAGCGTGGCGAGCATCTGATCCCAGCTTCCCCAGCCGTAACTCACGGTGTTGGGTTTGAGCCCGCCGAACTTCTCGCCCATCGCCGGCTCGATCACGGAGTTCGTGTACATCAGCCACATGAGATAAGCACCACGCTCGGGACTGCCGATCGCCGGCGCGAGCTTCGCGGCCGGGTACTGATCGGCGAGATACGCGCAGATCGCGCCGGAGTCCCAGATGCGCACGGTCCCATCCTCCAGCGCCGGCACCTTGCCCATCGGCGACGCTGCACGAAACGCGGGATTCGCCCGCGATTTCTCGTCGCGAATGTCGATGCGCACGCGCTCGTACGGCACGCCCAGCTCTTCCATCATCCAGACGGCGCGCACCGCGCGGGTGCGTTCGCACCAATAGAGTTTCATGCGCCTACTCCTGCTCGATGGGAAGAGCCGAAAGCATAACTGGTCTTATATACAGTGACAACTATTTCAGCAGCCGATCGAGATGCTGCCGGATGTGCGCGGCCTGGGCCGGCGTGTGCGCAAGCGCGATTGCCTTGTCGAACGCGACCCGCGCCTCATCAGTGCGGCCGAGCTCGTGCAGCCACGCGCCTTTCGCGCCGAAAAAATGAAAGTAACCCTGCAGTTTTTCGCCAAGCGGTTCGATCATCTCCAATGCAGCCGCCGGCCCGCGCAGCTTCGAAACTGCGACGGCGCGATTCAGCGTGACAACGGGTGATGGTTGCAGTTGTTCCAATACGCCGTAGAGAGTATCGATCTCCTGCCAATCGGTTTCTGCAGCGCTGGGCGAACGCGCGTGAATAGCAGCGATGGCTGCTTGCACTTGATAAGGTCCGGGCCGTCGATGCCGCAGCGCCTTTTCGACGAGCACCAGCGCTTCGTCGATCATCTGGCGATTCCACAGTTTGCGATCCTGATCCTCGAGCAGCACGATCTCGTTGTCGCGGTCGAGTCGTGCCTTGGCACGCGCGTGCTGGAGCAGCAGCAGCGCCATCAGCCCCATGACTTCGGGCTCGCTCGGAAACAGTCGCAACAGCAAGCGTGCGAGTCGGATCGCTTCTTCGCACAAGCCGACGCGCACGTGCGCAGTGCCGCCGCTCGCCGAGTAGCCCTCGTTGAACAGCAAATAAATCATCGCGCCGACCGCGGCGAGTCGATCGCCGCGTGCCTCGGCGCCAGGAGTCTCGAACGGCACGTCGGCCGAACCGATCGCGCGCTTCGCACGAGTGATTCGCTGTTCCATCGCGGATTCGCCCACGAGGAACGCGCGCGCGATCTCCTGCACGGTGAGACCGGAAACGATGCGCAGCGCCAGCGCGATCTGCTGCGTCGACGGTAGCTCCGGATGGCAGCAGATGAACAGCAAACGCAGGATGTCGTCGCGATAATGCTCAGCATCGAGCTGATCCGCGAGCGTCGACTGCGCATCGTCGTCGTCCGTGAGCACTTCCTCGGAAGGCAACTCCTGCTGCTTGCTGCGCCGGCGCTTGTCGTCCAGCGCGGTATTGCGCCCGACAAAGATCAGCCAGGCAGCCGGGTCACGCGGCGGACCCTTCACCGGCCAGACCTTCAAAGCGCGCAGCGAAGCCTCCTGGAACGCCTCCTCGGCCGTGTCCAGATCCCGGAAATACCGCAGCAACGCAGCGACCGCCTGCGGACGGGCGGAGGTCAGGGCGGCGTCGAGCCAGCGGAGGTCAGTCACGGGTGCAGTCTCGCATATCCACAAGGACGGCCAGCCCGCGGCGGTTCCGACATGCTCCGTGCTCAGAACCAGCTGTAGTTGAAGCTGATGCTGATGCGCGGCGAGGCAGCGGGGTTCGGCGGCACTTCGTGGCGCAACCAGCTCTCGAACAACACCAGGGTCCCCGCTTGCGCTGGAATCACGATCCAGCGCTGCCGGGTCGTGCTTACTTGCGGCTTTAGCGGCGGCGCGGCCATGTAGCGATCGAGACGCGGGTCTTCGAGCTTCAATCCTGCCGAGCCGCGCGGCGTATGGACGTAATACGTGCCGCTGATCGTCGCGAGGGGATGCAGATGCAGGCTGTGCACGACCTGCCGCGGCATGATGTTGACCCAGCAGTCGGTCATCTGCAGGTCACGGCCTCGCAGATCGAATTCCAGCGACTTCGCGAACGAGGCGACGTGCCGATCGAGCCCGCGCTGTAGCTGCGCGAACGTCGGCGACAGCTCGTGCATGCGGCTCGCCGAGTTATAGGACGTATAGCCGCCCGGATAATTCTGCGCGGACCAGCGCCGGCCGGAGCCGTCGTCGCGCTCCAGCTGCCGGCATTCGCGCAGCAGGCGACGGTTCAGCGCGGTACCACGCGCGAGCCGCGCCGTATACACCAGCGTGGGAAAGAGTCTCTGTACGCTCATCAGGACGCTCTGCACTAACCGCCAACGGCTTCTTCTCTATAATACCGGCCCCATGCAGCCGATCATCTCCGTCGTTGACCTGGTCAAGACATATCAGTCCGGGTTTCAAGCGCTCAAGCACATCGACCTCGAGATCCGGCGCGGCGAGATCTTCGCGCTGCTCGGGCCGAATGGCGCCGGTAAGACCACGCTGATCAACGTCATCTGCGGCATCGTCAACGCGACCTCCGGCAAGGTCACCGCGGACGGCCATGACATCGTGCGCGAGTTCCGAGCCGCGCGGACCAAGATCGGCCTGGTGCCGCAGGAACTGACCACCGACGCGTTCGAGAGCGTCTGGGCGACGATGGAGTTCAGCCGCGGCCTGTTCGGCAAAGCGCCGAACCCCGCGCACCTGGAAAAGGTGCTGCGCGATCTGTCGCTGTGGAGCAAGAAGGACGACAAGATCATGACGCTGTCGGGTGGCATGAAGCGTCGCGTGATGATCGCGAAAGCGCTGTCGCACGAGCCGCAGATCCTGTTCCTCGACGAGCCCACAGCCGGCGTCGACGTCGAGCTGCGCCGGGACATGTGGGAGATGGTGCGCCAGCTGCGCGCGAGCGGCGTCACGATCATCCTCACGACGCACTACATCGAAGAAGCCGAGGAAATGGCCGACCGCATCGGCGTGATCAACAAGGGCGAGATCGTGCTGGTCGAAGAGAAGAGCGTGCTGATGCGCAAGCTCGGCCGCAAGCAGCTCACGCTGCATCTGCAGCACCCGCTCCAGCAGATACCGCCGCAGCTCGCAGGGCGCCAGCTCGCGCTGTCCGCCGATGGCAATGACCTCGTCTACACCTTCGACACGCAGGCCGACAGCACCGGCATCGCCGGGCTGCTGCGGCAACTCAACGAGCTCGGCATCGACTTCAAGGACCTGCGCACCGAAGAGAGCTCGCTCGAAGAAATCTTCGTGAACCTGGTGAGCACCCGGCGATGATCAACAGCTACGCGATCCGCTCGATCTACTTCTTCGAGATGGCGCGCTGGTTCCGCACCATCGTGCAGAGTGTGGCGTCGCCGGTCATCTCGACCTCGCTGTACTTCGTCGTGTTCGGTGCGGCAATCGGCTCGCGCATGGCGCAGATCGACGGCGTGAGCTACGGCGCATTCATCGTGCCGGGCCTGATCATGCTGTCGGTGCTGACGGAGAGCATCTCGAACTCGTCGTTCGGCATCTACATGCCGCGCTGGGCGGGCACGATCTACGAAGTGCTGTCGGCGCCGATCTCGTACATCGAGGTCGTGATCGGCTACGTCGGCGCTGCAGCGACCAAGTCGATCCTGCTGGGCTTGATCATCATGTCGACGGCGCGGCTGTTCGTGCCGTTCCACATCGAGCATCCGGTCTGGATGCTCGCGTTCCTGGTGCTCACGTCCGTCACGTTCAGCCTGTTCGGCTTCATCATCGGACTGTGGGCGAGCGGCTGGGAAAAGCTGCAGATCGTGCCGATCCTGATCATCACGCCGCTGGCATTTCTCGGCGGCAGCTTCTATTCGATCGGCATGCTGCCGCCGTTCTGGCAGAAGGTGACGCTGTTCAATCCGGTCGTGTACCTGATCAACGGCTTCCGCTGGGCGTTCTATGGCATCGCCGACGTCAGCGTCGTGCTAAGTCTCGGCATGACGTTCGTGTTCATGACGGCGTGCCTGGTCGTGATCTGGTGGGTGTTCAAGACCGGTCATCGCATCAAGGCGTGATGCATCCTTGCTCTTGTGGGTCGCCAACCACGACCCGAGCAGGATCATCGCCATACCGACACCGGTAGCCACACCGAACGGCTCGTCGAGCACGAGCACGCCGATCGCCGCAGCGACTGCCGGATTGATGTACGCGACGACGGAAGCGCGCGCCGCGCCCGCCACATTGATCAAGTAGAAGTAGAGATACAGAGCGAGTGCCGTGCAGGCGATGCCCAGCGCTGCAACGGCGGTGAGCGACAACGTCGACGGGACATGATCCGGCGCGGCCAGCGCGGCGAGCGGCAGCAGCAGGATCGAAGCGACGACCAGGCTCGCGGCCACTGCGCCAAGCTCGTCGACATCCGCTAGATAGCGCTCGACCACCAGCGGTCCGATCGCATAACCCGCAACCGAAATCATGATGCACGCAACGCCGGCCCACAGCATCGGCCCGTGCCCGGTATCGAGGCCGACGATCGCGATGACGCCGCAGAAGCCGATCGCAAGACCTGCGACGCGCAACGCTCCGATTTTTTCCCGGACGCCGAACAGCGGTGCGATGAGGACGACGGTCAGCGGCACCGTCGCGATGAGAATCCCGGTGAGCGACGAGCTGATCCACTGCTCGCCCATCGCAATCAGCGAGAACGGTACGACCAGCTCCGCGACTGCAAATGCAGTGACCGCCCACTTGTGCGCGAACGCGCGTTGCAGCGAGCCGCGCCGCCATGCGATCGGCACGAGCACGATGGCGGCAAGCGTGATCCGTCCCCATGCCACGCACACGGGCGACAGGTCTTGCAGAGCGAGCTTGATGAAGAAGTAAGGGAGACCCCAGATCGCGCACAAGGTCGCGAACGTCGCCCATGCGCGCCACGTCATATCGTAGGAACGTTACCACAGGAACTATGCGGGCCCACAGTCATTGAAACGTGTGACGTCTCGTCCGCACCACGCGCAGCCGCTGCCATGAAAACCTCACTTCCTGTCCTCCTCGCAGCACTGTACGCAGTGCTCTCGGCTTGCTCCGCCGGCAACGGTGCGGACCAACCTGCTCCGCCAGCCTCGGCATCGAACACAGCTGAGCAATCGTCCATTGCGGTGCGTGCGCCGGGCGGCGCGACGCCGTTGCCGGATTTTGCGGCGCTCGTCGATCAGTACGGCAAAGCAGTCGTGAACGTCGAAGTCGTACAGAACGCGCGACCGACGCGCGGACCTGGCGGCGGCGCGACGTCGGATGATCCGCTGCTCGATTTCTTCCGGCGCTTCGGCCTGCCTGCGCCGGGCGGCGGTGGCGATCAGGAAGACAACACGCCGACGCGCGGGATGGGCTCGGGATTCATCGTCAGCAACGATGGTTACATCCTGACCAATGCACACGTCGTGGCCGAGGCTGACGACGTGAACGTCCGACTGACCGACCGGCGCGAATTTCCGGCGAAGGTCATCGGCTTCGATCCGCACAGCGACGTGGCGGTGATCAAGATCGATGCGAAGGATCTGCCGACCGTGCGCATCGGCAATCCGGAGCAGGTGCGGCCCGGCGAATGGGTGTTGGCGATCGGCTCGCCGTTCGGCCTCGACAACAGTGCGACGGCGGGCATCGTGAGTGCCACGTCGCGTGCCGTTGGCGGCGAGGACAACTACGTGCCGTTCATCCAGACGGACGTGGCGGTGAATCCCGGCAACTCCGGCGGGCCGCTGTTCAATATGCGCGGCGAAGTGATCGGCATGAACTCCATGATCTTCAGTCGCACTGGCGGCTACATGGGTCTGTCGTTCGCAATTCCGATCGACGTCGCCAACGACGTGCGCGAGCAGCTCATCAAGACCGGTCACGTCGTGCGTGGCCGCATCGGCGTCGCCGTGCAGGACGTGAATGCGCAGCTCGCGCAGTCGTTCGGCCTCGATCGGCCGCACGGTGCGCTGGTCAGCGCCGTACAGAAAGACAGCCCTGCGGCGAAAGCAGGCGTGAAGGCCGGCGATGTGATCCTCGCAGTGAATGGCCACGACATCGATCGCGTCGGCGATCTGCGCAATCAAGTGTCGCAGACGAAGCCTGGCACGACCGCAGAGTTGCGCGTATGGCGCGACGGCAAGGCGACCACAGTCAAGGCGAAAGTCGACGAACTGGAAGAGAAGGAGCCCGTGCGCACCGCGTCCCGCCAGGGCGCCAGCGACGAAACTGCGAAGCTCGGCATCGCCGTGCGTCCGCTGACGGCTGACGAGAAGAAGCAGGTCGACACCGAAGGCAATCTCGTCGTCGAAGAAGTGAGCGGCCCCGCCGCGGCGGCCGGCCTGCAGCCGGGCGACATCATCCTCGGCGTCAATGGCAAACCGGTCGCGTCGGTACAAGAGCTGCGCGGCGCCGTGAAAAGCCAGCAGAGCACCGTCGCCCTGCTCGTCGAACGCGGCGACGCTCAAGTCTTCATCCCGATCCGTACGGTGCCGGGAGAGAAAAACGGCCCATAACTCAGCAGCGCAACAAGAGTCGTGTTGCAGCGCTGAGTTATGGTGCGTTTTCTTCCCCCGGCACCATTGCGCGGTGCGGCGCTTGGTGAGATCGTGACTCCATGGAGCATCGCCGAAGAAGCCGCTTAGGGCTCGCGCTCGCCGCAACTGCTGCGACGCTGGCGTGCGTGCTGGGCTCCGACACCTGGTCGCAATCCGGCGGTGGAGTCTCCATCGACTCGGGTGCGGAATGGCGATTCGTACGGCTCGCGTACTCGAGCGTCGGCTCGCGTTCCGGCAGCCGCGGCGGGTGGCTCACCGACTGGCCGGATGCCGAGCAGCATCTGATCAAAGGCGTGCAGCGACTGACGCGCATCGACACCGCCGGCGAAGGTCAGCAGCTCTCGATCATGGACGAGAGCCTGTACGACTATCCGTGGGTCTACGCGGTCGAAGTCGGCAGCTGGGTGCTCAGCGACGAAGAGGCCGCGCGCCTGCGCGACTACCTGCTCCGCGGCGGCTTCCTGGTCGTCGACGATTTCCACGGCACCATGGAATGGGCCGGCTTCGTCGCAAGCATGGGTCGCGTGTTCCCCGATCGCGCGATCGTCGAGATCCCGATCGAGGATGCGGTCTTTCATCTCGCCTACGATTTGCCGGAGCAGATCCAGATCCCCGGCATCCAGTCCCTGTACAGCGGCCTCACCTACGAGCGCGACGGCTACACGCCCCACTGGCGCGGCATCTACGACGACGAAGGCCGGCTGATGGTGGTGATCAATTTCAACATGGACCTCGGCGACGCCTGGGAACACGCCGACGTCCCCGAATACGCGTTGCAGTACACTACGCGCGCTTACAAATACGCCATCAACTACATCCTCTACGCGATGACGCACTGACTGCGTGAAGAGCGCCACCGACGTCAACTGGCAGTGGTACCGGCTGAGCGAGCTCAGCGCCGTACAGCTTTATGCGATGCTCGAAGCGCGAGTCGCGATCTTCGTCGTCGAGCAGAACTGCGCGTATCAGGATCTCGACGGACTGGATCTCGACGGTGAGCACCTGATCGCATGGTCGGGCCGCGAGGTCGCGGCGTATCTGCGAGTGCTCGCGCCCGGCACGCGTTTCGAGGATCCGTCGATCGGCCGCATCATCACGACGCAGAAATTCCGTGGCTCGGGCCTCGGTCGCGAAGTCGTGGCGAAAGGAATCGAGCGCGCGCGGCTGCGTTACCCGCAGCGTCCGATCCGCATCAGCGCGCAGAAGTATCTGGAGAAGTTTTACGGCTCGTTCGGTTTCTCGACAGTATCCGAGCCGTACTTGGAGGACGGCATCCCGCACGTCGAGATGCTGTTGCTGCCCTAACGCTCGACGCTAACGTTGCACGCTTTGGGGACCGAGCCAGGTCGGGCCGATGACGCTGTGATAGAAAATGTCGTCGCCCGAGAGCAGCACTCCCAGTCCCGCGTACGAGCCGTTCCATGCCTTCTGACTGCCGCGGCTGCCGCAGTTCGCGAGATCGATCTGCAGTCGCACCATGTTGTGCGAGGCGTCCGGAATCGCAGCGCTGCCGTTGAACACGCAGCCGTTCGAGTACGAGCCCGTCAGCTGGCCGCTCGACTCGATGGTCATGGTCAGCGTGACCTCCTCGCCAAAGATGGTGTCATCGCGCCGCGTGTACACGCCCGCGAGATCCGCGAGCGCCAGGGCGCGGTTGTAATCCGACGACGGGTTCAGCGAGAAGCGATACTGCTCGCGACGGAACTGCAGCTCGCCGCTGAGCAGGTTGTTCGCGACTTCCACCGTGACGGTCGCATCGCGCGTGTTGGTTTCGCCCAGGTTCTTGCCCGTGGCGTCGTCATCGAACTGCGCTGCGCAGCACACGTTCGCGAACACGACGAAACCATCGTTGTTGAACACCCCGTCTCTCGTGAGCTGCCACTGCGCGTTGCCTTCCGCGTCGATCAGTGCGACCGCATCGAACGCGCGGCCCGAGGCCTGCTCCGTTGCAGTCCCCTTCCAATATCCAGCCATCGCCGACGATGAAGCCGGCGTCGTAGGCGGAGGATTGGTCGGCGGCGGATCGCTCGGCGGCGGCACCGTCGGCGGTGGCGGCTGCTGACCGCTCGCGGGATCGCTCACGCTGCCGACGCCATTCGAACATGCGCTGAGCACTGCGATTGCCAGCGCGGCGAGCCAGAGACCTTGGGCGCCTGTCGTGTTCACAGTGCACCTCTTCCACGTTGTCTATTTGTTCAGTCGGAAACGCCAGTAGAAACTTACGAGTACGTCGTACGTATTCAGGTCCTCCGTGCCGAGCGTGCAGCTGCCGCCGGCCGGGCAGCGCAATCGATCGAACGTGACCTTCGATTGATCGGTGGCGACCTCGAGCGTGAAATGCGTGAAGTCCACGCCAACTGCGGCAAACAGTCCGGGGGTCGAGCTGTCGTACTGGTCGCCTTGCGCGAAGTGATAGATGCCGCCGGCCCGGACGTACGGCGAATACTGCGAATACGGCAGGAACTGGTAGCCCATCGTCACGGACAGCGGCACTTCGAAGTGCTTCACGTCGCCGCCGATCGCGAAGACCGGTCCGACACCGACGTCCGTGCGCCACTCAGTCGTCCAGTCATAGAGGAAGCTCGCTGCGATGCCCAGCGGCAGTTTCAGGTCCACGTTCGCGTCGCGGCCGTCGAGCCGCAGGTTGTCCTGGTAAAGGTCTGCGACGTCTTGCACGCCGCTCGCATAGGCCACGCCGAGGCGCCATTCCATCGCCTCAGCGGGACTGGCAAAAGCCAATACCAGCGCTGCAGCGCCAACGACTCGGACCGGGACTCGCATGACAGCATCCTCACTCAACGGCGTCGGACTAATACCGACGAACACGCAGCCGAGTTCCCGGGAGTTCCTCGGAATTTTTTTCCCGGGAATTTTTTACAAGGCGTCGTCAGCGGACGAAGAGCGAATCGATCGTCTCGAGGTCGAATTCGCGGATCGGCGAACGCGCCGGCGTGCTCAGCCCGAGCGGGCGTTTGTAAGAAATAAACAGTGAGGAGCCGAAGTTCTCCGAGAACGAATGCCCCGCGCTCATCGACAGCGCGCCGCGCCCGACACTGACGCTTTGCTTCAGCGCGATGACATCGACACGCACCCGCTCCCAGGTCGTCTGCGTGGCGTAAGCGAGTGACAGGTTCGTACGATCGGTGACGTTCAGCCCGACGGATGCCAGATCGCGCTGCATGACCGGATCGCTCAGCACCACGCCGCCGATGTCGCGAAACTCGCGGCTCTGGATCTGCGAGCGGAGCGCGACATTGAACAGCTCGTTGCTGTGCTCGAAGCCGAAGCGCGCCAGCCAACCCGAGTTGCCAGCGACCGTGCGGCTCGACGCGAACGCTGCCGACGCCGTGCCGAGTGGACCGACCTGCCGTGCCAAGCCAACGCCGAGTGCTGCGACGTCGTCGTCGAGATATTCGCCGTGCCCTTCGATCGTGAAGCCGAGCGGCACGGCGCACGCCACTGTCGTATTGGCGAACAGCGGACCGTATTCGTTGCTGAGCATCGCGTAATCGCGCCGCACTTTGCCGAGGCCGACCGAGAAATCGGAGCAGCCTGCGGCGACGAGTCGCGTCGAAGCGATCGTCGGGGCAGCGACGGCCGCGACATCCTGTTCCGCAAGATCCGTGTTGCGCGCGCGGAGCGATGTAAACAACGACTGCTCTACGGTCGGCAACACTGCGAGGCCGGGCGTCGCGAGCTCGGAATTCGTGATGACGTCAGCGCGAGTGCTGGTCCGCGTTCCGAATTGCATGCCACCGTATCGAACGGTGCTGCCCCACATACCCGAGGTGCTGACGGTGTCGCCGACGCGAATCCGCTGCGCAGAGTCGGAGCCGATCTGCTGCGTGTACGCCGACTCCAAGCGCGTGAGCGGTTCGACGTTGCGATCGAGCGAAGCAGTGAAGCTGTGCTCGACCTTTACTGCATCGCTCAACACGCGCGCGTTGAACGAAGAGTGCTCCGGCGTAAGCTTGCTCGCGTGAACCGCGACCGTCTCGAGCTGGTCCGACGGCGCAGCGACACACGCGCCCAGCGCAACCGGCAGCAGCAGTTGTAGAAGCACCCGCGAAGATTTCATGCCAGATCGACAGTTCTTTTCGTGCGCGCAGTTTATGGATTGCGCGGGCGTGCTTCTATCATCCAGTTCCCGTCGGCGCGCCGCCGACACGACTGGATCACACTGTCACTCGATCACGACAGATGTCCGATCCAACGTCCGGCGAGCACGACACCCGCCCACACGATCAGCGAGCACGCGCCCGTCGTCATCTGCAGACGCACGCGCTCGGTGCCCAGCGCGAAGAAATGCAGCACGAGCATGTTCACGGCGGCGAGCACCAACAGCACCACCTTCGCGAGAAAAGCAGGATTTGCGACGTACCAGCTCGCGCGCGGCATGATCAAGCCGACACCCGTCACCGTCGCGATGACGAATGCGCCCCAGGTCCACGGCACGACCTCGCTCGTGATGACGGTCACCGGGTAACGCCGCCCCGCCCAGCCGAGCAGGCGCAGATCCGCCATCAGCACCGTGCCGACGACGAACATCGCGCTCAGTACGTGCACGGATTCGAGGAACGGGAACCACACGCTCTCGCCGATGTGCGCGGCGAGCGGCGTCGCTTCGATCCAGCTCCAGAATTCTTCGAGCACCATCACTCTTCCGGAAACAGGTAGTCGACGTACGCGATCCAGCGCCCCGCGAGCACGACGCAGACCCATAGCAGCAGTGAGACCGCAGCGATGACTTTCGTGCTCACGGCATCAGGCTTGCGAACGCTGACGAGATGCAGCACCGCCGCCAGCGCGATGGCCGGCACCAGCAGCGCGAACTTCAAGCCGAAAATCGGATTCGTGAAATAACGCTGCGGCCGCGCGATCACGAACATCGATCCCGACAGCAGCATCACCGGCAGCGTCCACCACACCCACGGCATCACTCGCCGCGTCAGCTCCTGCACCTCCTGGCTCGGCAATGCGAGACCGAGGATGCGCAGGTCGAGCAGCACCACCGAGCTCATGATCACGGCGATGCCGAGCAAATGAAAAGTCTGGACGATCGGCGGCAGCCCAGGCACGTTGCTGAGCAGGTAGACGACTGTGTCGTGCACGCGGTCCTCGCGATCCTCAGTTCTTCTTCTGAATTCTGCCGATCTCGTTGAGCAGTGCCTGCGGCGCAACGGGGCGGCCGAGGAAATCTCGCAGCAACGTCGCGGTCTCGTGCGTTTGGCCGGAGCTCAGCAGATGCTGCGACAGCCACTCGAACCAGCGCTGGTCGCCCGTCGCGAACGGCCCGAGCTCAGTCGCGATTCGCTGCCGCAGATCTGCAGTCACGACCGCGCCGAGCCCGTAGTTCACCATGTACCCGGGTTCGTGCACGAGCTGCACGCGCACCAGCCACCACGACAGCTCCGGATGCGGCTTCACGTGCAGATACTTGCTCGTGATCTCGGTCCACACCGCGTTCGGATCCTGCGTCGGCGCGCGCAGCATGCGCAGCTCGAACAGTGCCCAGGCGACATCGAGCATGACACTCGAATACAGCGCACGCAGTGAAGATTCTTCAGGCGAGCTGCGGCCGAGATATTTCTGCTGCCAGGCGGGCTCGTACGTGCTCCACGACGGCACGTCCGCGAATGCTTCGTAGAACAACGGATCGCCGAGATCCATGAACGCGGGCCGCGTGTGCAGCGCCATCATGTGCACGACGTGACCGTTCTCGTGCACGAGCTCGTTGATGAGACCGAGACCGCCATGCGCGTAGTTGCCGTTGACACGCACCAGCGTCGGATCCCACTTGCCGGCGCGCGTGCGGCCGCGCTTGACGTAGTCGGTGTACGCGAGCGGCGCCTTGCCAGTACGCGGGTCGAGATCGTAGATGACGTTCCAGGCGCGGAGATCCGCGCCGAGATCCTTGTAGTAACGCTCGTTGATCGGCTGCATCGCCTCGCGCGCAATCGCGTCGCCGAGCTCGCGCTCGGTCGCGCCACCAACATAGCGGTAATCCCACGGCTCCATCGTGGTATCGCCGCTCGCCTTGCGCCACGCATCGAGTACCTGCACCAGCCAGGTTTCGACATCCGCTGTCGACGCACCAACCGTCTTCGCCGCCGCATCGATCGCAGTACCTTCTTTGCGTCCGCGCTCGGCCGCCATGGCGACGATGCGTCGATACGGACTGTCGCGCTCGCTCTTGCCGTTGATCGCCTGCCACAGCGGCACGAACGTGAGGAACAGTTTCTTGCGTCGCTCCGGCTCCTGCATGCGCGTGAGCAGGTCGAAGGCACCGACGCGCGTGACCTTTTCGCCCTCGAAGTCGAGCGAGTTCGAAAGCGCACCGAAGCAGGCATACAAGGCTTCGCGCAAGGCGATGTATTCGAGGTCCTTGCGCTGTGCGTCCTCGCACTTGCCGACCGGTGCCAGCGAGCCCTGCTCCGCGGCGTCGGCCATGCTCCTGCGCATGATCGCGACCGCCCGCCGGTCGGCCGGCGACAGGCCAGCCTCGGCGAGGTCCTTGAGCCCGTCCGTGACCCGGTTGCGGGCGTCCTCCTTCAACCGCTGCCATTCGCCCCCGGTCCGGCCTTCAAAGCTGTCCCGCAGGCCGGACTCGATCAGGCCGACGGCCCCCGAGGCGTCATTGAAGTCGGCATAGGCGCCTTCGATCTCGGCCAGGGAGGCGGCTCGGGCCGCTGCTGCACTCCCGAGGCCAACGGCCGCCGTAAGTAATATGACAAGCTTGCTCATTCTCATGGGCGGAGAGTGTAACTTTCCGCGCCGGTTGGTGTTCTGCGCTTAAAGACGACATTCAAGTGGCCAGGCAACCTCCGGATCAAGTCCGACTCGACGCCTTTGCAAGCTTCATGCGTGCCTATCAGGACATGGTTTTTTCGACCGCCGCCCGCCTCGTCGGCGACGACCGGCAGGCCGAAGACATCG
The DNA here is from genome assembly GCA_035493235.1 of Steroidobacteraceae bacterium. GTDB lineage: Bacteria > Pseudomonadota > Gammaproteobacteria > Steroidobacterales > Steroidobacteraceae > Steroidobacter. Next base: position 78,960 of record DATJIP010000135.1, read on the forward strand.
CCCAGGAAGTGTTCCTGAAGGCCTTTGAGAACTTCGGGCAGCTGAGCACCAGCGCCTCCGCCGGCGGCTGGCTCAAGACGGTCGCCCGCAACCTGTCCCTGAACCACATCTTCCGGTATCGCCGCCGCTGGCGGATGTTCACCGAGCTGCGGCGCGAGGACAGTGACGAGAGCGAGCCCGCCGAAATCGAGTTTGCGCTGCCCGACGATGTGCTGGCCGGCGTCGATGCCGACATGCGCCACACCCTGGTCGAAGAGGCGCTGCAGAGTCTGCCCGAGAAGCAACGGCTGCCGCTGGTGCTCTACCATTTCGAGGAGCTGTCGTACGAGGAGATCGCCCAGCAGCTCGACGTCTCGCTCGCCAAGGTCAAAACCGATATTTTTCGCGCACGCGCGGCCCTCGCGAAGGTGCTCGCGGAGCGCGGCGTGACGGCGGCTACGAGCCTGGGTGCACCATGAGCGCTGACCGCAACCGACACGAAGAGATCGAACGGCAAATCACGCGCGCGCTGCAGAGTCAGCCGCCGCGACGTGCGCCGAGCACGCTCGAACGTCGCGTACTCGCGCAGATCGAAGCGGGCGCAACGGCCGCCGGCTGGCGTCTCGGGTTCGCGCATTGGCCCATCGCGGCACGCGTCGCATTTCTGGCAGCTTCGGTGGGAGTCGTGAAGATCGCGTTGCTGGTTGCGACGTGGCTCTCGACCCCGCTCGACTCGCCTGCCGTATCGGTCCAGTTGCCGTCACAGATCACTTGGCTGCAAACGCTGTTCGTGGCGATCGGCAGCGCTTTTCATACCGTGCCGTCGCTGTGGGTGCACGCAGGCATCGCCGTCCTCGCACTCATGTACGTCGCGCTGTTCGGCATCGGCGCCTCCGCTTATCGAATGGTGCGCGCTGCGCATTAGAGAGACCTATGACCCGACTCTTCCGCTCCTTTCTCCTTTCTCTCGTGCTAGCCGCCAGTGGCGCGGCGATTGCCGCGGAGTCCACGGAACCCGTGGACCGCGACGAGACCGCGACGGCTGCCGAGCAGGAGCAAGAGCCGGAGCACAACATCGACATCAAGTTGCCGCCGAGCGGCAACGTCGTCGTCAACGTCTGGGGCGAAGCGCGGCTCGCAGCCAATCACGTCGCCGACGGCGTGATCGCGATCTTCGGCGACGCGCACGTCGAAGGCGAAGTCGTCGATGCAGTGGTCACGATTTTCGGCAACTCGTACGTGGCCGAGACCGGCAAGGTCCACGACGGCGTCGTGTCGTTGTTCGGCAATACCTATATCGACGGTGAGGTGAAAGAAGCGGCAGTGGCGGTGTTCGGCGATCTCGAGCTCGGTCCGAACGCGCGCGTCGAGGGTGATATCGCAGTCGTCGCCGGCAAGCTGACGCGTGATCCGGGCGCCGTCGTCAGCGGCTCGAGCGAGATCGTCGGCAGCGACTTTCCTGCGCTCGAAAGCGTGCGGACGTGGATCCACAAGTGTCTGTTCTATGGGCGCCCGCTCGCGTTCGACGCGAGCCTCTGGTGGGCCTGGGCCATCGCGTTCGGCTTCCTGTTGTTCTACGTCGTCGTGGCGCTGATGTTCGATCGCAGTGTGGTGCGATGTGTCGAGACGCTCGAAACGCAGCCCGGCCAGTCCACCGTGGCGTCGCTGATGACGGTGATATTGGTACCGGTGCTGTTCGTGCTGCTCGCGGTCAGCGTGATTGGCATCGTGGTCATCCCGTTCGTGGGCATGGGACTGTTCGTCGCCTCGCTGTTCGGCAAGGCCGTGGCACTCGCCGCGCTCGGCCGCAGAGTGACGCGCTTCACCGGCGTCGCGCCCCTCGGTCACATCGCGTTCGCGACCTTCGTCGGCGGGCTGATTGCGATGGGCCTGTACGTGATCCCGGTCGTCGGCCTCATCGCGTACAAGCTGCTCGGGATCATCGGTCTCGGCGTGGTCGTGTACACGATCCTGCTGTCGATGAGGCAACGGTCGGCGAATCGTGCGGCTGTGGCTGCTGCCGTGGCTACCGCTGCGCCAGTCGCTTCGGCTGCGCCATTCGCCGCGGGTTCGGCAGAGCCGTCACCGTCACCATCTCAAGAATCCGCTCCTTCTCCTGCGCCTGCC
>DATJIP010000136.1:0-6474 GCA_035493235.1 Steroidobacteraceae bacterium
CCTCCGGCGCGCCAAAGGAAACGAGTACCTGATTCAGCACCACGTCATTGAGCACCTGATAGCCGGCTTTGCGCAGCTCGTTCGCGAAGCGCTCCGCGTGCCGACAATTACGCTCGATCATCTCCGCCAGACCGCGCCGGCCCAGTGAGCGCAGCGCGGCCCAGACTTCGATCGCACGCGCGCGACGTGACCCTTCCGGAACGAAGCGCTGCGGGTCCCGGGTCTGCCCTTCAGGAAAATATGCAGCATTTGCCGACATCGCCGCATACAGGGCGCGAGCGTCGCGTACGAACACGAGACCGCTGTCGTACGGAACGTTGAGCCACTTGTGCGCATCTGTCGCCAGCGAGTCCGCGAGGTCGATGCCGCTGATCAGCGCACGCTTCTGCGACGAAGCCGCGGCCCACAGCCCGAACGCGCCGTCGACATGAATCCACGCGCCGGTTCCGTGCAGTCGTGCGGCGACTTCGCCGATCGGATCGAACGCGCCGGTGTTCACGTTGCCGGCTTGCAGGCACACGATCGACGGGCCATCGATGGCCGGCAATCGTGCAGCGATCAGTCGACCCTGGCCGTCGACGGGCACCCGCACCACACGCTCGCGTCCGAGACCGAGCATCCCGAGTCCTTTCATCAGGCTGACGTGGACTTCATCGCCGACCACGACCGTAAGCGGCGGCGCGCCGAATAGCCCTTGCGCTTCGACGTCCCAGCCCTGCGCGCGCAACACGGAGTGTCGCGCAGCTGCCAGTCCGGTGAAGTTCGCCATCGTCGCGCCGGTCACGAAGCCAATTTCCGTCTGCGCGGGCAAACCGAGCAGCGCGATCATCCAGTCGCGACAGACTCGCTCGAGATGCGCGGCGATCGGCGATTGGACTTCGAGTCCGCTGTTCTGGTCCCACGCTGCAGCGAGCATGTTCGCCGCCAGCGGCGCGGGCAGTGCGCCGCCGGTCACGAAGCCGAAGTAACGACCGCCCGTGCACGCGACAGTGGCGGGCGAGCCGAGCGTGTCCAGTTCCGCGAGCACTTTCGCGGCGTCGATCGAGTCATCCTGCAACTCCACCGCGAAGCGCTGCATCTCGCGCAGCGCGTCGGGCGAGGGCGAGACTCGGCGTTGCCGGACGTCATCGAGGTAGCGCGTCGCGCGTGACGCGACGTCTTGCAGCAGGTCTTTCGACATTTATTTCGCTTCTTCGGCGCGGGCGCCCGAGAGGATGCCGGAGAGCCCGATATTGCCTTCGTGACAGGCGTACTCGTAGATGTGCTGATCGCTGCGCTTCAGCGGAATCATCAGCGTCCAGGGCCGCGTCCACGTGTGCGGATCGTCGACCGTGACTGCGTACTGCAACGTGTTCGGTCCGACTCGCGTGAAGCGCTCGATCAGGTGCAACGCGTCGGATGCGATCAGGAAGCTGCTGCGCAGGTTGGTGGTCTCGACGACCAGCGTGTCGCCGTCCCAATGACCGCGCGAATCGCCGAGCCACGAGCTGACCGCTGCCGGCGCGTGCGGCCGTCCGTCCAGGTAAACGATGCGTGCGTCGTGAATCTTTTCCGAATGCAGCACCACCGCACCGGGGCTCTGCACGATCTGGTAGTAGCTGTTGTAGCCCGCGAGCACGTCGGGCACGCCGAAAGTGATGCAGCGTTCGCTCAAGCCGCGCGCTTCCGGGCCTTCCGCGCTCTGCGTCGGGTATGCCTTCATCGTCCGGCCGGCAGCTTCCGGCACGACCGGCGGCATGTGCCCGTCCGGCGGATCCGTGATCAGCGACGTGCGATTGTCGAAGTCGCGTTCGACCAGCCAGAAAGCGTTGTAGTTGCCGGTGGGGACGTCGAACGTCGTCGGCTGGTACTTCTGCACATCCTGCAGCACTGCTTCGAAAATGGCGTCGCCGAACGCAGCGTCGCCGTCGCCGGCGAAGATCTCCGCGTAGCGCTTCTTCAGCGCTGCGACTTCCTGCTCGGTGAGATAAGCGCGGCCCTGAAGCATCGCCGGTCGTTCCAGCGGCGTCGCGGTATTGTTCGCCCAGATCCCTTGCAAGTCAGGCTTGCCGTCCGCGGTGCGCGGCGGCGTGTAGGCGTGCGCGGAGCCCGCCAGGACGATTGCCAGAATGAGCGCGTGGTACTGCCGTTGCATGGGGCGACCTCGTGCGGCATGGAAGCACCGCGGCCCCGCGGGCGTCAACTCACGACAGCGCCAGTCACCAGGCTGCCTCGACGCCAGCTGAGAACAGGTTGCGCTGGTAGTTGAACTCCGGCAGATCCGCCGAGTTGTCGGCGTACGCGTAGCGGACGACGACTTTCCACGTGTCGTTGAGATTGCGGCCGGCTGCCAGCGTCAGCTCGAAGCGCTGCTCGCCGCCGTTCGCCGTGAGGTCGTAGCGGCTGTCGTCGTACGACAGTCCTGCCTGCACGCTCCAGTACTCGGCGAAGTCCCGCTGCACATCGACGCTGAACTGATTGCGGCTGAACGACAAGGATTCGTCGGCGTAGTCGCTGGTGTCGTATTTGTATTCCAGGCTGACGTCCCAGCTGTCCCGGTGCCAGACGCCGCGGACGCCGAGCTCGTGGCGGGTGCCATCAAGGCCCTGGAAGCCATCGAGACCGTCGATGTCGCTGACGCGATAACGCGCGCGCAAACGCCACTCTGCGTTCAACGCGCGCGAGGCCTGGAGCATCAGCATCCGCTTGCTCTCGAAGCCTTCGGTATCGAGCGTTGAGTACGAGAGCTGTAGCGCCGCTTCGCCGGTCCAGTCGCCGAGCGGCAGGCGATAACGCGCGCCAGCGTTTGCAGTGAGTTGATCGAAAGTGTCCAGGTCCTGGTAATCGAGGAGCACGACGCCGCCGTCGAACCGCCAAGGTCCGACCAGAGGACCCGCCGCCGCGATCTGCAGTTCGCCGAAGGCGTCGTCCGTCCCGCTGACTCCGAGCACGTCGCCGCCCGAGACCAGCGCAACGTTGTCGTCGTAGCCGGCCGCGGCCGAGCCGAACGCCACCCAGTTGCGCTGGGGCGGCGGCGGCAGCTGAGCGAGTTGCCGCGTTGCCAAAGAGCGCAATGCTTCGTCGCTACTGCCGCGCTCTGTCTGCGCAAACCAGCGCGCGGCTTCGTCGCGCTTACCCGCGCCGAGCGCAACGAGCCCGAGGTTGTAGTATGCGAGCGGCGCCATCTCCGGCGTGCGAGCGACCTCGCGAAAGGCCGTCGCGGCTCGCGACCAACGGCCGAGCCGATAAGCGCACACGCCGATATTGAATTGCACGGCGGGGCCGCTCATGCCGGCGGCCGCGGCAGCTTCGAACGCATCGAGCGCTGTCACGAAATCCTTCGCGGCCACCGCTTGCTTGCCGATCGCGAACTGCTGCAGCGACTCGGTGCTATGGGCGTGCGCGAGGAGGGGAGCCAGAAACGCGATCAGCACGACCGTCAGGACGGCGTGCAGAGGGCGAATGAGACTAATTCTTGGGCGGCTTCTTCGGCGGGTCGGGGCGATCGTCGGGTGGGCCGCGCTCTTTCTTCTTGCGCTCTTCGGCCTCCGCCCGGCGTGCCGCTTCGCGCTGATCGGCGGCCTCGCGTGCGGCTTCGTGAGCGGCCTGCGAAGTTTCCTTGCCGTGCTCATTCGCAGCTTCGTTGCGCTCGTTGCCGTTCGTGATCTCGCTCTTGTCGGGCTTGCCGGTGTCCGAATTAGCGGAATTGCCGGCGTTTGCAGAATTGCCGGAATTACCCGAGTTGCCGGTTGCGGCAGCGCCGGAGGCTGACTGGGGACCTGCGGACTTGCGTGTTGGCAGAGGAATGCGGCGAACGACTTCGTCAGGCAGCTTGGCATCCGGGTCCGCGATGATCTGCATCGTAACGTCGAGATCGTCACGCTTCTCTTGTGATTGCTGCGCGGCGGCGTGCTGTGTGAAAGAGCCCAGCGCGACGACTGCCGCAAGCATGACGGCCGCGCGCATCATCACTGCACGGCGCGACTCTGACAAGCCGGTGGTTCCGCAGATCTTCATGATCGCGACACCTTCGGCTCGAGAACTGTGAGGTCGACCGCAACGCGCTGCGTGCGGCCCTGGAATTCCACGATGGCGACCAGCCGGCCCTTGCCGGTGGCGCGCGCCACGACCGGCAGCGACAGCAGGTTGCTGCCGCGTTCGAGATCCGCCTGCCAGTCTGCCTGGCGCTCGTTTTCGAAGCCGTCGAGCGCAATGCTGCCACTCGCAGCGATGCGGATCGTCGCGCCTTTGAGGTCGCGCTCCGAGTCGATCAACACGTCGACGTTGCGAGCCTCGTGCAGCGTCAGCGCAAGCTGCGGCTGCGGGCTCACTTCCGCGGTGTCTACCGTCCGCAGCAGCACCAGAGTCAGGGCCGCCGCGACGGCGCCGCCGAGCGCGGCGCCCGCCCAGGTCTCCCACCGCGTCACGAAGCTGCGCAGGCGCCCGGGAAGGGATGCCGCCCGTTGGCCACTACGCGACTGAGCTACCGCCCGGGCGAGCGCGCGCTCGACGAAACCGGCACGCGGTTCCGGCGACGGCATCTGCCGCAGCGCTTGTCGCAGGGTCTGGAATTCGGCGTCAGCCACATTAAGTCCTGTTTCGTCCTTCCCTTTCATACACGGTCCGCCGCGACTATTCGTTCCGCGGCCAGCAGCTCGCGCAGTCTGGCACGCGCCCGGTGCAGGCGCGACTTCAGGGTGCCCAGGGGAATATCCATAATCTGGGACAGCTCAGGAAGGCTGTAGTCCTCGATGTCGTGCAGGGACAGCACCACCCGGTGGTCCTCGCCGAGCTGCTCCCAGGCTCGTAAGAGGCGCTCCTGCGTGAGCTCCTGCTCAGCGAGCTCTGCGGGCCCGGGCCCTGGATCCAGCCAGGGCTCGTCTTCGCCCGTTGCTTCCTCGGCAGCCGTTTCGCTGCCGAACTGCACCGGCGAGGCGCGCTCGCGCCGGATCCCGTCCACGAAGATCCGATACATAACGCGCAGGGCCCACGGCCGCAGGCGGTCCAGCTCGCGCAGCTCGGCCAGCCGCGGATACAGGCGCACCAGGAGCTGCTGGACCAGATCCTCGGCGCGATCGACGGCTCCGGTCCAGCGATAGGCGGCGCGATACAGCGGGGCGACGTGCTCGCGCATCAGCCGCTCGAACTCAGCGGCGTCGCCAGTCGCGCGTGAAACCCGCGTACGTTTCAGCCACCCCATGCGCTTCATTAGAAACCAACACGAGTGCCGGGGTCGAATCGTTCCGCTGGAACCCTTGCCGAGGCAGCGCCGTGTGACGGTGTACGACACAGGAGGATTTGCAAAATGCGAGCAACGATTCCAGCGGCGGCGATCGCGATGATGCTGGGTCTGGCCGGATGCAGCGGCGGCGGGGGCGGCGGCGAGAGCAACGACACAGGCCGGCTCAGCCTCGGTGTGACCGATGCACCCGTCGACGATGCGAGCAGCGTCGTCGTGCAGTTCAGCGGCGTCGCCTTCAAGCGTGCCGGCTCGGCCGCGGAAAGAGTGGAGAACCTCTCGCCATCGCCACGGCAGCTCGATCTGCTGCAGTACCAGGGCGGTCGTGCCGCGCTGTTGCTCGACGGCGTAACGCTTCCGGCCGGCGACTACGAATGGATCCGGCTCATCGTCGACAACGAGCCGGCAGTGCGCGACTCGTACGTCGTGCTGAGCGGCGGCGCGGAGTGCGAGCTGCGCGTGCCCAGTGGCGCCGAGTCGGGTCTCAAGCTCAATCGCGGCTTCACGCTGCCTGCCGATGGCAGCGTCGCGCTGACGATCGATTTCGACCTGCGCAAGTCGGTGCACGCACCTCCCGGACAGCGTGGGTCCGCCGCAGCCTGCACTCAGGGTTACTTGCTGCGCCCGACGTTGCGCATCGTCGCAAACGCAGAAGTCGGCGCCATTGCCGGCAACGTCGACAGCTCACTGGTGACCGACGGCTGCCTGCCGAAGGTCTACGTCTTCTCCGGCAGCGGCGTAACGCCGGACGACATCGAAGAGGCGAGCGGCGCCGACGCGGATCCGCTGGTCGTCGCCAGCGTAGCCGTGCAGAACGGCAGCACCGCGTATCCCTATCGCGCGGCCTTTCTGCCTGCGGGTCCCTATACGGTCGCTTTTACTTGCGGTGACGACGACGCGACTGCGGACGACACGCTGACGTTCACGGGCACGCAGAACGTCACGGTGCAGACGAATCTCATCAGCACCGCCGATTTTGCAGCCCCGACACCTTGAGTCGCGTGGAGCGCCCAGTGCTCACGGCAGTAATGGATGGTCCGCCCGGCGAGGTCGATGTTGACATCGAGCTGGTCGAAGTGCTGCTGGCCCAGCAGCATCCGAACCTCGCATCGCTGCCGGTGCGCGCGGCCGAGCGCGGCTTCGACAATTGGATGTTCCGTCTCGGCGAGTCGTTCGCAGTGCGCATGCCGCGCTCTGCTGCCTCGGCGCGCCTGCTTGCCAACGAGCAGCGCTGGCTCATCACTCTCAGCGACCGC
>DATJIP010000137.1:0-19173 GCA_035493235.1 Steroidobacteraceae bacterium
CCGGTCCTTCAGGCTCGTCGCCCAAAAACTGCGAGACCTGCGGGTGCAAAGGGTTAGCAGTTTTTCCGGAGCTTTCGCGTCATGTCGCTTTCGTCGTCTTCGTCTTTTCCATTCGTCCTTTCCTGCCTGCTCGCGCCCGCGCGCGCGTTCGCTGCTGACGTCTCCGGCTCGGATGAGCTCGAGCGCGTCATGGTCACGGCAAACCGCATCGAGCAGCCGCTGTCCCGCATCGGCAACTCGGTCACGTTGATCGAGCCCGAGCAGGTTCGCGCCAGCCAGAAGCTCACTGTTTCCGATCTGCTCGCGACCACACCGGGCGTCACCGTGACGCGCAACGGCGGACTCGGTGGTACCACGCAGCTGCGCATCCGCGGCGCGGAATCCGATCAGACCGTCGTGTTGATCGACGGCGTGAAGCTCAACGATCCGTCGTCGGCCGGCGGCGGTTTCAACTTCGCCAACCTGCTGACGGACGACTACATGCGCATCGAAGTGCTGCGCGGCCCGCAGTCGACGCTATGGGGCAGTCAGGCGATCGGCGGCGTCGTGAACGTCGTCACCACGATTCCCGAAGGACCGCTGACGGCGGCGTATTCCGCCGAAGGCGGCGAGCGCGGCTCGGCGGATCTGCAGGCGCACGCGGAAGCCGGCGGCGAGCGTTTCTCGTGGCGCGTCGCGGGCAAGTACCTGACGACCGACGGCGTCTCCGCATTCGACGACAGTCTCGGCGGCAAGGAAGACGACGGCTATCGCAATGTCGGCGCCAACGTGCGCGGACTCGTGAAGATCAACGACTCCGTGACTGCGGAGCTGCGCTCGACGTACAGCCACGGCCGCACTGAATTCGACGGCTTTCCCGCGCCTGCTTTCGATCTTGCCGACACGCGCGAGTACGCGGTCACCGACGAGCTCGTTGCGTATGCGGGCATCAACGCCTCGACGTTCGACGGCAAGCTGCAGAACCGCGTCGGCTTCGCGTACACGGACACCGATCGCGAGAACACCGATCCGGATTCGTCGGTGCTGACGACGTTCGACGCGACCGGGCGCAACGAGCGCTGGGAATACCAGGGCACGCTGACGCTCACCGACCAGCTCGGCGGCGTGTTCGGCGTGGAGTCCGAGCGCTCGGAGCTCAACACGCGCTCGCCATCCGTGTTCGATCCGAATCCGCCGGCGCTGGCGCACGACGCGCGACTCGACAGCGTCTACACGCAATTGTCGTTCTCGCCGATCGATGCGCTGACACTGACAGGCGGCTTGCGTTACGACGATCACGACACGTTCGGCAGCGAAAACACGGGCGGCGCATCGCTCGCGTGGGCAGCAACGCCGACTACGCTCGTGCGCGCGAGCTACGGCCAAGGATTCAAGGCGCCAACGCTGTTTCAACTGTTCAGCGACTTTGGTAACGAAGCGTTGGCGCCGGAACAGGCGCAGGCGTGGGACGTGGGCGTCGAGCAGCATCTGCTGAACGATGCGCTGTCGCTATCCGCGACGTACTTCAGCCGCGATACCGACGACATGATCGATTTCGTCTCGTGCTTCCCGGCGACCGATCCGCGCTGTGCGACCCGGCCTTTCGGCTTCTACGACAACGTCGCGAAGACCGAAGCCGACGGGATCGAGCTCGGGCTCACCGCGCACCTCGGCGAGCATCTGCGCATCGACGCGAACTACACCGACATGGACACGACGAATCGCACGCCCGGCGCCAACTTCGGCCGTGAGCTGCCGCGTCGTCCGGGACAGGTCTTCAACGGCGAGATCACGTACGCGTGGCCCATCGGTCTGACGACGACGGTCGCAGTGCTCGACGTCAGTCGCAACTTCGACGACGCCTCGAACACTGTCGTGGTCGACGGCTACACGGTCGTCGATGTCCGCGCGTCGTACGCGCTGCGCGCCGACCTGGAGCTGTTCGGCCGCATCGAGAACGCGTTCGACGAGGAATACGAGACCATCGCGCGCTACGGCACGCCGGGACGCGGCGTGTTCGTCGGAGTACGCCAGACGTTCTGACGTGCACAGCCAGATGCAAATCGCGGCCGGCCGCTTCGCCCATCACGGCGGGCGGCTCGGCGTTGCGCGCTCCTTGTTCCCCGACGTGCCGCAGCCGTGGATCGATCTCTCGACGGGGATCAATCCGCGTTCGTATCCGGCACCGCGCGCGTCGCTGCGTTCACGCAATCGATTGCCCGAGCCGACGGAGCTGGCCCGCCTCGAAGCACTCGCGGCGGAGGCGTTCGGGGTAACAGATCCGACGCGCGTCGTCGCGACTGCAGGGACGGAGTGCGCGCTGCGACTCCTGCCACAGCTGGTGAATCTCAAGGCGGCCGTCATCGTGGGCCCGACGTATGGATCGCACGCCGACGCCTGGACGCGCGCCGGCGCGCTGACGCAAACGATCGGCCTCGATGAGGTCGATGCGCACGGCGAGCGAGCCGTGTGCATGACGATCGTCAATCCCAACAATCCCGACGGTCGCATCGTCGAACGCTCGCGACTGCTGGCGCTGCACGATTCGCTCGCGCAGCACGGCGGCATGCTGATCGTCGACGAGGCCTTTGCGGATGTCGCGCCGGAGGTGAGCGTTGCGGCGGTGGCGGGCGCAGCGTCGGGACACAAGCTCATCGTGTTGCGCTCGTTCGGCAAGTTCTTCGGTCTGGCCGGCTTGCGACTCGGTTTCATCGTCGCCGCGCCGGCGCTCGCCGCCACGATCCGTGGCTTGATCGGCGAGTGGCCGGTCTGCAGCGACGCGCTCGCCGCTGGCCTCGCCGCCTACGCAGACGGGCGCTGGATGGATCGAGAGCGCGCGATCCTGCACAAATCTGCGCAGCGACTCGACGACCTCCTGACGCGCAGCGGTTTTGAGCTCGCGGGCGGCACATCGCTGTTTCGTCTGGCGCGCGCCGCCGATGCACGCGAGCGCTTTACGCGCTTGCTGGCCGCCGGGATTCTGGTGCGGCCATTCGACTTCGCTCCCGACTTGCTGCGCTTCGGCTTGCCGCGAGGTCGCGAGCAGTGGCGCCGGCTCGCCGTCGCGCTGAGTGCACGAGCATGAGCGAGTCGGAGCGCGACCTGCGCCACGCTGAGGAGATGAAGGACCTCCAGGAGGAGCGACGCGCCGAACGCGCCACCAAGAAGCTGCGCGGCGGCCTGCTCATCGTGCTCACGGGCTCGGGCAAAGGGAAATCGTCGAGCGCGTTCGGCATGGTCGCGCGCGCACTGGGCTGGGAGATGCGCGTCGGCATCGTGCAGTTCATCAAGGGCAAATGGCAGACGGGCGAGAAGCATTTCTTCCGCCGCTTTCCGCAGCAAGTGACGTTCGAGGTGATGGGCGAAGGCTTCACCTGGGACGTGCAGGATCGACAGCGCGACCTCGCAGCGGCGCGCCAGGCATGGCAGCGCAGCTGCGAGATGATTCTCGATCCGCAGTTCGACTTCGTGCTGCTCGACGAGTTGAACATCGCGCTGCGTAACGAATACCTCGACGCCGCGGAAGTGGCAGCCTTCCTGGAACAGCGCCCGCGCGACAAGCACGTCTGCATCACCGGACGCGACGCACCGGCGCGCTTGCTGGAGATCGCCGATCTCATCACCGAGGTGAGCTCGCCGAAGCACCCGTACCAGGCCGGGTACAAGGCGCAACGCGGAGTGGAATTCTGATGCGGCTGCTGCTGTGCCTGGCCGCTGCCCTGCTCGCTGCGACGAGTGCGCACGCGCAGGCGGATGCGCCGACGCGGATCGTCTCGCTGAATCAATGCCTCGATGCGATTCTCGTCGAGCTGGTGCCGAAAGAGCGTATCGCCGCGATCAGTCATTACTCGCGCGATCCGCTGCGCTCGCCGATCGCGGCGCTGGCGCAGACTCTGCCGATCACCTACGAGTCGGCCGAGGAAATCGTCGCCTTGCGACCCGACCTCGTTCTCGCCAGCCGCCACTCCGCGATTCCGACGCGCAACGCGCTGCGACGCGTCGGCATTCACTACGAATTGTTCGACGTCCCGTTCTCCGTGAAGGAAAGCCTCGCGCAGATTCGCCAGATCGCCGCACTGGTCGACAACGCCGCAGCCGGCGAAGCGCTCGTCACCCGGATCGAGCGCGCGATCGAGGCCGCCCGTCTGCCGCCCGGCGCACCCAGACTCACTGCCGCCGTCTACGAAACCGGCGGACTGACTGCGGGCGGGAGTACGGTCACGGACGATCTGATGCAGACAGTCGGCCTCGACAATCTCGCGGCACGCTACGGCATCAAGACACATCAGCCGATGCAGCTGGAGCTGCTCCTGTCCGCACCACCCGATCTGTTGCTCGTCGGCGAAATTCCGGGAGCGGATGGCACGCAGGCGGCGCGGGTCGTGCAGCACCGCGCGCTGCGCAAGGTTCACTCGAAGCGCTGGGATTTCCCGGCGCGCTTCATGTACTGCTCCGGACCGACGATCGTGGAAGAGGCTGCCGCGCTCGCGCGTGCACGCGACGCCACCTACGCAGCTTCTCGCGCGCAGGCCGCACGATGACGGCGCGACGCTGGATCATGCCCTCGCTGCTGACGATCGTAGTGCTGCTCGCAATCGTGTCGATCGTCGTCGGGCGCATCGTGCTCGGCTGGAACGTCTGGCTCGACCAGGATGCGATCGGTCGCACGATTCTGCTGGAGCTGCGGCTGCCGCGCGCACTGCTGGGCATTGTGATCGGCGGCGCACTCGGCCTCGCGGGCGCAGCGCTGCAGGGCTATCTGCGTAATCCGCTCGCCGATCCCGGCACGCTCGGCGTCTCTTCGATGGCCGGATTCGGCGCAGTATTGAGCATCTTCCTGGGCATCGCCGACCTGCATCCCTGGATCTTGCCGCTGAGCGGCGTCGCGGGCGCGATCGTCGGCATGGCCGCGTTGTTCCTGCTCGCAGGCCTGGCAGCGAGCACACTGACGTTGGTGCTCTCGGGCGTCATTCTCAGCGCGATCGCCGTCGCGGGCATCGCTCTGGTCCTGTCGCTGTCGCCGAGCCCGTGGGCGGCTGGTGAAATCGTACGCTGGCTACTCGGCGCACTCGCCGACCGCAGTCTCGACGATCTCGCCATCTCGACACCGCTGGTCATCGTCGGCGCGGCGCTGATACTGACTTCGCGGCAGGCACTCGATGCGCTGACTCTCGGCGAAACCGGCGCTCGCTCGCTCGGCATCGATCTCGGTCGCGCGCAATGGCAATTGGCCGGCGGCGTCGGCCTGGTCGTCGGTGCGAGCGTTGCAGTGTCCGGCATCATCGGCTTCGTCGGACTCGTCGTGCCGCACCTGTTGCGTCCGCTCATGGGCGCAAAGCCCTCGTCGCTGCTCGTGCCCAGCGCGGTCGGCGGCGCCGCTCTCGTGCTCGCCGGCGATATCGTAGTGCGACTGCTGCCGGGCGGCTCGGAAGTACAGCTCGGCGTCGTGATGTCGCTGATCGGCGCGCCCTTCTTCTTCGCTTTGCTCTATTCGATGCGCAGGCAGGTCACGTGAAGATCGATTCCCGATTGCAGGTTGCGGAGCTGACGTTCGAGCGTAGCGGACGTCGCATCCTCGATTCGATCGCCGTGCAGTTCGCTTCCGGCAGCGTGACGGTCGTGCTCGGTCCGAATGGCGCAGGCAAGTCGACGCTGCTCGGCTGCATGGCTGGCCTGCTGCGTCCGTCGCATGGAATCGTGGAGCTCGACCAGACACCGCTCGGCTCGCTGGCGGCGGACGAGCGAGCGCGACGCATCGCCTTCCTGCCGCAGATTGCGGAAATCTCGTGGCCCGTCGACGTCGCCACGCTGGTCGCGCTGGGTCGGATTCCATTTCGCCATCGCGCCAGCGATGCGGAGAACGACGCAGCCGTGCGCCGTGCGATGCAGGCGACTCGTACGACGCAGTGGTCGCAGCGAGTAGTCACCACTCTGTCGGGCGGCGAACGAGCGCGGGTGCTGCTCGCCCGCGTGCTGGCCGGCGAAGCGGATTGGATCCTGGCCGACGAGCCGTTCGCGGGACTCGACCCGGCGCATCAATTCGAAGCTGCAGACCTGCTGCGCTCGCTCGCAGGGCAAGGTCACGGCATCGTGCTGACGATTCACGATCTCGCGCTCGCTGCACGCATCGCCGATCGGGTCGTCGTGATCCATCACGGCCGCATCGTTGCGGACGGCACGCCGGAAGCAGCGCTGACGCCGCCGACCTTGCGCGAGGTGTACGGAATCGACGCGCAATGGCTGTCGGTGCGCGAGCGCGGCACGCCGCTGATCGCGATCCACGGCCGCCATGCCGGCTGAGATCTGGCTGCCGGCCGCGGCGCTCGCGGTCGAGGCATGCATCGGCTATCCGCAGGCTTTGTACGCGCGCATCGCGCATCCGGTCGTCTGGATCGGCAAGCTCATCGAGACACTGGAACGACGCTGGAATGATCCGGCGCGCAGCGTCGCGACACGCCGGGCACTCGGCATCGTCGCGATGATGATCGTCGCCGGCAGTGCTGGCGCCGTCGGTTACGCCATCCAACGCGGCGCGCTGCAGCTGCGGTTCGGAATGATCATCGTGGTGCTGGCCGCGACGATGGGCTTGGCGCAGCGAAGTCTCTACTCGCATGTTCGCGATGTGTTGCGATCGTTGGAAGGCGATGATCTCGACGCTGCGCGCGCGGCGGTTTCGAAGATCGTCGGACGCGACACCGCGCAGCTCACCTCGTCGGACGTCTCGGCGGCTGCCATCGAAAGCCTGGCGGAAAGCTTCAACGATGGCATCGTCGCGCCCGCATTCTGGCTCGCCGTCGGCGGCCTGCCGGGATTGTTCGCGTACAAAGCGTTGAACACGGCCGACAGTCTCATCGGTCATCGCGAGCCACGCTGGCGCGCGTTCGGCTGGGCGGCTGCACGCGCCGATGACGTTGCGAATCTCATTCCCGCACGCGTCGCCGGATGCCTGATCGTTCTTGCAGGCGGCGGCGGATTGCGCGTGATGTGGCGAGACGCGTCGCGCCACGCATCGCCTAACGCCGGCTGGCCCGAAGCCGCGATGGCCGGCGCGCTCGGAGTCGAGCTCGGCGGCGCCACGACGTACGAAGGCGTACTGCACGAGCGACCGCTGTTCGGCGCCGGTCGTCGCCCGAGTGCCGGCGATCTGCGCCGAGCCCTGTATATCTATCTCGAAGCGTGCGCGCTGCTCTGGGCGCTCATGCTGGCGTTGGCCGCTGGAGTGCTGCTGTGGCGGCACTGATGCTAACGTAGCCGTCGGCGACCGCTCGAAGGTCGAGGAGATGATCCATGGGCCACCGGCTGAGCAAGATCTACACCCGCACCGGCGACGACGGCACCACCGGCCTGGGCGACGGCTCGCGAGTGGCGAAGACGCACGCGCGCATCGAGGCGTACGGCACGGTCGACGAAGCGAACAGCGCGATCGGCGTGATCCTCGCGGTGCCCAACCTACCCGCCGGAGTGAGCGACGCACTGACGCAGATTCAGCACGAGCTGTTCGATCTCGGCGGCGAGCTGGCAGTGCCCGGCTATCGCGCGATCCAGGACAGTCACATCGATCAGCTCGAGCAATGCCTGGATCGTTTCAACGAACCACTGCCGCCGCTGAAGGAATTCATTTTGCCCGGTGGCGGACCGGCGGCTGCGGCGTGTCACGTAGCGCGTGCGATTGCGCGACGCGCGGAACGTAATGCGTGGGCGCTGGCGCAGAGCGAAGACGTCGCGCCGCAAGTGACGCGATATTTGAATCGATTGTCGGATCTGCTGTTCGTGGTCGCGCGCGTGTTGGCGCGACACGAGAACGGGCAAGAAGTATTGTGGAAGCGGAAGTAGGGCTGTAGGTCGGGCTTCAGCCCGACAATCCGTGCGGAGCAAGAAAATCTGTCGCCAAGATCGCCAAGTCCGCCAAGAAAAACCAGAGATTCAAACTTCCAGGAT
Organism: Steroidobacteraceae bacterium; assembly: GCA_035493235.1. GTDB lineage: Bacteria > Pseudomonadota > Gammaproteobacteria > Steroidobacterales > Steroidobacteraceae > Steroidobacter. Next base: position 7,918 of record DATJIP010000137.1, read on the forward strand.
CTTCCTCTTCGGAATTTTCAATGTCTTTTCCGGCCTTGGCGATCTTGGCGGTCTTTGCGAGAGTCTCTCTTCTTCCGGCACGGAGTGTCGGGCTGAAGCCCGACCTACAGGTCTCCAACGACCGTTCTCTCAATAGCTCTCGCTGAGCAGCGAGCCATCCCGCGGATCGATCCGGATCGTGATCTCCTGCTCCAGCTCCGGCGCCACCAGCAGCGACGCTTCGAGTCGATTCACCAGCACCGGCCGCACCGTCGCGCCGTTCACCGAGTGCGAAACCATGAAGCTGTGATACTCGCCGGCGTGCGTCGCCGCGAACTGCACCAGGATGTTGACGATGTGCGGCTCGCTTTCCTCGTTGATTCGCTCGTCGCAGATCACGCAATACGCCTGATCGGGCGGCACCGACGCGAACGCACCGGTGCTGTGCAACTCAGCCAAGAAACGCCGCACCTGCGCCGCGACGCGCTCCCACACTATCGGATCGCCCGGACGCAGCACGCACCAGCGGGTGCCGCGCTCGATCGAGTTGATCACGAACAATGCGAACCGGCGCTGCGACAGATACGACCAGTCTGACGAAGCGCTCGCGCCGCAGGCCAGAGTTCGTAACGGCGGCCGCTCGCGATCTGCGCTGCGGACAGCGTGCAGCACATTGACGCCGTGAGCCGAGAGCGACCAGCGATCGGCCGCTGCCACTTCACGCGCGAGCCGCGTACCTGCGCGCAATAGCGGCTCCGGATCTCGTGCCGCGATCGCGGCGGAAACAGCCTCGCCTGTTCGCGACAACAATCCTGCGACCGCTCCGCCGTTACCGAATATCTCGGGCCGGCCACGCAACCGATCGGTTGCGACGATGCGCGGGAAAAACATCAAGGCATGGTCGCTGTGGAAGTTCAGGCGCTTCAGCCCAAGCACCGCTTCGGAGGCGCTGTGCCACGCGGTCGGCGGATCGACGATCAACATCGCACGCCGCTGGCGACAGAACTTAGCAGCGACCAGCACGGTGCTGACGCCGACGTCCACGGTACGCGTCAGCGGCGGTATATATAAGAAGGCGAGTTCGTCGACGTCTTCGAGCGCGAACAGGCCAGAGCGCCGCGTCGCAGAGCCGATGACGTCGTAGTCGCTGATCGGCCGCCCGTCGTCGCCGTCCGGATTGGAGCTGACGTAGCCGACCGGCAGATTCGTGCCGGGCATCAGCGTGCGATCGGGCCGCACGGTCGGCACTTCGCCGCGCACGCGCACCAGATGCGATTCGAGCAATGCAAAGCCGACGAAGCGCGGCGACGACGGATCGATCGACAACCCGCGGAAGGTCTCCTGCGCTTCGATGCGTTCCGAGCCGGGCGAGCGCACTCGCTGCACGACCAGGTTGAAGCGGTGCTCGTCGTCGGCATCGAGCTGGTCGTAATCGATCGAGGCGCGCAGGAACTCGCGCGTCCCGGGAGCGCGCGCTTCGATCTGCAAAGTCTGTCGCCCGCAACGAAGCGAGAGAGTGACCGGCGCCGCGCCGTTCGCGACGCGAACGATCACTGCCTGTCGTCCGCCCTGCTCGAAGAAATGCTCGACTGCGTAAGACAGCGGACTCGGCTGCCACAAGCCGCCGAACTCCTGCTGAAAATCCGCGAAGCTCTGGATGGGGACCGGGCGATCGATGGGGCCGCGCAGCGTGCGGCCAACGAATGCCGTCAAGTGCGCGCTTGCACGTGCGATCGGTTGCTCGGCGCCCGGCGTTTCAGTGATCTGGATACCTTCGAGCGAACGCTCGGGCACCTTGCCTCCCCTCTTTCTTGTGGCGCGTAACTTAGCACAAGGAAAGCAGGCGAGTGCGTGTGTCGGCGGAGCTTACAAGTCGCGCGACGCGAACGTGTCGCACGCGTCGACCTTGCCTTGCTCGAAGCCGCGCTTGAACCAACGCACGCGTTGCTCGGAGCTGCCGTGCGTGAACGATTCCGGCGAGACGTAACCCTGCGACTGCTTCTGCAAGCGGTCGTCGCCGATCGCGGCCGCCGCGTTCAACCCTTCTTCGACGTCGCCTGCTTCCAGCACTTGCCGCGAGCGATCCGCGTTGTGCGCCCAGATGCCGGCGAAGCAGTCCGCCTGCAACTCCTGCCGGACCGAAAGCGCGTTCGCCTCCGCTTCGCTCGCACGCTGCCGCGCGGCCGTGCTGCGTTCGGAGATGCCGGGCAGCGTCTGCACGTGATGTCCGACTTCGTGCGCAACGACGTAAGCCTGCGCGAAGTCGCCCGGGGCGCCGAAGCGCTTCTGCAAGTCCTGGTAGAAGGACAAGTCGATGTACACCTTACGGTCACCGGGACAGTAGAACGGGCCGACCGCCGCCTGCGCGAACCCGCACGCCGACTCGACCGCGCCGGAGAACAGAACGAGCGTCGGCGGTTCGTAGGTTCGACCGGCCGCGGCGAAGATGGCGCCCCACGCATCCTCGGTATCCGCGAGCACGAAACCGACGAAATGACGCAGGTCCGCCTCTTCAGCCGACTCGTTGTACGGACCCTGTTCGGCCTGCTGCGAAGGCTGCGTTCCCTGCAAGACCACCGAAGGATCGACACCGAAATAAGCAGCCACGAGCGCGAGAACGATCGTGCCCAGGCCGATGCCGCCGGCGCGGCCGAAACGCATGCCGCGACGATCTTCAATGTTCGAGCTTTCGCGCCGCCCTTCCCAACGCATGGTGGATCTCCCCGCAAAGGAGTGACCCGGTGCTTGTGTCACCAGGGTATACGGGGTTTATACGGGCTGCGATACGGGGGAGTTCCGCGAAACTTGCCCGAGCACCGCCGAGTACAGCCCGGCGAGCCGGTCGGCCATCGCCGTAGCCGACCAGGTCGCGGCGTACGCACGGGCTTCGGCAGACATGGCCGCACGCCGCGGTGCATCGTCGAGCAAGCGCACGACGATGTTTGCGAACTCGGCTTCGTCATCGGGCGCGACGTGCGCGCCGCGCTGCGGGTTGACGATGTCAGCCGTGCCCATGTGCGCCGTCGAGACGACCGGGACACCGAGCGCCAGCGATTCGAGCAGCACGAGGCCTTGCGTCTCGGTTTTCGAGGAGAAGACGAACAGATCCCCGGCGCGGTAGCAGTCGAGCAGCTCGCGCTCGCGCGAGAGGTAGCCGACGAAGCGCACCTGCTGTGCCAGCCCGAGCGTGCGGACGTACGCCTTGCACGAGGTCAGCGCCGGCCCTTCACCCGCGACCACGAACACTGCGCCGGGTTTGCTGCGCACGACGATCTCGAACATGCGAAACAGGAACTCGATGTTCTTCTCGTGCGCGATGCGCCCGACGTGCACCAGCACCGGCTGCCCCGGCGCGATGCCGAGTTGCGCGCGAAAACGCTGCCCGTCGCCGCTGGCGAAACGGTCCATCTCCATGCCGGTCGGAATGATGTGCATCGGGCACTGCACGCCGTAGTCGAGCAGCGCCTGCTCCATCGCACGCGAAGGCACGACGAGCGCGTCGAGCACGTTGCACTGGGAAACGGTGAAGCGGCGCGCTATGAATCGCATCACCGCGCGCGGCAGCAGCGGCACGTAGTGATGCAAGTACTCTTCGAAGTACGTGTGATAGGTCTCGATGACCGGAACGCGCAGTGCACGCGCGAGAGCGGTGCCTTGGTAGTGAGCGATGAATGGAGTCTGGATGTGCACCAGGTCCGGCTCCAGCTTCTCGAGCTGCGGACGCAACGCGCGGATCGCGCCGAGCTTCATCGCGCGATCTTCCGGGTCACGCGGCACGCCGCGCGAAGGCACTCGCAGGATGTCCGGCTCGGTATCGGGCGCGGCGCCCGGATACTCGGGCGCAATCAGGATCGTTTCATGGCCGGCAGCGTGCAGACCGCGGCGGAAGGTCTGGATGGAGGTGGAAACGCCGTTGATCCGCGGAAAATAGACGTCCGAGATCATCAGGATGCGCATGCAAGCTCCGGCGGTCGTTGAGACCGCCGCAGGGTAGGACGTCGAGATGACAGCTGAATGTCAGGCTAAAGCCCGACCCACAGCCTCCGGGTGGGTCAGGCTTTAGCCTGACTCTTTAGCGCGAACCGGTCGCGCCTGAGTCGCTCGCGAGGGCCGGCTTGGGCGTGCTCTTCTTCGTGGCCTTCGGCGCCTTCTTCGGCAGCGGCGTTCCGGCACGCGCCGCCTCGAATTCCTCGGCGGTGTAGTACATCTCTTCGCTGCCATTCCAGTTCGCGCCCGCGGGCACGCGATTCTCGACGTGGCGGGCAGCGGCGACGTAACCGTCCAACGTTATCTTCGGCTTCGATACCGGCAACGCGATGCCGCGAGGAGCCGCGACCAGACTATTCACGAGCTCGAGGTCGATTGCAGAGCCGTGGTACTTCACCTTCTGCCACATCTCGTCGGAGATCGCGGCGTTCAGCAGCGTGTCTGCGGCCTTGGGATGCTCGCGCTGATCGTCTTCCATCACCGGGAACGCCTGCACGTACAGCGCGCCTTCATGCCAGCCAAAGACGAACGGCTGATTGACCACCGTCACCTTGGTGCCGACCGGAATCTTCTCGTACAGCTCGCCGATGTCCTCGGGATAGAAGCGCATGCAGCCGTGGCTGGAGCGCAAGCCGACGCCGTACGGCTTGTTCGTGCCGTGAATCAGATAGCTCGGCCAGCCGAGCGTCATCGCGTACGCGCCGAGCGGATTGTCCGGACCCGGCGGCACTTTCGCCGGCAGCGGATCGCCCGCTTCCTTGTGCTCCTTGCGCACCGATACCGGCGGGACCCAGGTGGGATTGGTGCGCTTGCCGGTGACCTTGGTCGTGCCTTCGGGTGTTTGCCAGCCAACCTTGCCGATGCCGATCGGATGCGTGATCACCGTCTGCGGCTCGCCTTCTTTCATCTTCGGGAAGTAGAAGACGCGCAACTGCGCGAGGTTGATCACGAGACCTTCGTGCGGCGCGTCGGGCAGCACGAACTGCGTCGGCAACACGATCTCGCGTCCCTCGCCCGGCACCCACGGATCGACGCCGGGATTGGCGCGCGCGATTTCTTCATAGCCGAGATTGAAGCGACGTGCGATGTCGGGGAGCGTGTCCTCGCCCATCACCTTGGTGGTCTGCAGCTGGCCGACAACTTCATCGTCCGCGGAGCCGATGCTGAACAGATGCGTCGCGACCGGGTCGTGAATCGCCGGCGGCGGAGGTGGTGGCGGCGGCGGCTCCGGCTTCCGCTGGATCATCTGACAGCCGGCGAGACTCAACGCAAAGCAAACGGCAGTCAGGCGGACGGCGAGCGGGAGATTCATGGCGGGCATTATTACAGCAACGCCGGGCGGTTGGGCAGTTCGTCCCGGTCACGGGTCGGGAAGTGTCGCGCGATCAACACACCGGCGGCACGGATGCCGTCGACGCTCGCCTGCCGCGGCGAGCCGCGTGCGAACGATTGCTCCATGCGCCGGCAGACGTCCGCCCATTCCTGCTCGCTGACCAGGCCGTTGAAGCCGCGATCGGCGACGATCTCGACGTCGCGGTCGGCCCACGAGACATAAATGAGGACGCCATTGTTCGCTTCGGTGTCCCAGACGCCGAGCCGTGCGAAGGCCCGCATCGCCTGGTGACGCGGCGTGATGCCGCGCATCAAGTCGATCGGGTGCGCGCTCGCATCGACTGCGAAACGGATTTCGCCGCCGTGGCTGCGCTCCGTGTCGGAAATAGCCTGGTCGATCGCCTGCAGCGTTGCCGCGTCGAACGCGCGACGCACGCTCCAGTGCGGCAGAACGAGATGACGAGCGATGCGCTGCAGGCTCACCAACGTCCTCCTGCTCCGCCGCCGCCGAAGGTCCCGCCGCCGCCGCTCCAGCCACCGCCTCCTCCGCCACCGAAACCGCCGCCACCCCAGCCGCCCGTGTATCCGCCCCAGCCGCGGCGACCCGAACTCCAGCCGCCGCCGCCTCCGCCCCCGAGCAATGCGATGACGAAGGCGATCACGGCCGCGCCAATTGCGATCACCAGTGTGCTGGTCAGGAACCACACGATCGCCGCCGCGAGGCCTGCAGTGACCGACGCGCCGCCGAACCTGCCCAGGATTCTTCGCAAGATGCCGCCGCCGACAAAGACCAGAAGCAACAGCACTGGCATCACCGAACCCAAGCCGTCCGCACCCGGCGCGCTGCGCTGACTGTTCGTCGGCTCCGGCAACGGCTCGCCTTCGACCAGCGCGATCATGCGCGTGATGGCTTCGCTGATGCCGCCGAAGAAATCGCCGCTGCGAAAGCGCGGCACGATCACCTGTTCGACGATGCGATTCGCGAGCACGTCCGGCAGCGCGCCTTCGAGGCCGTAGCCGACCTGGATCCAGACGGCGCGGTCGTTCTTGGCGATCGCCAGCAACGCGCCGTCGTTCACTCCGCGACGGCCAAGCTTCCACGCCTCGGCGACGCGGAAGGAATATTGCTGGATCGTTTCCGGCTGCGTCGTCGGCACGATCAGCAATGCGATCTGACTGCCCTTCTTCGCTTCGAATGCACGCAGCTGTTGTTCGAGTGTTGCGCTCTGCTCTGCTGTGAGCGTGCCCGTGAGGTCAGTCACGGGCGAACGCAGCGGCGGCACCGCAACTTCGGCGTGCGCACCGAAGCCGAGGAGCAGCAGCAGCGAAAGTGCCGGCAGTCTTAGCCAGCGCGCGGGCATGGATGCGATGTCAGCCCGGGTTCTCGGGCTTGGGCTCGGGCTGAGCGGGGGTGTTGAAGTCGACGGTCGGCGGCTTGGAGATCGTTGCCTCGTCCTGGACCGTGAAATTCTGCTTCGGCGTGTGGCCGAACATCTTCGCGGTCAGGTTCGAGGGGAACGAGCGCACCGTGATGTTGTAGGCCTGCACGGCATCGATGTAGCGCTTGCGGGCGACGGCGATGCGATTCTCGGTGCCTTCGAGCTGCGCGCGCAGATCGCTGAAGCCGGAGATCGATTTCAGATCGGGATAGCGCTCGACGACCACCATCAGCCGCGACAGCGCCGAGCTGAGCTCGCCCTGCGCCGCCTGCCATTGCCGGAACGCCTGCGGATCGTTGATCAGCTCCGGCGTCGCCTGAATCGACGTCGCCTTGGCGCGCGCTTCGACGACGCTGTCGAGAATGTCCTTCTCCGCCGCGACCGCACCCTTCACCGTGTTGACCAGGTTCGGCACGAGGTCCGCGCGCCGCTGGTACTGGTTCAACACCTCCGACCACGCGGAGGTGACCTGCTCGTCCTGCTGCTGCAAGGTGTTGTAGCCGCAGCCGCCCAACAAGGCGGTCAGGAGCAGCAGGAAGGTGGCGCGCAAAAATGGCATACCCGGGCCCTTTTCGTTCCGAACAGACGACGCAGGATACCCGCAGAGCGGGCGTCAAGGTGGAAAGACCTGAGTGTCTGTCGGAGTTCCGATGACTACCAGATTTTCACGCGCTCGGCGGGTGCCCGATACATCTTGTCGCCGGGCTTGACGTCGAAGGCCGCGTAGAACTCCGGCAGGTCGGAGACGATGATGTTGGTGCGGTACTCGCTCGGGCTATGCGGATCCGTCAGCAGCCGGCGCCGCAGCTCGTCATCGCGGTACTTGCGGGCCCAGCCTTGCGCCCAGCCGATGAAGAAGCGCTGGTCGCCCGTGTAGCCGTCGATCACCAGCGCAGGTTTGCCCTTCAACGAGATCTTGTACGCGCGATAGGCCATCGCGACGCCGGCCAGATCGGCGATGTTCTCGCCCATCGTCAGGCCGCTGTTGACGTGCGTGCCCGGCAGCGGACTCGACGCTTCGTACTGCGCGCCGAACTGCTTCGCGCGATTGGTGAATTCCTCGTTGTCCGCCGGCGCCCACCAGTCGTTGAGATTGCCGTGGCCGTCGTAGCGCCGGCCCTGGTCGTCGAAGCCGTGGCTGATCTCGTGACCGATGACGGAGCCGATGGCCCCGTAGTTCAGCGCGTCGTCGACTGTCACGTCGAAGAACGGCGGCTGCAGCATCGCCGCCGGGAACACGATCTCGTTGGTCGGCGGGTTGTAGTACGCATTCACGGTCTGCGGCGTCATCAGCCACTCGGTGCGATCGATCGGACCGCCGAGCTTGTTGACGCCGCGATCGAACACCACCGCGGCAGCGCGCATCTCGTTGCCGATCAGATCGTCGCGGCGGATCTCGAGCTTCGACCAGTCGCGCCACTTGTCGGGATAGCCGATCTTGGTGGTGAACAGCGCCAGCTTCTCGTGCGCCTTGCGCTTGGTGTCCGGCGTCATCCATTCGAGCTGGTCGATACCGCCGTCGAATGCTGCCAGCAGGTTCTTGACGAGCGCGTCGATGCGCTGCTTCTGCTCCGGCTTGAAGTTACGCTCGACGTACACCTTGCCGACGAGATCGCCGACCGCGCCTTCGATCGTGTCGACACCGCGTTTCCAGCGCGGCTTCAGCTCTTCGATGCCCGACACGGTGCGGCCGCTGAACTCGAACTGCCGTTGCACGATCTTCGCCGGCAGGTCCGGCGCATAGGTGCTCAGCAGCTTGTAGCGGAGATAAACGCGCCAGTCGGCGACGGGCACATCGGCGAACAGCTTGTTGAGCGCTTCGAAGTAGCTCGGCTGCGTCACGATCATCGCCGACACTTGCTCGCTCGGAATCTGTGCGCCACGCAGGAACGCATCCCAGTCGAACGCTGGCATCAGCTTCGCGAGTGCTGCGCGATCGTAACGGTTGTAGGTCTTCTCGGCGTCGCGATTCTGCACGCGCGTCCAGTGAGCAGTGGCGATACGCGATTCGATCGAATAGATCTTCTTTGCCGCGCCCTCTGCATCCGGCGTGTTGGCCAGCGCGAGCAAGTCGCGCACGTAGGGCTCGTACTTGTCGCGGATGCCCTTGAGCTTCGCGTCATCCGACAAGTAATAGTCGCGATCCGGCATGCCGAGGCCGGTCTGCGTGACCGTGCTGACGTACTGCGTCGAATTCTTCTCGTCGACCGCGACGTAGTACGCGAACGGTTGCGCGACGAACAGCCGCTGCCCATGCCCGATGTAGCCGGCGAGATCCTGCTTCGTCTTGAGCGCGTCGATGCGCGCGAGCTCGTCCTGCAACGGCTTCAGTCCGCGCGACTCGACCGTGGCCTCATCGAGAAAGCTCGCGTAGTAGTCGCCGACTTTCTGCGTGTCGCTGCCGGCGGGTGCTTTGGCTTTCGCGGCCTCTTCGAGGATGTCGCGCAGGTCATGTTCCGCATCTTCCTGCAGCTTGGTGAACGTGCCGTAGTTGGAGCGATCGGCCGGGATCTGCGTATTGGTGAGCCAGCCGCCGTTGATGTGTCGATAGAAGTCGTCCTGCGGCCGCACCGACTTGTCCAGGTTCTGCAGGTACACACCCGACTTCAGAATGCCGGCCGCCCCGCCCGGGCCCGTGGTGGTCTCGGCGGCGGCGAGCAGCGGCGTGCAGGCGATGGCGAAAGCGAGCAGCTTGGAATTCATTGCAGATCCTTCCTCTATCTCTCAGGGTCTCCCGACTCTCAGGTGCAGCGGCCACACGACCGGTCGGGTATTGGCGCCCCACAGCGGAGCGATTTCAGCACGTAAGCTCGGCAGCGGGTCGGCGCCGGACACCTTGGTATACCGCTGGGTCGCGGACCAGGTGCTCACGTAGCCGATGAAATCATCCAGCGTCCAGTCGAGACGGAGCTGGAATTGCGGCACTGTCACCTCGTGCCACGGAAACGGCAGATCGCGATAGGCGTTCTCGACGTGGCGCCGCTCGGGCGGCCAGTAGGGCCCGACGACGTCGTTATAGTAATAACGAACGACGGCATCGATCTGCGGCTCGACGAGCGCGATGCCGTAGGTCCAGATCGCCAGCACACCATCGGGCCGCAGCACGCGACGCATCTCGGGATGGAAGCGCGCGTGATCGAACCAGTGCGCGGCCTGCGCTGCCGCCGCGAGATCGACACTCTGATCCTTCAGCGCTGGCTGCTCCGCCAGATTGCCGAGATACGCGACGTGCGGATGCGCCTGTGCGCTCTTGAGTTGCGCGACGCTGCCGTCGGTGGCGACCACGCGGTCGTAGTGCCGGGCCAGCCCAACTGCGGCTTGGCCGCTGCCGGTCGCACAGTCCAGCGCGACTTCGCGACGCGGCGTCAGCGTGGCGAGGTATTCGAACAACTCTTTCGGGTAGTCCGGACGGTAGCGCGCGTAAGCGCTCGCGTGCCCGGAGAAATGGTCCTTGAAGGCCATGACTGCTACTCGCGCAACCCCGACAGAAAAGTATCGATCGCACGCACGCTGTCGGGCTCGTCGAGTTGCGGCGCATGGCCACGATTCGCGACGGTGACCGCAACGAGGCTCGGCACTTCGCGTTGCATGCGCTCGAACGTCGCGGCCGACAACAGGTCGGAATGCGCGCCGCGCAATGCCAGCGCTGGTATCGCGCGCAGATGGCCGAGCGCGAGCCACATGGCCTGCGTCGCACCGGGCGGCGCCGGAATGCTGCGGATCGCATCGCCGATTTTCGAATCGGCAGCCAGACGCGGCACACCGTCAGCGCCTTCGTCGAACGACAGGCGCGCGAACGCGAGCCACTGTGCGTCGGTGTATTCAGGCATCGCCAGGCCGAACGTCATCTTCATCTGTGCAGCGGCATCGTCCCAGGTGCGTACCGGCGGCAAGCGGCCGGCATACGATTGAATGCGAGCCGCGCCGGTCGGGTCGATCTCGGGGCCGATGTCGTTCAACACCACGCCCGCCAGCATCTGGGGCCGCATCGCCGCCATCAGCAGTGCCATCAAGCCACCGAGCGAAGTGCCGACCACGACGAGCCGCGCGATCGACAACTCCTGCAGCAGCGTCCACATGTCATCGACATACGTGCCGGGGTGATAGTTCAACCAGTGCGTGTCGTACTGCGAGCGGCCGCGACCGCGCTGATCGGGCACGATCACGCGGCGCGTGGGAGCGATGTGCTCGGCGAGCGCGGCGAAGTCGCGGCTGTTACGCGTGAGCCCGTGCAGACAGAGCACCGGCGTCTTGCTCGCGTCGCCGCCGTAGTCGCGGTAGTAGAGTTGCAGGCCGTCGCGGCTGCGAAAGAACTTTTCGGCGAAAGGCTCGGGTATCGACATGCGCGAAAGGATAGCGCGCGAAATCGAGGTCTAGAAAAAAAAGACCCCGAGCTTGTGGCCCGGGGCAGAGAAGCGGACTTTCTGAAGGGAAGTAAAGCCCGCTAGGGGATTCGCAGGAAACGTCGACTCAAATCAGTGCAACCGCGACCATTGCAGAACCTTGATATCCTTCGACT
>DATJIP010000138.1:0-26507 GCA_035493235.1 Steroidobacteraceae bacterium
GTGCCGCCCGTGCCCCAGCCGGTCACCCAGAAGTCGAGCCGCTTGCCCGCGAAATCGCGCAGGATTTCCGGCCCGGTCGTGTTGCGGTGATATTCCGGATTGGCCTGGTTCTCGAACTGGCGCGCCAGGAACCAGCCATGCTTCTTCGCCAGTTCTTCGGCCTTGCGCACCATGCCGGAGCCACGCTCCGCGGCAGGCGTGAGGATCACCTTCGCGCCGAGCATGCGCATGATCTTGCGGCGCTCGACCGAGAAGCTCTCCGCCATGATCGCCACGAACGGATAGCCCTTCGCCGCGCACACCATCGCGAGCGCGATGCCGGTGTTGCCGGAGGTGGCCTCGACGACAGTCTGGCCGCGCTCGAGCGTGCCGCGCCGTTCGGCGTCTTCGATGATCGCGATCGCGAGGCGGTCCTTCACCGACGAGAGCGGATTGAAGAACTCGCACTTAACGTACATCTGCACGTGCGCCGGCGCGAGGCGGTTGATCTTGACGACGGGCGTGCGGCCGATCGTCGAAAGAATGCTGTCGTGGATCATGACGAGTGTCCGGTGGGAAGGATTGCGAAGGCTGGCGAGAGTGCGCGTTGCGCTGCGAGGCCGTCAACTGCCCTTTCGCGCCCGGATTGCGGATCCGGACGGCCGGCACGCAATCGCGGACTGATGGCTTGTTGCACTGCCAAATGCGCGTCGCTACAGTAGCCCGGCGGCACCTATGAGCGAACAACGACTCATCAAGAAGTACGCGAACCGTCGGCTGTACGACGCGTCGCAGAGCCGTCACATCACGCTCGATGACATTCGCACTCTCGTGGTCGCGGGCGTGCGCGTGAAGGTCATCGAGGACAAGACCAACGAGGACATCACGCGCGCGATCCTGCTGCAGGTGATCGCCGATCAGGAACAATTCGGTGCGCCGATTCTTTCTACGCCGCTGCTCGAAGCGCTGATCCGCTTCTACGGCAATTCGCTGCAGAGTTTTCTGAGCGCGCACCTGGAGAAGAGCGTCGAGTCCTTCATGAGCCAGCGGCAGAAAGAAGCGGATAGCGGATAGCGGCGCGATGCGGATCTGCTTCGTCGCCTCCGAGGTCGCGCCGCTCGCGAAGACCGGCGGGCTCGCCGATGTCGCGGGCGCATTGCCGCGTCACCTGCACGAGCAGCGGCACGACATCCGCGTGTTCATGCCGTTCTATTCGAGTATCGGCACCGCGGCATTGCAGATGGTTCCCGTCGATGGCGCGCAGAACGTCGAGCTGCGGCTCGGCGCTCATCTTTATCGCTACTCGTTGCTCGCGACGCAGCTGCCCGGCTCGAGCGTGCCGCTGTATCTCGTGCACTGCCCGGCCGTGTTCGACCGGCCGACGATCTACACGATCGGTTCCGACGAGCACCTGCGTTTCCTGGTCCTGCAGCGTGCGGCGCTCGATGGCTGTCAGCGCATGACGTTCGCGCCGCAGATCGTTCATTGCAACGACTGGCACACGGCGCTGATCCCGATGCTGCTCAAGACGGTGTACGCGTGGGACACGATGTTTCGTCCGACGCGCACGGTCATGTCGATCCACAACATCGGCTACCAGGGCTGGTTCGATGCATCGACCACCTACGACGTCGGCGGCAACATCTGGGATCTGCTGGCACCCGAAACTCGCGCGGGCGGCGGCTTCAACTGGCTGCGCGAAGGTGTGCGCAATGCCGACGCAGTCACGACGGTGAGTCCGACGTACGCGGCGGAAATCGCCACGCCGCTCGGCGGGCACGGCCTCGACGTCGTGCTGCGCGCTCGACGCGACGGGGTCGTCGGCATTCTCAACGGCGTCGATTACACCGAGTGGAACCCCGCGACGGATCGCTATCTCAAGCACCGCTATTCGTTGCAGGACGCCTCGGGCAAGACGCAGGGCAAGCGCGCGTTCCTCGACTGGTTGAACTTGCCGGCCGACGCGAACGCACCGCTACTCGGAATGGTGACGCGCCTGACCGTGCAGAAGGGCATCGACCTGCTGTTCGACGTGCTGCCGGAAATCATCGCGACGCGCGATCTGTCCTGCGTCGTGCTCGGCAGCGGCGAAGATCGCTACGAGAGTTTCTTCACGAACCTGCAGCAGCGCTTCCCGGATCGCGTGGTCTTCCATCGCGGCTACAGTGAAGAGCTCGCGCACTTGATCGAAGCTGCGAGCGACATGTTCCTGATGCCGTCGCTGTACGAGCCGTGCGGGCTGAATCAGATGTACAGCTTGAAGTACGGCTCGGTGCCGATCGTCCGCCGGACCGGCGGCCTCGCCGACTCGGTGCAGCACTGGGATGCCGCGACCCGGCGCGGCACGGGCATCGTCTTCAACGATTTCGATGCGACGGCGGTGCGCTGGGCGCTGCACACCGCGCTCGACCTGATCAAGGATCGGGACGCCTGGCTGCAGATGATGCGCAACGGAATGGCGCAGGACTTCTCGTGGGAGCGGCAGAGTCGCGAGTACGTGCAGCTCTACCAGCAGCTCATTTCTTGACCTTGAAAGCGGCCGAGCCGGTCTCCTGGAACGGAATCGACTTCATCCCCGAGATACTGGTCAGCAGCTTGCCCTCGAACACGTACTGCACCTGATCGCGGCCGTTCAGCCGCGAAACCAGCCGCCCCGTACTGCTGACGAAGTGAGTCGTCACGATCATGTCGAAGTCGGCATCGCCTTTCGCCGGCACGGTGAACGGCTTGTTGCTGAGGCCTTCGGCGAAGCCGTCACCCTCGAGGAACAGCTTGTAGTCGACGCCCGTGATCGGCAGCTCCTGATCGTTCGGGTTCTCCACGCTCAAGCGGACCATGAACTGCTGATTGAAGATGTCCGGAGAGGTCATGGCCACTTGCACGAGCGCCAGCTTCGGCACTGCGAGCTTCGGCGTGCTGCTGCATGCGGTCAGGCACAACGCGAACGCACACACGACGACGCCGATCAATCGCTTCATCACGCTCTCCCTCGGCGCCCTGCTAATCGACCTGGGCGCTCTTGGCGGGAGAGTCTATCCCTTCTTGAGCAGGCGCGCGGCCATATCCCGGGTCACGAGCGCGACTCCGCCCTCGCTCATATAAAAGCGCCGCGCGTCCTCTTGCGGATCGACGCCGATGTGCGTGCCCGGCGGCACCGCTGCGCCGGTATCGACGATCGCACGCTTGATGACGCTGCCGGCGCCGATGCGCACGTCCGGGAAAATCACCGCGCGCTCCAGATAGCTGCGCTCCTCGATGTGCACGTTCGAGAACAGCAGGCTCTGATTGACGTGCGCGCCGGAGATGATGCAACCGCCGGACACCATCGAGTTCACCGCCATGCCGCGCCGGCCGTCCTCGTCGAGCACGAACTTCGCCGGCGGGTACTGGCGCTGGTAGGTCCAGATCGGCCAGTCCTCGTCGTAGATGTTGAGCTCGGGATTGACGTGCACCAGCTCCATGTTCGCTTCGTAGAAAGCGTCGACCGTGCCGACGTCGCGCCAGTAGTGCTGGACGCGCGTATTGGTATCCGTGAACGGATAAGCGAACACCTTCAGCGAGCCGAGCGCGTGCGGAATGATGTTGCGGCCGAAATCGTGATTCGTATCGGGACGCTTGGCGTCTTCCTCCAGCAAGCGGTACAGCAGGTTCGCCTTGAACACGTAGATGCCCATCGAGCCGAGCGCGAACTGCTCGCGGCCGGGGATGCCCTCGGGCTCCTTCGGCTTCTCCGAGAACTTGGTGATGCGATAGTCGGCATCGACGCTCATCACGCCGAAGGCGCTCGCCTGCTCCCGCGGCACCTCGACGACGCCGACGGTGATGTCGGCGCGCTTCTCGACGTGCGAGGCGAGCATCGGGCCGTAGTCCATCTTGTAGATGTGGTCGCCGGCCAGCACCAGCACGTGCCGCGGATGGTGCAGGCGGATGATCTGCAGGTTCTGATAGAGCGAGTCGGCGGTGCCGCGATACCAGAAGTTGCCCATCTGCTGCTGCGCCGGGATCACCTCGACGAACTCGTCGAACTCGCCGCGCAGGTAGCCCCAGCCGCGCTGGATGTGCTGGACCAGCGAGTGCGCCTTGTACTGCGTCATGATCGAGATGCGGCGGATGCCGGAGTTGACGCAGTTCGACAGCACGAAGTCGATGATGCGGAACTTGCCGCCGAACGGCGTCGCCGGTTTGCAACGGTGATCCGTCAGGTGCTTGAGGCGCTCGCCGCGCCCGCCCGCCATGACGACGGCGAGCGTGTGCCGGGTAATCCGGCTGACATAGCGCCGCACCGGCACCTGCCGGTTAATCGACGGCCCGTTGGTCTTCACACGCCCGAATCGTGGTCTTTCTTGCATGTCAGGAGCTCTCATTTCCCGTGCAGCCGGACCCACCCGGACCGCCATGTTAGCCGACGGCTTGCTTGACGGGCGGGCCTTCGGCATTGTGGAAAACGCCTCGTGACAGCGCCCTGGTTCCTGATCGACTGACGAATGTACACACACGCCCGAGTCGTCCTCTGCACGCTTGCGCTGCTGCTTGCTTGCAAAGGTCATACACAAGCGCAGCCCGCCGCCGCCCCGAAGGCGGCGCCTGCCCAGCCCGCGAAGTGCCTGCCTGCCGGCAACGGCTACCTGCGCGCGCGGCTGGCGGGTACGTTGAGCAGCGAGCTGAATTGGGGCAACGAGGGCACCGAATGCACGGGCGCCGTGCGGCCCACCGACGGCGGGATCCGCATGCGCTTCAGCCGGCCCGACGGCCAGCACAAGCTGGTGCTGGTGTTCGGCATTGCGCAGCTCGCCGAAGGCAAGTCGGCGCACAACCTTCCGGTGAACGTCACGCTGATTCGCGAAGGCGCCGGCGAGTTCTTCAGCACGCAAGGCGACGACAAGTGCACGCTCGATCGCGTGACGCAGGATGCGATCGTCGGCATCCCGAACCGCTCGCGCACGTACCGCGTGACTGCGCGCGGCTTTTGCACCGAGCCGGCGCGGGCCGTGCGCGGCAAGGGCTCAGTGCTGTTGTCCCGCTTCGACTACTCGGGGCGAGTCGACTTCGGCACCGAGGACAAGCAAACTGACGACGACGTACTGACCGCAGGCAAGCAATGATGCGTATTCAAAGAGGCATTCACCAGCTCGCGACTGCATTCCTGTGTGCACTGCTGCTGTGGTCTGCAGCGACCGCCGCTCCGAGCAATGACGAGGAGCAGCTCGACAAGGCGTTCTCGCGCTCGACGCTGAAAATCGCCACGCCGGACGCACAGCTGCACAAGATCGATGTCTGGATCGCCGACAACGACACGCGTCGCCAGCGTGGCCTGATGTACGTCGAGCACATGGCCGACGACGCCGGCATGCTGTTCATCTATCCGCAGCCGCAGCCCATTTCCATGTGGATGAAAAACACCCACCTGTCGCTCGACATGCTGTTCGTCAGCGCCAACGGCCGCGTGGACAGCATCGCGGAAAACACCAAGCCGATGACGACGGACACGATCTCGTCGAAGAGCAACGTGCTGGCGGTGATCGAGCTCAAGGCCGGCACCGCGGCGCGCCTGAAAATACGGCCGGGCGCGCAGGTCATCCATCCCGCGTTCAGCCTGAACTGACGCCTGGTGGGGAACTGCAGGTCGGGCTTTAGCCCGACAATCCGTCCTTCAGCTGAAACCAGCAGTTGAACGCCACCGTGATGCGTTCACCATCGCCGTCGTACGGCTTCACGTCGTGCAGGACCCACGACGGGAACAGCACCAGCTGACCCGGCTCAAGATCGATCTGCCGCACGCCTGACGCAAACGCACCACGCATGCTGGCATTCGCGGCGTCGACATACATGTTCGACGTGAGCATCGGATTCACGAACGTGAGCAAGCCGCTGCCGCGTTGTCCCGGATCGACGCAATACACGCCCGACCACGACGCGTTCGGATGATTGTGCAGACCGAAGAAGCCGCCGCGCCGCGTGACGTGAAACCACGCGTCCGAGTAGATCAGCAGTCGGCTGCGCATCGCGTCGTCGTAACCGTTCAAGTCGCACACAAACTTGATCAGATGCGGCCAGCAGAATTCCTTGAGCTGCTGCAGCGGGCGCTCGGTGGAGCGGAACAAGCCGAAATTGCTTTCGAACACCTGCGGGTTGCGTTGCGTGAGCGGTCGCGGATTCGCGTGCTCGCCGCCCTCCGCGCTGCGCGCCAGGAACAGCGTGCGCAACTCCTGGTTCAGCGGCGCGCAGTTCTCGAGCTTCGCGAAACCGAAAGGAACGGCGAAGAACGGCAGGATCTCGGCCATGTCACTGCACTCGGGTCACGGCAGTGGCGCGATTGCCGGCGATGAGCCGGAACGAGCCGAGCGTGCCGGCCAGAATCGCGACCGGGTCGCCGACCTTGAGCGGGAAATACGCGCCGATTTCCTTCTGCGCCCACACCTGGCCGTTGTCGAGCGTGACGACCAGCTCGCCGCGCGCCCGCTTCTCGATTCCTGTAACCGTGGCACTGATTCGCTTCGGCGCGCTTTCGGCTTCAGGCTGGTCGTCGTCGCGGTTGCGAGCAAGCTCGCTGCCGTGAACACCGAATGTCTGCGTCGCATCGACCTTGGGCGCGGCGGCGCGATCGAAGCACGCGAGACGGCGAGCATCATCTTGCTCGCGCGTACACGCAGCAATGCGCTGTGCGAGATCGTCGTCCGCTGCGCCTACGGGCCTCGCCAACGCGGTAGCCAACAGCGCCGCCGACGCAACGGTGTGCAGCCCTTTCATAGTCGATTTGCCTTCATGAATTCCCACGCGCTGCGATTCACTTCCAGCGCTACGTTCGCGTACGGGTGATTGTGCCCGGGGATGACCGTGACGCTCACGGGATGGCCGGCCTGCTCGAGCGCGCTCTGCGTCTTGCGCACCGCGAACAAAGGAAAGTACTCGTCCCTGTTGCCGATGAACATCGCGATCGGAATCTTGCGCTTCGCATACGGCACCGCGCGGAACTCGTTCGGCGTGCGCCACGCGCCCGCGTGAATCGCCGTCGCTGCAAAGAGCTGCGACTCCAGCATCGACAGCGTGAGCGCATAGACTGCGCCGCCTGAGTTGCCGAACAGATAAATGCGCGCGCGATCGATGGGATGCTTGGCCGCGACGGTGTCGATCAACGCACGAATGAACTGCGGACTATCGGCACGCAGCTGCCACCCTTCGCGCTCGCGTGCGTCCGGACCGACGAGAACGATGCCTTCCTGTTCTGCCAGCGACGTCCACGAGCTCACCATTGCCGCACCGCTGCCGTACGAGCCGTGCAGCAACACGAGCAAGGGCGCAGGCGACGTAGCTGCCGAGATTGGCGCGAACAGCGTGTAATTGCGCTTCAGTCCGGCAAACTCGAAGGATTCCCAGGACGCATCGTGCGAATTGTCGCCCGGATTTTCGATAGACGCGTTGGCGCACGCGACGCTGAGCCAGAACGGCATCAACACCGCGAGCAACACTCGCATCATCACAACAGCATGCACGATGCCATTGTCGATCATGCTTCACACGCTTGCTAGACTCGGCCACGGCACAGCACTGGAGATTCGATGAGCGTTCCGCAGGCCGGCGAGGTCAGCGAGCTGATTTCGCAAGCAGAGCGCGCGCTGGCAAACGGTGACCGCGCACGCGCCGACGCGTTGCTCATGCGCGTCAAAGCCCTCGATCCCGAGCATCCCGCCATCCTCAACGAGACGGCTCTGCACGAGCTCCGTAGCGGCAACGTGGCTGGCGCGCGTGAATTGCTGGAGCGCGCGGTGGCACGCGACGGCTCGAATACTCGGCTGTTGATCAATCTCGCAGGGACGCTGCGCAGACTAGGACTCGCCGACGAGGAGATGCGGATCATCGAGCGCGTGCTCGCCGTGGAGCCGCGCCACCTGTTCGGCCTGTTGCAGAAGGCAACCTTGCTGGAATCGCAAGGAAAGCAACGTGCCGCCGCCAAGGTGTATCACAACGCGCTGCAGACCATTCCGCCGGGCACGCAAGTTCCGGGCGCGCTGCGCGGAATGATCGACAAGGCCCTGGCGGCAACCGAGGCGAACGATGCTGCGCTCGATGCATACCTGAACGAGCGCTTGCAGGAATTTCGCGAACATCACAGCGGCGCACAGCAGGATCGCTTCGATCACTGCATCGATGCCTTCCTGGGCCGCCGTCGCATCTACACACCGCGGCCGACGTTCCTGCATTTTCCGCAGCTACCGGCGCGCGAGTTCTATCCGCGCACGGAGTTTCCGTGGCTCGCGCAGCTCGAGGCAGCGACCGCAGACATTCGCGAGGAGTTCGAGCGCGTGTTCGCCGAGGATGCCGCCAGTCTCGAGCCCTACATCGCTTATCCGCAGGGCGTGCCGCTCGATCAGTGGGCGGAGCTCAATCACTCGCGCCGCTGGAGCGTGTTCTACCTGTGGCGCGACGGCAAGCCGATGGACGATCACCTGCGACGGTGCCCGCGGACTGCGCAGCTGCTCGCAAGCCTGCCGCTGCTGGACATCCAAGGCTACGCACCGACAGCGTTCTTCTCGATCCTCGATGCGAAGTCGCACATTCCCGCGCACACGGGCGTGACCAATACGCGCGTCATCGTGCACGTGCCGCTGATCATTCCGCCTGGCTGTCGTTTCCGTGTCGGCTCGACCACGCGCGAGTGGCGACCCGGCGAAGCCTGGGTGTTCGACGACACGATCGAGCACGAGGCGTGGAACGACAGTGACGTGCCGCGTGCGATTCTCATCCTCGACGTCTGGAATCCGTATCTCACCGCGGCCGAGCGCGATCTCGTGCGCGGCACAGTGACGGGCATAGCACAGTACTACGGCGATTCATCACCGCTGGTCGAGAAGCAATGAGGCGGACTCACTTCACGCGCGAGACGCGCATCGATCCTTTGACGGTATCGGAAGTGAGCAGGAACGAGCCCATCAGGGCGTGCTTGATCGTCACCTGATCGCCCACTTTGATGTGCATGCCGCGATCTGCGGTTTTCTGCTGCCAGACCTGACCGTTTTCGAGCGTCACGACCAGCCCGCCGTTCGGCTGAGTCGCGATCGCGGTGACCTTCGACGTGAGCGCGCCTGACGCTTCCTCTTCCGCTTTCTGCTTATCGAGTTCCTCGCGAGCGATGTTGCCCTTGTAGCCGAACCTGTCCGTTGCGGACTGCGTGGTCGCAGCAGCAGCGCCGACAGTCGCAGCCGCCGCGGCGGGCGCAGCGGGCGTCGCGGACGCGGCAGACGCAGACGCCGCCGGGGCCGGAGCAGCCTGCTTCGCGACCGGCGCGCTTTCGCCGGCGAGCGTCGCACTCTCGCGATCGAAGCACGCCAGGCGGTGGGTCGCGTCCGCCTCCTTCATGCATGCACGCAGACTCGGCGGCAGTGCATCGGCAGCCGTCGCAGAACCAAGGATGCTCACGCCGACCAGCACCCACGAAACCTTCAGCACTCGATTCATCTAGATCTCCTAGATCTCCCAATCCGGTTTGCGCCCGCCGCCGTGCGCGTCGATTGCCTCGAACAGCGAGACGACCAGGTCACGTTCTTCCTGCGCCAGCTCCGGCCGCCAGACGTCGAACAGCAGGATGACCCGCGTCTGGTCGCTGCGATTCCAGGCTTCGTGCTCGATCGTGTCGTCGAACAGCCAGGCCTTGCCCTTCTGCCAGTCGCGCAGCTCGTTGCCGACGCGGAACGTGCACTGCGCAGGGACGAGCAGCGGCAGGTGACAGATCAACCGCGTGTTCACCAGGCCGTTGTGCGCCGGAATGTGGGCGCCCGGCTGCAACAGCGAAAACAGAATCGACGGCGAGCGGTTCGGCACTCGCGCCAGCGGTACGTCCTGCAATGCCTGCATGGTGCGCGGGCAACGCGCGGCATTCTCGGCCACGACCTCGCCGTTCTTCCACAGATAGAAAGCGCTCCACGCCGGATTGTTCAGCATCCCTTCCTGCTCGTTCGGCGGACGCTTGCGATCGCCCTGCACGTACGGCGCAAAGGCGCCCGACTGCTGCATGACCGCTTGCAATTCGGCGGCGATGGCGTCGGTCTCGCGCTCGAGCGCTGCCAGCCACGGGAACTGCTCGCGCCCATAAAACTGAATCTGCGGCAGACCGGGGAAATAGTAGTAGCGCGGCTGTTGCAGGTAGATCTGCTTCTTACCCAGCACGATGTCGAGGGATTGCGCGAAGCGCGGGCTGCTGGTCGCCGGGTCGAAGCCGTGCGCCCTCAGCTGGTCGACGATGTAATCCTGATATTGGCTCGCATACCGCTCGTACATGGAACGGGCGCGCTGCAGGTCGGGCAGCAACTCGCGCGCTACCTGCTGCGGCGGACCCGCCGCTTTCAGCGCGGCCATGTAGAACGACGAGGCGGCGCGTGCGTCACCGGCATTCGCCAGGTAGTCCGCCTTGAGGATGAGGGCGCGAACGTTACGTGGCTCCGCCGCGAGCACCCTTTCGACCTCGTTGATGTTCATGCCCGTGACAGTATAGTTGCGCCATGTCTGAGAATCCCGCCGGCCTGAACCAGGCAGCCATGCAGGCTCTCGGCGCCGGCGATTTCGCCACGGCCCAGGCGCTGTTGCAGCGGCTGGTTGCCGCCGATCCCGCGAGCATCCCGGGCTGGCTGAACCTCGCCGCGGTCCGCCGCCGGCTGAACGACGTCGATGGCGCGTTCGACGCCCTGCGCGAGGTCATGCGGCGCGACCCCCGGAATTTCCCGGCGCTGCTGATGAGCGCCACGCTCATGGAGCGGCAAGGAGACATAAAGGGGGCGGCGGGCCTCTATGGCGCCGCGCTTTCCAACGCACCTCCGGACAATTATCTCGATCGGCCAACCCAGCAGGCCGTGGCGCACGCACGCGAGGTCCACGGGCGGCATACCCGCGAGATGAGCGATTTCATCCGTGCCCGCATCGGGGATACGCAGAGCCAGTGCGCGCCCATTGAGCGCCGCCGCGTCGATTCGTTCATCGACATGACCCTGCGGGTCCGCAAGCGCTATCAGCAGGAGCCGCTGGAGTACTTCTACCCCGGGCTGCCGGCGATCGAGTTCTACGAGCGCGAGGAGTTCCCGTGGCTCGCGGACCTGGAAGCCGCAACCGTGCCCATGCAACAGGAGCTGGCGACGATCCTGCGCGAGGACCAGGCCGGGTTCGCGCCCTACATTCACTACGAAGACCACATGCCGCTCGATCAGTGGCGCGAGCTGAATCACTCGCCGCGCTGGAGCGCCTTCCACTTCTACGAGAAGGGCCAGCCGGTCGCCGAGCGCTGCCGCCGGGCCCCCGCGACGATGGAAGTGCTGGCACGCCTGCCGCAGGCGCAGGTCCCGCTGCGTTCGCCGTCGGCGCTGTTCTCGGTGCTCCAGCCGAAGACGCGCATTCCGCCGCACACCGGCGTCGCGAACTTCCGTCTGGTCGTGCATCTGCCGCTGATCGTGCCGCCCGCCTGCGGCTTCCGTGTCGGCGGCGAAACGCGTCAGTGGCGCATCGGCGAAGCCTGGGTGTTCGACGACACGATCGAGCACGAGGCGTGGAACGACAGCGAGCAGACGCGCATCATTTTCATCTGCGACGTCTGGAGCCCGCGGCTGTCGCCGGACGAGCGCGCCGTCATCGGCGAGATCATCGCGGCCACCGACGCCTTCAACGGCACCCAGCCGACGTCCAGCGTTTGAAGTTCCGGAGGTAGAGCCGTCGTGCTGCTGAAGATCCGCAACCTGCTTGCGCCGCCCGAGGTCGCACGCCTCACGACCTTGAGTCGCGAGCTGCGCTTCGTCGAGGGCCGCGCCAGCAATCCCGCCAACGAGACCAAGAACAACCTGCAGGCGGACACCACCGACCCGAAGCACATCGAGGCCTCGCAGCTGGTGAGCGCGGCCTTCGCGCGCTCGCGCGAGTTCATGGATTTCGCGATGCCCAAGCGCGTCGCGCCGCCGCTGGTGAGCCGCTACGCCCCCGGCATGAAGTACGGCGCTCATGCAGACGCCGCGCTCATTCCGCTGGAGCGTTCGCGCCTGCGCTCGGATCTCTCGTGCACCGTGTTCCTCAACGACCCGGCGACCTACGAGGGCGGCGAGCTGTCGATCGTGATCGGCAACCAGGCGCTCGCATTCAAGGGCGCGCCCGGCGAAGCGATCGTGTATCCCTCGACCACGCTGCACGAGGTCATCCCCGTGCGCAGCGGCGAGCGCCTGGTCGCGATCACGTTCATCGAGAGCTACATCGCCGACCCGCATCAGCGCCTGCAGGTCTACGAGCTGAACGAGATCGCCGCGCTCGAAGGCACGACGATGCGCTGGGAGAATCGCGTGCGGCTCGACGTCGTGCGCCAGAACCTGATGCGCATGTGGTCGAACACGTAACAGATCCGCAGACCGTCCTGCGCAGCGCGGCGGCGCTGGAACAGGCCGGGCGCCTCGCCGAGGCCGAAGCCGCCTACCTGCGCGTGCTCGGCAGCTGGCCCGAGCTTCCCGACACCTGGTACAACCTCGCGCGACTGCAGCGTCGAGCCGGTCGCTTCGATGCCGCGCTGGCGTCGTATCAACAGGCACTGGATCGCGGTGTCTCGCAGCCCGAGGAAATTCATCTCAACCGCGGCGTCATTTATTCCGACTGTCTGCGTCAGGACGAAGCGGCCGAACGCGAGCTGCAGGCAGCGCTGGCTCTCAATCCCAACTACGTTCCCGCGCTGCTGAATCTCGCGAACCTGCGGGAGGACTTCGGCAAGCAAGCCGAAGCCAGTGCTCTTTATGAGCGGATCCTCGCGCTGGAGCCGAGCTGCTATATCGCATTGGCGCGCTACGCCGGTCTGCAGAAAATAATCCGAGCGGATGATTCGCTGATCGCGCGCTTGCGTGCAGCGATCGCCGACCCGACGGCTGCAGACGCCGACCGCGCCGACTTGGGCTTCGCGCTCGGCAAGCTGCTGGATTCCTGCAGCGCCTGGGACGCAGCTTTTGCCGCATACACCGCGGCGAATCGCGCCAGCCGACAGAGCGCCGGACGCGGCGCCGCCTACGATCGTCGTGCGCATGAAGCATTCATCGATGCACTGATCGCTGAGTTCCAGCCGGGTCAGACGACCGCCGCACGGCTGCCGCAGTCGACTCGTCCAGTGTTCATCTGCGGCATGTTCCGTTCGGGCTCGACGCTTGCCGAGCAGATCCTGTCAGCGCACTCACGGGTCGCTGCCGGCGGTGAGCTCGCCTTCCTGCCATCGCTCGTGCGCACGGAGCTGGCGCCGTTTCCGAAAACGATGGCAACAATTGCTCAGTCGCAGCTCGATGCATTGGCCGCGCGCTATCTGCAGATGCTCGCGACGCTGTTCCCGCAGCGCGAGCGCGTGACCGACAAGCGACCCGACAACTTCCTGTACATCGGCCTGATCAAGCGGCTGTTTCCGGACGCCAGGATCGTTCACACGGTGCGCAACGCGCTCGACAACTGCCTTTCGATCTATTTCCTGCATCTCGATCACAGCATGGGCTACGCGCTCGACCTCGGCGACATCGGTCACTACTACGTGCAATACCGACGCCTGATGGCCCACTGGAAAACTTTGTATGGCGCAGACATTCTCGATCTCGACTACGATGCGCTCGTGCAAGAGCCGCGACCTGCAATGGAACAGCTGACCGCCTTTTGCGGGCTCGAGTGGGAAGATGCGTGCTTGTCGTTCGAGCAATCGGCCCGCGCCGTAAAGACGGCAAGCGTGTGGCAGGTGCGCGAGCGTCTGTACCGCCGGTCATCCGGCCGCTGGCGCAATTACGCCGCGCACCTCGCATCGCTCCAGCAGCAGCTGCACGCGGCTCGAATAGGAGCGAGCGACCCGCGATGACCGATACCGTCACCAGCTACGACCAGGTTCCCTACGCCTATTACTCCTTCCCCGACAGCCACCCGCGGCGGTTGCAGGCTGTCGCGCGGCTGCTCGGACTCGAGACCGCTGCGCCGGCGCAGTGCCGGGTTTTGGAGCTCGGCTGCGCCGTGGGTGGCAACGTCGTGCCGATGGCTTACTCGCTGCCCAAAGCGCAGTTCATCGGCATCGATCTGGTGGAATCGCAGATCGAGAGCGCGAGGAAGTTCGCGACGGCTTGCAGCCTGACGAATCTCGACCTGCGCGCAGCGAACATCATGGAAGTCACGCCCGAGTGGGGCCAGTTCGATTACATCATCGCTCACGGCGTGTTCTCGTGGGTTCCGCACGAAGTGGCGGAGAAGGTGCTGCAGCTCTGCGGCGAACTGCTCGCGCCAAACGGCCTGGCCTACATCAGCCTCAACACCTACCCCGGCGCGCACGCGCGCATGTGGGTGCGAGAGGCGATGCTCTTCCATGCCGACGCGTTCCTGGACCCGATTCAGAAGGTCCGCGCGGGACGCGAGTTCATCCTGTCGCTGGCGCGCACTCCCCTGCTCTCGGCGCTGCTCCACCCCGAGGTGCAGTATTTCGAGAACAACCCCGACAGCTACCTCGTGCATGAATACCTGGAAGGCACGAACCATCCGTTCTACTTCCGCGATTTTGCCGCCCGCAGCGCCAGCCATGGTCTGCAATATCTCGGCGATGCGATTCAGAACGGCATCGTCGGGGCGGAGAATTCGCCGGGGTTCCGCAACTGGCTGGAGGCGAATGCGCGCGACCTGATCCGCCTGGAGCAATACGCCGACTTCGTGCGCAATCGCGTGTTCCGGCGGGCGTTGCTCTGCCGTGAGAACGTGACGCTCGACCGGAGCCAGCTGCCGGCGCGCGCCGAGACGATGCAGGTCGCTGCATTCTTTCGGCAAACGGCCGAGGCGAACGGCATGACGCGTTTCCAGCATTCGCTCGGCGCGCGACGCGTTGTCGGCCCCGGTCCGCTGCACGACGCCCTGGTGCGGATCAGCGGGCGTTTTCCGCACGCGATTGCCGTCGCCGAGGTGGTCGGCGCCGCGGGCGGACAACATCGTGAGCTGCTGCTGCACGAGCTCGTCAACTGTTGGATGAACGGGATGCTGGAGCTGTATGCCGATGCGCCGCCCGTGCTGGCGCGCAGCCCGAGCGATAAGCCGCGAGCGAGCAGCGTCGCCCGGTATCTAGCCGCGCAAAACGAGTCGCCGGTCAATCAGCGGCATGGAAGCATCACCGTCGACGCGACGCAGCGGCAATTCATCCAGCTCCTCGACGGCACCCGCACGCGCGACCAGCTGGCCGCGGCGCTGGGCATGCCGAGAGCAGCGATCGATCAGCTCGTTCAGTTCACGATGAATGCCGCGCTGCTCGAGGATTGAAAGGTATTACGGGCCGACAGGTCGGGTTCGAACCCACTGCGACAGCACCCACTTCTCGCCCGACGTCGGCGGCATGCCTGCATGGATGGTGTCGTAGTCGGGCGCGCCGCTCGCATCCACGTTGCTGAACAGCAGCGCGTCGCCGCGACCGCCGCGATATTGCCAGGACAACCGCGGGAACTGCGTCGCGCCGCCCTCGTAGCCGTCACTCAGATAGATCAGGAAAGTGGCGTAGCGCTGGCCGCGCGCCGCCAGCTCGCGCGCGAGGTCCGGTGTCTTCGCCTCGATGAAATCGGCGTGCAATGCAAACTGCTCGCCCGGCAGGTAATGCAGCAGTTTCGCGATCTCGAAATGCGAGGCAGGCGCGCCGACTACGGCCGCGATGCGGTCACGGATCAGGCTGAGCACGACGTCGGCGTTGAAGATCGTGAACGACATCTCGCGGTTCGTGCGCGTCTCGGCGACTTCCGCGGTCGAGCTGCTGCGATACACCTTCGCGCGCTGCAGCCCGCCGCTGGCCGCGCGACCGATGAGCCACTGGCATTCCTGCGGGCTGGCGAAGCGCTCGATGACGACGATGCGCGGCTTCTCGAACTGGATGCGCGCCGTCGGCGCGGCGCGCCACGATGGCAAGTCGATCTTGCGGCGGAGCGCCGCCGGGTCGGGTCCGGAATCCCTCGCAAGCAACTCGAGCTCCCGCCGCGCGGGGTCCCAGCCGAGCTGCGCCGCGCGCTCGAGGTGATCGAGTGCCGCGTCGACATTGCGTGGCTGTCCCAAGCCCCAGGCGGCACAGACCGATAGCACCGTCGCCGCTTCGCCACCGCCGCGCGAGGCTGCATCACGCAATGTCGCGATGCCCTTGTCGATCGACACCGGCACGCCCTCGCCGACGAGCAGGCGTTTGCCCAGGATCGTGAGTTTCTCAACGTCGTTCGCTGAGCTCATGTGAGTATCCGCGCGATAGCGGGTTGTGATCCCGCTTGGGCTTCGAGCCAGCGCAGTCCCGCAGCGATCTGCGCGGCGTTGGCTCGCCGCGATTCATGCAGCAGCTCACGCCGCAGTTGCGGCGAATACTCGAAGTCGGGGGATTTCGAATAGCGCGTCAGCACGGGACTGTGCGCAATGTTCGTGAGCCATCCCGATTCCAGCGGCAGCTGGAAATGCTCCGCGACCCGCCGCACGCAGCCGGTCACGTCCAGCAGCAGCTCGTCGAAATCGACAGCCAGGACTCGCGACCCGAGGCGTTCCACGGCGTCGTACTGGTTCCAGGTCTCGGCGAGCCAGCTCATGGCTGCGAGCTCGCCCAGCGACAAGGAATGCAGCGGCGCGAGCGGCGCCTCGATGCGCGCTTGCAGCTGACGGATACGAACGGGTCCGTGCCCGCGCAAGTCGACTCCAGAATTCTGGCCGGCGAGCAGTGTGGCCAGATACGGCTCGGCGCCGAGATTCAGGTAAACGGCGCGCGCGCCGCCCGACAGACGCTCCAGCAGCGACGTCGCAATCCGGCAGGCGCTGCTGGTGGCCTTGAGGACCACGCTGTGCGTGCTGTTGTAGCCCCTGCTCCAGAGCAGCAACAGCGCCCGCTCCAGACGCTCGAATTCCGTCGAACTCAGCAACGACTCCGGCAACCGCAGCACGTCGCTGGCCTCTGCCAGCGTCCGTAGCGGCAGCGGCTCGCGCAGCGACAGCACGCAGCCGCTCTCGTCGAGCAGGCGACTCAGCAGCGTCGAACCGACGTGACCGGTATGAAAGATGAAGTGCAGCGGCCGGCCGTGGGCGATGCCCTGCGCGGCCTGGACGACGTTCGGCAGGCTGGTCCAACCGCCTTTCAGAGTGGGCGTGAGAATGCGGTCGTCGAGGAAGCTCGCCCCACGATAGGCAGACTCATCGAGCCGCACGAGCAACGCTGCGTCTCGCGCCAGGTCGATCTTCTGCAGGTAGATGTCCGGCGCAGCGACCAAGTCGGTGAGCAAGGCTTCAGTCATAGCGACGACATTCTCATCCCGAAAAAACCGCCGCGCAAAAAAAAAGCGGCGGTTCCTGGTGGAACCGCCGCCAATCTATCGAACGATTGGTTCGAGTTAGATCTGCTTCGAGTTACAGCTTCACGGTCAGACCCGCGAAGATGTAGCGACCGAGGGCGTCATACACCTGCGGATACGTGTTGCCGTTGCCACGCGTACCGACGCTGGCATTGATCTCCGGATCTTCGTCGAGCACGTTGTTGATGCCCAGACGCACGTTCGCCGTGTCGGTGACATTCCAGCTGCCGAACAGATCGAAGTAGCTCTGCGCGCCGAAGTGCCGATCGATACGGTTGGCCGCCGCACCTTCCTGAGACACGCCGCTGATGTAGCGGTGGGTCAGGGCGATGTCGACGTTCCACGGCGTCTCCCAACCCACGCGGAAGCGCGTGCGGAGCTCAGGATTCGCCGCAGTCGTGAGGCTGCTGGCGCAGCGACCCGCATGCAGGCCCGTGCAATCGAACTTCGGGAAGCCCGCTGCACCCGGATCCACGACCAGTTCATCCAGGAACGTGCCGGTCAGGTTGAACGACAGGCTGCCCATGCTGCCGATGTCGAGGCCGGTGTAGTTGAGGTTCAAGTCAATGCCGGAAGTCTCGAGGCTGCCGATATTGATGTTGAGGTCATCAACGTTGCCGGTACCGATCCAGAGCTGGCCGGCCGCATTACGATGAATGCGGTTACAGGCGGCGGCGTCCTGGAAGGTGTAGCACGCTTCCAGCGAGTTAGCCGCTCCGAACACCGAGATCAGGTCGTCGACCTTGATGTCGAAGTAGTCCAACGAGGCGCTCAGGCCAGGCGCGAAGCGCGGCGTGAACACGATACCGTAGGAGACTGTGTCCGACGTCTCGGGCTTGAGATCCTGGTTGCCGCCCTGGTTGAAGTTGTACTGACCCGCCGGGCTGTCCAGCGCTCCGCCGCGCAGCTGAGACGGCGTGACCGCAGCACCGCCGGGCGAGTTCAAGCACGCGTCGTCAGAGGCTGCACCCGCCTTGCCGAAGAGCTGAGCGCCGCACGGATCGCCGTCGGCGTCGAACAGGTTGAAGCCCTGCGCAGTGAACAACTCGACGATGTTCGGCGCACGGACCGCACGCTGGAAGCTGGCGCGGACGCGGAAGTCTTCCATCGGCGCGTACTCAACACCGAACTTGTAGGTGTCGGTCTTGATGCCCGAGCTGTAGTCCGAGTAGCGATACGCAGTATCGAGCTGCAACTGCTCGAAGCCGGTCTTGCCCTGCACCAACGGAATGTTCGCTTCCATGAAGGCGTCGTTCACGTTGGTCGAGCCACTGATGCCGACCGTCGGACCACCCGAACCACCCAGGAGGCCGTTCGTCAGAACGTAGTCCGTGGTGTTCTCGAGTTTGTCGCGGCGGTTCTCGACACCGAACGCAACCTTGATCGACTCTTCCGCCCACGGCAGCTTGGCGCCGATCGTGCCCAGGTCGCCGGTGATGACGCCGGTGACGATGTTCTGGTCGATCACGCCCGACTGCACCGCCGGCACCTGCAGGTAGTTCAGCGCTGCCGCTGTCACACCGCCGATGGCGAACGGGTTGTAGGGAACGCAATTCGGATCCGAGCCATCGAGCACCGAGGCGCAAACGATGTTGCCCGTCGCCGGATCGCGGACGGCGTGCAGAGCGTTCTGCAGGTTCGGCACGACGAAGTCGTTGATGCCGCTCTGGTCCGCAGTCGTACGCGAGAACTGCACGCTCACGTCGTAGTTCCAGCCTTCCGCGATGTCGCCGCGCGAACCGAGGAGGGTACGGAACGACTGATTGTGGAACTGCGACTGGCGACCGCCGCCTTCGATGTTACGACGGCCGAGGTACATCGGAACGACGTTGGCATCAGCCAGGAACGGTTCTCCCGTGTCCGGGTTGATGGTCGTCGTCGCCGCCGTAGCCGCAGCACCGCAACCGATCGTCGTCGCTTGCTGCGCCGACAGGAACGGGTTGTCGCAATTGATCGTGCCGGTGTTGAAGAACGCACCGCCGGCGGCGATCTGCGCGACCGAGCGCACGTCCGTGAACATCAACTGCGTGTACACGTCAGCGAACGGTGCGAGCTCGTAGTGGCCCATCGCACCCAGGCTGTAGCGCGTGTCCGGACGCAGGTAGTAGTTGGTCGGACCGAAGTTGTACTGATCCGTGGCGTTGTTGAACGCACGGAACGTGTTGCCAGTGGCCGAGTCAACCGTCGAATTGAAGTCCGGCAGCGGATTGGTGTCCGGGCGCACGTCGTCGGCCGTGCCGACTTTGCCGTCCGGGCCAGGAATCGCGTTGCTGTTGCCACCGAAGCTCGTGAACGTTCCGGGGAACGCCGTGCCCGAGCCGCCGCAGGCGAACGACACCGTCGGGTTCGCGGCGAGCGCGCAGGCCGAGTAGTCGCGGTCACGCTGGAGGACCGGCTTGTTGTCCTGGTAGGACAGGTACGCCGTGATGTTGCCGCGACCGTCTTCGGTGCTGACACCCATCGTGATCGTGCCCTGCACACCATTGCCGTCAGTGACGTTGTCGTCCGGCAGGTTGAACTGCGACGGGTTCGTTGCGTGACGAGCCGCAATCGTATCGCGCAACTGCACAGCGCCCGGGCCGCTGAAGCTGTTGTTGTGCTGATACATGGCGTACTGGCCATCGATCTGAATGCCCTCGAAGTTCTTCTTCATGATGAAGTTGACGACGCCGGCAACAGCGTCAGATCCGTACACGGCAGACGCGCCGCCGGTCAGCACTTCAACACGCTCGACCATCGCGGTCGGGATCTGATTCAAGTCCGCGGCATAGGAGCCGGAGGTCACACCACCGGCCGGCATGCGGCGACCGTCGATCAGCACGAGAGTGCGCGCCGAGCCGAGGCCGCGCAGGTTCACCGTCGCGGTGCCCGTTGCGCCGTTCGACACGGTGCCGTTCTGTGCAGCGAAGGCCTGCGGCAGCTGGTTGATGAGATCTTCGACCTTGGTCACGCCTTGCGTGATCACGTCCTCTGCCGTCACCTGCGTGACCGGGCTCGAGGTCTCGAGATTCGGTTGCGCAATGCGCGAACCGGTCACGACCACTTCCTGAATCGTTTGGTCTGCTGCGAAAGCAGGCGCCGCGACACCAGCCGCTGCACCCGTCAGCAACGCGTAGCGAACAGCGTGCCGAATAGAGTTACTCGTCGACATTGATAGCTCCTCCTGCGAGAGGTGTTTGAGTTCGGACGATTTGAATCAGTCGCTCGAAAGCCAGCTGCGACTGCAAACGCTCCCCTTGTAATGACCCGACTTTTGATCCGCGGATGATCAGTTCCCCGCACCCTCGGACCTAAGCGTGGTGCCGAGCATACAACTGCAGTTCGCGCATTGAAAGCACCGTTGCTAATTCCGCACGGCGCTGGAAGCCTGGAAATCGCGGGAAAGCCCCATTTTTATCTGGCTTTTGCCAGCCCGGCAGGGCTTTCATGTATACACCCCGCCACACGGCGGGTGTGGTTTGTTGCGTCCAAGGCACAGGAACGCCAGCGACCGGCCCGCGTGAGCATGTTCGGGCGCCTTTAAGCCGCTATGGCCGATCAGTCCGCGCGGGGTTCGGAGAATACGGGCTGAGATCAGAACGTTACGTTCAATCCGAGCAGCACGGCATCGAGATCGCCCTGAGCAGTCGCCTCGCCGCCGGCGTTGAAAACGCGCTGGTACTCGAGCCGCAGAGCGTAGATATCGAAAAACTGCCGGCTGATGCCGACGGCGGCGAACGTCTCCTGCGTGCTGTCGTTGCCCGAGAGGTCGAAGTCTCCGGGCGCCGGAAGAAACTGCTGGCCGGTCGCGTCGACCACGAGCCTGATCTTGTTGTTCGCGAACAGCATGCCGCCGCGAGCGAACAGTTCCCAGTCGCGAGTCAGCGGCAGCGCGCCGACCACGGCCAGGCCGAAGCCGCTCACTTCGCTCTCGATGTTCGTGTTCAAGGTGCCGCCTTCCAACGGAAAGCTGCCGCTGGCGCGCGACTTGAACGTGACCGTGCCGTACTTCGTGAAGCTGCCCTCGAGGGCGAGATACGAATTGAAGCGGTAGCCGCCCAGGATCGAGAACGCGATATCGGTGTCATCGATGGAGGTGTGCTCCTCGATTGGCACGAAGTTCGAGACCTCCTGGAGGATGTCGTTGAACACCTCGAAGAAGTCGCGCGACACCTCTTTCGTAGCCTGGCCGACCTGGCCCCCCATATAGAAACCGCGCTCGGCAGCCGTAGCGGTCTGCGCGCCCACCAGACAAAAGACCACCGACGCAATGCGCACTGCTTTCTTATTCATGCCCCACTGTACCCAATTCGAGAGTAACGGGAGCCGCGTAGCCACTGCCCGCGGCAAGAGCGGATCGATCTGCGTTGTCCAATCGTGCTGGGACTCGCCAAACCGTACGTGCCCACGCGGCGGCGCCGGGTTTTCGCGCAGTGCTGCGCAAATCACTACTAGCGCCGCACATGTCGCAGTCGTAAAGCATTGGACCGCGCGCTGCCCGCAAGCCAGCGCGCACCACGTGTTTCTCATGGAAGCCTCTGATTACACAAGGAGACCTGAGTGGGGAGGAGGCGACGAGCATGTCTACGTTCCTGCGCATCCTGGTCGTGGGCGCTACCGGCGCCCAAGGCGGCTCGGTGGCACGCCATCTGCTGCGTGCCGGCTCCTATAAGGTTCGCTGCCTGACCCGCCACCCGGAGTCTGCGGCGGCACAGGAGCTCGCCGCGCTCGGCGCCGAAGTGGTCCAGGGCGATCTGAGCGATCCGCCGGCGCTACGTTCCGCACTCCGCGACTGCGACGGCGCGTTCGGCGTCACTAACTACTGGGAACACTTCGAGCGCGAGTTCGAGCACGGTCGGAATTTGATCGACGCGCTCAAGGCCAGCGGTATACAGCACGCGGTGATAAGCACTCTGCCGCACGTGAAACTGCTGTCCGGCGGCCGGCTCGGCGTGACGCACTTCGACACAAAAGGGCGCATCGAAGAGTACGGGCGCAGCGAGGGGTTGCCCGCCACGTACGTGCACATTGCCTTCTACTACGAGAACTTCCTCAGCTATTTCCCGCCGCGCCGTACCAGCGACGGGACCTATGTGTTCGGCTTTCCCCAAGGCAGCACGCCGCTCGCGGCGGTCGCCGCTGAAGATGTCGGCGGGGTGGTCGCAGCGATCTTCGCGGAGTCCTTCTGGTATCGCGACAAAGTCATCGGCGTGGTCGGCGACGATCAGCGTTGCGACGACTACGCCGAGATCATGCATCGCGTGCTGCGCCGACCGTTCGCCTATCGCTACGTTGCGCACGATGCGTTCGCGGCGCTGGGCTTCCCAGGCGCGAGCGATCTGGCGGACATGTTCGAGTTCAACCGGCAGTACGTGCCGAACCGGCGACTCGACCTCGCGAAGTCGCGCGAGCTGTACCCGGAGATCCGCCCGTTCGAGCGCTGGCTGCGCAGTCACACGCCGGCGTTCGAACGCGCCTTGGCGGGCTGACCGCGATCGCGCAGGAAGGTACGCAACACGCGCGCCGTGTGTGAGCTGCGCGCGGCACGCGCGACGTCGTCCGGCGCGCCCTGCACGACCAGCCGTCCGCCTTCGTCGCCGCCTTCGGGCCCGAGATCGATGATCCAGTCCGCTTCCGCGATCACATCGAGATCGTGCTCGATCACCACCACGGTGTTGCCGGCATTGACCAGCCGATGCAACACGCGAATCAGCTTCTCGACGTCGGCCATGTGCAGACCGACCGTCGGCTCGTCGAGCACGTAAAGCGTGCCCGGCGCGCTGCCGTTGATGCGCGCGCCGGCGTAGCTCACCTTCGAGAGCTCAGTCACCAGCTTGATGCGCTGTGCTTCGCCGCCGGAGAGCGTCGGGCTCTGTTGCCCGAGCGTGAGGTAGCCGAGCCCCACATCCTGCAGCAGGCGCAACGCGTGATCGATGCGCGGATGCGCCGCGAAGAAGTCGACGGCGTCGTCGACGCTCATCATCAACACATCGCCGATGCTCTTGCCCCTGTACTCGACGGTGAGCGTGTCGTGATTGAAGCGCTTGCCGCCGCAGGTATCGCAGATCACGCGCACGTCCGGCAGGAAGCTCATCTCGATGCGCCGCAGACCTTGTCCTTCGCAGCCTTCGCAACGGCCGCCCGCGGTGTTGAACGAGAAGCGCGAGGCGGTGTAGCCGCGCATGCGTGCCTCCGTCGTCTCGGCAAACACGCGCCGGATAGCATCCCAGAAGCCGACGTACGTCGCCGGGCACGAGCGCGGCGTCTTGCCGATCGGCGTCTGATCGACTTCCAGCACGCGACCGACCTGTTCCCAGCCGCGAATCCCGCGGCAGCCTTGCCACGTGAGCTTCGCACCGCGCCGCCGGCCGAGTGCCGCGCGCAGATTGTCGTGCAGGACATCGCGCGCCAGCGTCGACTTGCCGGATCCCGAAACGCCGGTCACGAGCACGAGCCGGCCGAGCGGCACGCGGCACGTCTGCTTGCGCAGGTTGTGCATCGACGCAGCTTCGATCGTGAGCGCCGGCGAGCGGCTGTTCACTGCACGGCGTTGCGCAAGCGGATGACGCAGCGGCTCTGCGAGCAAGCGACCAGTGATCGATTGCGGCGAGCGTTGCAACTCGGCGGCAGTTCCTGCGGCAACGACGTGCCCGCCGCGCGTGCCCGCGCCTGGACCGAGATCGATGACGTGATCGGCACGCCGGATCGTGTCTTCGTCGTGCTCGACGACCAGCAGCGAATTGCCCTTCGCGGCGAGCCGCCCGAGCGTGTCGAGCAGGATGCCGTTGTCGCGCGGATGCAGACCGATGGTCGGCTCATCGAGGATGTAGCAGACGCCCTGCAGATTGGAGCCGAGCTGCGCGGCAAGCCTGATCCGCTGCGCTTCGCCGCCCGATAGCGTCGGCGCCGAGCGATCGAGCGCCAGGTAGCCGAGCCCGACCTCCTCGAGAAATGCCAGACGCGAATTGATCTCGGCGAGCACGTCGCGCGCGATCGCGCTTTCGCGGCCCAGCAACTTCAGTGCGCCGAACATCTCGCGCATGCTGGCGACGGATTGCGCGGTCAACGCTGCGATCGACAGCTTGCGGAACCGCACATTGCGCGCGATCGGATTGAGGCGCTCGCCATCGCAAGCAGGGCAGGCATGTCCAGCATCCGCGCCTTCGCTCCACCACCATTCCTCGCCGGTCTGCTCCTCGTCGAAGCCGCGCAACTTCAGACCCGTGCCGAAGCATTCCTCGCACCAGCCGTGCTTGGAGTTGAAGGAGAACAAGCGCGGATCGAGCTCGGCGAAGCTGCGCGCACACGATGGGCACGCGCGTCGCGTCGAGAAAATGGCGGACGCTCGTCCTTCGATCGCAACGTGCACGACGCCTTTACCGAAATCGAGCGCTGTAGTCAGCGCCGCGCGCACGTCGCGCTCGGCGCGCGGCGACACGGCAAGCGTCGCAACCGGCAACTCGATCGAGTGCTCGTGGAAGCGCGACAGTCGCGGCCATTTGTCAGTCGGCTGCAGAACGCCGTCGACGCGCAGATGGGCGAAGCCTTTCTTCGCCGCCCATGCCGCCAGGTCGGTGTAGTAACCCTTGCGCGCGACGACCAGCGGCGCGAGCACCGCGATTTTCTTGCCGCGGTAGTCCTTCAGCACGCGCGCCGCAATCGACTCGAAGCTCTGCGGCTCGATGGGCACATCGCAGTCCGGGCAGTACTGCGTGCCGAGCTTCACGTAGAGCAGGCGCAGGAAGTGATAGATCTCCGTCAACGTCGCGACGGTGCTCTTGCGTCCGCCGCGGCTCGTGCGCTGCTCGATCGCGACCGTCGGCGGAATGCCGAAGATCGCATCGACGTCGGGACGCGACGCCGGCTGCACGAACTGGCGCGCATAGGCGTTGAGCGATTCGAGATAACGGCGCTGGCCTTCGCCGAAGACAATGTCGAACGCAAGCGTGGATTTTCCCGAGCCCGACACGCCGGTGACCACAGTGAAACGGTTGCGCGGAACTTCGACGTCGATGTTCTGCAAGTTGTGCTCACGCGCACCGTGAATGGAGATGGACGACGCGGCTGGCGGCTGGCGGATAGCGGATTGTGAAGCAGCGGACTTCTGCCCATCCGCTATCCGCCAACCGTTATCCGCTTCCCGCAACGCCTTGCCCGTGTGCGACTTCGCATGCTTCATCACTTCATGTGGCGTGCCTTCGCAAACGATCTCGCCGCCCGCATCGCCACCCTCGGGCCCGAGGTCGATCAGCCAATCCGCGGCCGCGATGACGTCGAGGTTGTGCTCGATCACCAGCAGCGAATGACCGGCGTCGATCAGTCGGCGGAACGCGCGCAACAGTTTTGCGATGTCGTCGAAGTGCAAGCCCGTCGTCGGCTCGTCGAATAAGAATAAGGTGCCGCGCGCGCCGGCGGAGCCGTTGGGACGCTCGTCCGCCTTAGCAAGATGACCCGCGAGCTTCAGCCGCTGCGCCTCGCCGCCGGACAACGTCGGCACCGGCTGGCCGAGTTTCAAATAGTCGAGCCCGACCTCGACCAGCGGCCGCAGTCGGGCGAGCACCTCGCGCTCGCCGGCGAAGAACCCGACTGCTTCGGAGACAGTCATGTCGAGCACGTCGGCGATACTGCGGCCGTGCGACGCGTCGCGATTCAGCGTGACTTCGAGGATCTCCGCGCGATAACGCCGGCCGTTGCACTCGCCACAGCGCAGGTACACATCCGACAGGAACTGCATCTCGACGTGCTCGAAGCCGTTGCCGCCGCAACTCGGGCAACGACCGTTGCCGCAGTTGAAGCTGAAAGTGCCGAGCGTGTAACCGCGCTCTTTCGCCAGCGGCTCCGCTGCGTACAGCTTGCGGATCGCATCGAATGCGCCCACGTAGCTCGCGGGATTCGAGCGCGTCGTGCGGCCGATCTGCGTCTGGTCGACCATCACGACGGCACCGAGCGCGTCGGCGCCTTCGATGCGGTCGTGCGCGCCGGGCACTTCGGTCGGCTTGCCGAGACGCTTGAGCAATGCAGGATAGAGAACGTCCTGCACCAGCGTCGATTTGCCGGAGCCCGATACGCCGGTGATGCAGACGAGCCGGTTCAGCGGCAGCGCGACGTCGATACCTTTTAGATTGTGTTGGCGCGCGCCGCGGACGTACAGCGAGGGACTCGCGCCCTCCCAGTTCCGGATGGGAACGTGTCCGTTTACTTGTTTCCTGCCCGTCAGGTAATCCGCAGTCAGCGAGCGCTGCG